>CAYJMA010000007.1:0-30846 GCA_964371475.1 uncultured Rikenellaceae bacterium | reverse complement strand
CCGTTCGGCAGTTTAGCAAACTACTGGTTTCAGCCACTCACCCATCCCTCCTTGATATTCCAAAACTTACGAAAAAAATATCTTATCGCATTTTCAGTCCACAAAATTACACAATATATTCAATTCTGCAAATTTTTATGCAACTTTATTTTCTATCAATGAATCAAAATAATACCTAATCTATCGACAGGAAAATAACTCGCACTTCCAAAGTGGTATAAGCATAAAAATAAACTAATATTAATATACAACCCTCGATGAACCACTATATCTAATGGGGAAAGTCAATTGAAAAATAACTCTCCCCAACTAACTAACTAACTAACACAAGACAAAGTGTAAAACATTATATGCCTACTTGCTAATCTCCTCACGCATCTGAGTGTCTGCCTGAATATTGCGCAGTTTATAGTAGTCCATAACGCCGAGGTTGCCACTGCGGAATGCCTCGGCAATAGCCTTAGGAACTTCTGCCTCAGCAAGGATAACCTGTGCACGAGCTTCTTGAGCCTTGGCTATAAACTCCTGCTCCTGAGCTACAGCCATTGCACGACGCTCCTCTGCCTTTGCCTGAGCTATGTTCTTGTCTGCATTGGCTTGATCCATCTGAAGAACGGCTCCGATGTTCCGACCTACGTCAATGTCGGCAATGTCAATCGATAAAATCTCAAAAGCGGTGCCCGCATCGAGACCCTTTTCCAGCACCACGCGTGATATATTATCTGGATTCTCAAGCACAGTCTTATGAGACTCAGAAGAACCAATGGATGACACGATACCCTCACCAACACGAGCTAAAATCGTCTCCTCGCCAGCACCCCCAACCAACTGCTTAATAGAGGCACGAACAGTGACACGAGCCTTACACACAAGCTGAATGCCGTCCTTGGCAACCGACGTTACCGGAGGAGTGTTTATCACCCGTGGGTTTACACTCATCTGAACTGCCTCGAATACATCACGACCAGCAAGGTCAATGGCGGTTGCCATCTTGAAGTCCAGAGCAATGTTAGCCTTTTGTGCAGAGACAAGGGCGTGAACAACGTTGGCTACGTGTCCGCCTGCAAGGTAGTGTGCTTCGAGCTCATTTGAACTCAGCTTCAACCCTGCCTTAGTACCCTCGATCATCGCAGTAACGATCTTTGCTGGTGGAACTTTTCTCCATCGCATCAGTACCAACTGTATTAGAGATATTCTAACACCAGATACCATTGCCGAAAACCATAACCCTATCGGCACGTAATACAGTATTATAATTAGCGCAACAAGCGATACGCCGATGATAATCAACAGCGAAAAGTTAAAGGGAGAAGCTACAGCTGCTGCTGTCTCTCCGGCTTGCGTGGCTTGAAGAAAGTTAAAAAGCATCATTTTTTAGTTATTTTTTTAGTTCAACAATAATATTGTGGTTCTCAAATCCGATAACGGTAACCTCTCTTTGTTCGTCTACGAAGCCGCCCATTGTCTTTGCTTCGAAGATCGTGCCATCGATTATTACTTTACCCATTGGCGCAAGGCGAGTTATGCTTGTACCAATGGCTCCCAACGTGCATAGCTCATCGACCGGAGTGTCCAGACTATGAGCAAGCTCCGTGTCAAGTGTTACACGACGCCACGTACTTCTTCGAAAATATATGGCTGTGAGCACTCCCATCAGCAGTAGAATGCCGCCCAATCCAATGAAACCGTAGAGTATGCCATATTCTGAAAATATCCAAGCTGCGGCTGCGCACATTGAACAAAACGAGAGTATAGCGGCAAAGGTTACCCCCGGCAATAAAACTAACTCTGCTACAAAGAGCAGTATTCCAACTACAATGAGTAGTATTATCCAAAATAGAACCGGCATATTAAATTGATATTTGTTCGACCTTTATGTTATCTTCATTACTTTTTTGTTTGAGTATCTCGCCAAAGACCTCGGCTTCTTCTTTTGTGTCAAATTCGGTGATAGTAAATATTATCTCACCGTTGCTCGTAGCTCGTGCGACACTCTTTCCGCTGTAATTCATATCTATTGTTGTGCGTATCATATCTCCAATATTGGCATCGGTGGTAGTAAGAATCACACGGAATTTTGCACCTGCTCCTGCTGTTGAGACGCCCTCTTTTTCGGCAATTTGGCACTTCTTAACATCCGTAATCTCTCCATCGAGATAACCAACAACCTTCGGTGCTCTAAAACCAACTTTGTACAACTCTTTAACTCCTTGTTGAGCTTCTTTATAGGTCTTATATCCACCGATAAGGTAGCGATATTTTTTTTCATCAGTGATCTCCACTTGCACTGGACCAACTCCCCTGAGCATCTTCAGAGACGAGGGTTCATCCGACAGCAATGCCACCTGAATGGCGTAGTACACGCCCCTTGGAGGTAGCAACAACCTTGGAATATCAGCAATATTACTACTTGCATACTCAAACTCTTTCACTATAGGAGAGTAGACGTATAGTATTCGCTCTGCAAAGTCGATATCTGCGAAATTAGTTGCACTTGTCGACTCCACATTCTTTGGGAATATTGAGCGCAATTTTGGAGTGTTGGCAGATAGGATTACAACCTTCTCGTAGCCCATCAGTAGCTCCACTTGGAGCTCAAATACTGCAAGATTTGGGCAGAGTGAACCCTGTTGCATAAAAGTTTCATCTCGGCGCACGTTACGGCTATTGCTCTCAAGCTTTTCAAGTTGCGTTCTATCCACACTGGGCGAACTATCGAGCATTACCAACAGTAACCCCAGAATATGATTGTAGCTCTCCAACCACTTCTCACCTTGATTGGCATCAAGCAGTGACAAAGCAGATTTTATTGAGTCCGCAGTTACAATGATGTGATCAAGCTCCGATTGACTCGTAGAGATATCGTATGTGGTCTTGAGCGCAACCAAAGAGTTGTAAAGTTTAATAGCTTGTTCCTTAGTAGCTGCCGTTTCGAGTATTAAATCATTTGCTTGGCTAAGTACCTCCTCATCGACTTTTGATAGATGCTCCGAGAATGGGGATACTTCATAGAGTTTCAAGCCAGATTTATTACTATTCTCTGACGACATCTCAAGTCCATTGATTGCATTTTGCTCCTCTATTGCGGCTATATCACCTCCCACTCTGCTTAGATGTGCCTTTAGGCCAAAGAGCTCTCCTTCGAGCGAAACTATCACTTGAGCCAAACTGTCTCGACTACTGCCACTTGCATTGGGTACCTGCTCTCGGGTATGACTCAATAGAGTGTTGATAGAGTCCAGTTTATGTGATATTTGTTGTTGTTCTATATTGAGCTGGCTAAGTGTGTGAGGCTCTTGCGCAAGCAAAAGGGCAGGGACGAAGAGTGTGAATATTATATATGCGAAATATCTTTTCATTGTTAATGATTTCGGGTTGTAATCCCGCCTAAAAATAATAAAATATTATTAAAACTCCAAAATAATTATCTCCAACTCCTCATCATAAAGAGGTGAATTAGTCCAAATAGTTCTAAACGCCCAAATAGCATTAGTATCGAAAGCCATATCTTTATCACCGGATTAAACTGATCCATTGTCTCAAGGTTTGAGACATCTCCAAAACCCGGGCCAACGTTGCCAATCGATGCAACTGTGGCTGTAAACGAAGTCAACAGATCAATATTCCACAGCGTCAGGAACATCGTGCTTATGACAATTGCCAGCAGATAGAACCCGATTAATACTATTGCAAGTTGCACGGTTTGTTCATCTTGGGTTTTACCTCCGAGTCTTAGGCTCATTATTGCATTTGGGTGTTGAATCTTGACGATTCGTGCTCTAATGGCCTTGATCAGTAGTAGTACTCTATCTGATTTAACACCCCCAGTTGTCGATCCTGCCATTGCACACTGAATACTGAGCACCGTGAGCAGGAGCACAGAGAAGGCAGGCCATAGAGCATTGTTTGTTGATGCAAAACCAGTGGTTGTACCATAGCTAATGGTCTGAAATAGACCGTAACGAAGCGACGTGCTAAACTCCTCGTAATTGCCCGATATGAATAGATTCAGTGATACTAAAACACCACCTATTATCATCGACAGGAGGTAAAACCTTGCGACATCGTTTTTCCATATCGTATTACCTCTACTAAGTATGGTGCTATATATCAGTCCGAAGTGAATACCGGCAAGAAGCATAAAGACCATAATAATAATTTCGATGGCAAGCGAATCGAATGCCATTATCGATAGGTTCTTGGTCGAGAACCCACCTGTTGCCATAGTTGAGAAGGAGTGGGTTATGGCATCGAATATGCCCATACCTGCAAAGTTCAGTGCTATGGTCTCTGCCGCGGTGAGACCAACGTACACTATAATGATAATGCTCAGAATCTTGCGAGTATTATACCTAAAGTTATCTTTGGCAAGTGTTGATATTTCGACCGAGCTTAGTGTCATTCGCTGTTTGCCAATAGAGGGTAGCACAACAAGCGAAAACAGAACAATGCCAACACCACCTATCCAGTGCGTTGTAGCTCGCCACAGCAGCAGCGAGTGGGGTAGTGCCTCCACATTTTGAAGGATTGTAGAGCCTGTTGTTGTAAACCCTGATGTGCTCTCAAACCAGGCATTAACCAGAGAAAATTCCCCACCCCCCCATATTAAATATGGCAGCATACCCATCAAGCACGAAGCTATCCACGATGTCAGCACCACGATATAGCCTTCTTTCGACGTTATCTTTAGTTTTCGAGGTGCAAAGATCAGCGGGAATGCTCCAATGGCAGTCGTTATCACAAAGCTAATGAGCAGTGGGTAGACACCAGTGTCTACTCCGTAGAAGCATCCGACAATTGCACACAATAGCATAAATGCCGCATTTAGTAGCAGCACTACACCTACATATCGTAGTATGTATGCAGTCTTCACTTACCTCTCTATATCTTCAAAGTATGGAGCATACTTTTTGCTTATGTGCTCTCGTCCGAGCGACTTGGAGTATTGGTATATGAGGTATAGGTATTCGTAGCTCATCTGGATTTTTGAGTTCAGCGACTCTTGATCTTCTGCGCTAAAGGTGTGGTAGTAGTTCATCTCGGCTACCATCTCATCGCCAAAGGCCTCTGCAATAGCATCACCTTTGTCGATCTCCCCAGCAGCCCAATACTGCCCCATAATGCTCAGCAACATCTCATCATAACCAAGGGCTTCGATTGGCATCTCCTCCATTGCACGATCAAGTACCTTTACAGCTCTGAGAGTATCTCCCGTGGAGATAAGATTCTCGGCAAGTCTTGCAAAGGTTCCTCTGAGTTGTGCTGAGGCAAACACATTTCTAACGAACTCATCGGCATAAGCACCATCCTTGAGCCCGCCATAGCTAAAGTTGTTCATTAAGTTGTCATATAGCACCTCTGGGTCAATGCGACCAGTGGAGTAGCGACGATTAATAGGGGTTTTGATAGGCACGAAGCGGTATGCTACACCGTCGTGTTGTAGGTAGCTATATGCAGTACCGTCGTTTTGGTAGCTTACCAATCCGAGGTCAATAGGACCTGCTGCCGAGGTAAAGTAGATTGGGCGTGTCCAGTCCGAATTTGCCATAATGTCGAGCAGAACCATATCACCGATACCGACGTTATCTCCCTTAAGGTTCAGATATACAGTATCTTCGATAAGGTGAGCATCTTCGGCCTTAACAATACCGCTCTTTATGACATTTTCTTTGTTCACAGGCAGTGCAATTCTGCGTGCTGGCACAAAGTCATACGAGTCGCCATCTGCGGCAAAAGCCTTGGTGTTTCTATCATCGGAGTTGACCACCGACATAACCTCGCGTGCTGTCCAGTCTCTACCGTGTGGATGGGCAGTTTCCATTATTGGGAAGTATGGCACCGATTGACCTACGTATTTGCTACGAGGAAGTGTAATAGGTAGAGCCTCGGCATCGTTGCTCTTAATGCGCATTTGGTTGATGTACCAGTCTCCGGATATGTAGGATGCGTTCATAACCTTAATATCGTGGCGCATATTTTCTACCTCCTGGGCATACCACACTGGGAAGGTGTCATTGTCGCCGTAGTTCACAAATATAGCGTTTTGAGGTACTGCCGAGTAGAGGTAGTTAAATCCCATATCGCGAGCAATTGTTCTACCGCTTCGGTCGTGGTCGTCCCAGTTCTGCACGGCAAGCACCACTGGCACTGATGCACCAATCACGAAGCTGATGGCAAGGAGTGCTTTGGCAGGTATACCGCTACTTTTGAGCCATTTCTTTAGCGAGTAGAAAAGCCCCATTGCACCCAGTCCGATCCAGATACAGAAGGCATAGAATGAGCCGGCATAGGCATAGTCTCTTTCGCGGGGTTGCGACGGAGTCTGATTGAGGTACAAGATAATGGCAATACCTGTCATAAAGAAGAGTAGTGAGATTATCAAGAATCCTTTGCCGTCTTTTCTCAGCGAGAAGAAGAAGCCGATTAGTCCAAATATAAGAGGTAGGAAGTAGTATGTATTTCTTCCTTTGTTGTTTTCGAGTTGCGGAGGCAGGTTTTTTTGCGGGCCATAGAAGAGCTCATCGATGGGGGTGATACCCGAAAGCCAGTTTCCTGTTGTGATGTCCTCGCTTTGCATATCGTTTTGCCTACCGACAAAGTTCCACATAAAGTAGCGCCAGTACATATGGTTTAGCTGATAGCCGAAGAAGAACTTTAGGTTTTCGCCAAAGGTTGGGATCGTGACGGTCTCTCCCTTTGAGTTTTTGACCCTACGTCCTTGTATATCTGCCCAACTCTTGTACTCTGAAATATGGCTCTTTGAGTACATACGTGGGAAGATAGTTGTTGTTGCTGGGTCATACTCCATTGCGCTTACATACTCATAGGGTACATATTTGCCCTCTTGGTCAATATAGTAGCTTTCATTGTAGACATAGTCCACAGGTGTTGAGTTATAGCTCTCGCCAGAGAAGAGAGGGCGGGAGCCATACTGTTCGCGATTGAGGAACTGCAACAGTGCGTATGGATTGTCAGGTTGGTTGGAGTTCATTGGAGGGTTTACCGACGAGCGGATAAGTACAACGCCATAGGTCGAAAAGCCAATGACAACCATAGCTGTCGACATAAGAATTGTATTCCACCCATCTCGTTTTAGCTTTGAGGTGCGGTAGATACCATAGCTCAGAGCTGCCAAAACCAGGATGATAAATGTAGTGAGTCCAGAGTTTATTGGTGCGCCAAACGAATTAACAAATATTCGATCGACCCACGCTCCGATGCTCACTGCCGTTGGAGTAAGAATATAGAAAATACCAGTGAGTCCTATTGCTACGACTGCAGGTTTCCACAGTTTTTTGTACGGACGAGCAGGGTAGTGCTTAAAGTAGTAGATGAACACCAGTGCTGGAATTGCCAGAAGGTTAAGGATGTGTGCGCCAATGGATAGTCCCATCATATAAGCAATGAAGACGAGCCAACGATTTGCACCAGGTTTGAGTGCTTCACTCTCCCAGCGTAGCATTGCCCAGAACACCACGGCGGTAAATAGGGAGCTGAGGGCATAGACCTCGGCCTCGACTGCCGAGAACCAGAAGGTATCTGTAAAGGCATATGCCAGAGATCCGATAGTGGCGGCAACCATTGTGGTTTGCACCTCAAGCGAGTTAAGGTTTGCGCCATCTTTGCCAATAATCTTACGAGCAAGATTGGCAATAGTCCAAAAGAGGAAGGCGATGGTAAGTCCACTCTCTATTGCCGATAGCATATTGATTGCATAGCCAACATTTTCTGGGCTACCTGCAAACATTGCTCCGATGCGGTTGATGAGGAAGAAGAGTGGGGTTCCAGGAGGGTGTCCAACTTCGAGTTTGTAGGATGTGGCGATAAATTCGGCAGTGTCCCACAGCGAGGCTGTAGGCTCAAGGCACAGTGCATAGGTGATAAATGCGATAGCAAATACTATCCATCCACAGATAATCGATTGTTTGCGAAATTGAGTCATTATGATGTCGTTACGTTATTATTTCTTGTCTGTAAAGTACTTCCTTCCAAAGATCAGTAGGTAGATTGCCGCCGCTGAGATATAGCTATCTGCGAGGTTGAATATGGCATTGAAGAAGGTGAAGTTTTCGGTTTGTATTATCGGGAAGTAGAACATATCAACTACCTTGCCGTGGAGCAGTGCACTTTGGTATCCATCTCCCCAAGAGACGAGTTCGGCTACCGTTGTGGTGGTAGACTCCGAGAATATCAGCCCGTAGAATGCAGAGTCTACGACATTGCCCAGCGCGCCGATTAGTATTAGCACCAGTGGTATGACGAGTCCTTTTGGCGCACCTCGTCTTTGCAACTTCCTAATCCATAGGAATATAGCCACGCACGCAGCAACTCTAAAGAGGCTTAGAATGATCTTGCCATAGTCTCCGCCGAGTTCCATACCCCAGGCGGCTCCCGAGTTCTCAACAAAGTGAATATTGAACCAAGAACCGATAACAGAGATATTCTCGCCAATGGTCATAGTGAGCTTCACCCACACTTTGGAGGCTTGGTCGAGCAGTAGGAGTGCTACACCCAGTATGATTAGATATTTTGTTTTCATAATTTATAAAGAGCAAAAATACTATTTTTTTCTAAATTTTTATACCTTTGAGCTCTATTTTAATATGTTTTTTTTCGGAACAGATGAAAAGTTTTGGTAGCGACAACCACTCGGGTATTCACCCACTTATTCTCGAAGCAATCGCAGAGGCGAATGTTGGGCACTCCTTGGCGTATGGCGATGATCCTATCACACAGCTAGCCAAACGAGACATTTGCAAGCTCTTTGGAAGAGCGGATGAGATTGATGTTTACTTTGTTTTTAACGGCACGGCTGCCAATGTGCTGTCGCTTGCAAGTGGTGTGAATTCGTACAATTCGGTGATTTGTGCAGATACAGCTCATATCAATGTCGATGAGTGTGGGGCACCCGAGCGGTGGCTTGGGGCAAAGGTCATATCGGTGCCGAGTGTCAATGGGAAGTTGACACCCGAGGCTATCTTACCGCACTTGCACGGATTTGGCTTTGAACACCACAGCCAGCCCAAGTTTATTTCGATTACTCAATCCACCGAGCTTGGCACTATCTACACCCGAGAGGAGATAGCGACACTTAGCGACCTTGCGCACAGCCACTCTATGTACCTTCACGTCGACGGGGCGAGAATTGCAAATGGTGTGGTGGGTAGTGGGGTAAGCATAGCGGAGATGACTGAAGGGGTTGATGTCCTATCGTTTGGGGGGACAAAGAATGGTATGATGATGGGAGAGGCAGTGGTCATATTAAATGGTGAGTTGAGTAAAGGGGCGATGAAGTATCAGCGCAAACAGGCAATGCAGCTATACTCTAAGATGCGCTTTGTGGCGGCGCAATTCTCCGCCTATCTCAAAGATGATCTATGGTTGAGGCTCGCTCAAAACGCTAACTCAATGGCACAGATGCTTGGTCAAGAGCTCTCGAAACGCTTTACCCTTACGCAGCGAGTCGAAGCAAATGAGGTCTTTGTGCAGATACCTCCAAGAGTTTATAGTGAACTTTTGAAGAGTTACTTCTTCTATGTCTGGAACGAGGCGGAGAGCGAAGTGCGATTCGTGTGTAGCTTTGACACCACCGAACAGGACATACGCCAGCTCGTAGATGCTATTGACGCACTTGGTTAATCTCCTTGAGCAGTGCCGAGACATCTCTGCCAGCATTGTCAACGGTGATTTGTGCCAGATGGTAGAATTCCTCTCGTTGTTGAAGTTTCTCGGCGATGAATCCATTAAGATCGCACTGTTCGACACTGAGTAGTAGTGGGCGTTTGGTCTTTGATACAGTGAGTCGAGAGCATAGTTGTTCAACACTGTGGCGCAGGTAGACGGTAACTCCCATCGAGTTCATATACTCCATATTTTGGCTATGGCAGGATGCACCACCACCAGTTGCCATTACAAAGTTATCGTTGGAGTTGGAAATCTCTCTAAGCAATTCGCTCTCCCTTTTGCGAAATACCTCCTCGCCCTCATATCTAAAGATGTCTGAGATAGAGCACCCACTACGCTCTTCGATAACTCTATCGAGATCAATGCTTTGCAAACCGAGTCGAGCGGCGAGTCGTCGAGCCGCCGTGCTCTTGCCGCTACCCATAAAGCCTAGTAAGTAGATACGCACCTTGGTAGTACATCTAAAATAGTTCGCCTTGAACCACATCCTGTTCTTCGACATCTGTGCTTAATACAGATGCGGAGGTAGTGGTCTCTTCAGTCTCGTTTGAGCTGCCATCTTCAGCCTCTTGCTCACTCTTCGGTACAAACAACTCTTCTTTGATCAGCGGCTCTGCAAAAACAATTTTCGTTAGCTCCAAATTTGAGAGACGCTTACCCTTGGCTCTATGGCTCTTAACTCCAATAAAATCATCTGCGTCGATGCTCTCGGCAGGCTTCTGCGAGTACTTGCCACCAAAGGTAAGCTCCACACAAGGGAATTTGTCTCCACTAATGGCAACAAACTCCTGGCTTTCGTTCTCCAAAAACTCAAGTGGGCGATTGTCGGAGTTCTCGGCACAAAAGCGTTTTATGTAGTGTAGCTGCTGCGCGGTGTCGAAATATACTACGGTGTAGATTCTCTCGGCATCCCACTTCTCGATTGAGCGTATGCCCTCTGGGAAGTGCTGCGAGGTGTCAAAATTCGAGGTATAGTAGCTATTATCCTTGAGCATAACAATCACTCTGTCGTCGCCCTTAAACTCACCCAACAGTGAACCTCTGCCATCGCTATTTAATCGTCGTATGTCCTTGTCCCACCAGATGTTCTGCCCGGCGAGTGTCGATACGCCACGCTCTTTTAGTACAATCTTGTGGATGGCATATCGAGTAAGCAGATTGCCCTGAGAGGCTCTACCCTTGATTGCTAAACTATCGAAGGAGAACTCCTCGATCGTTTTCTTTAGGCGCGGACGAGGCTTGAAGTAGATCTTGAGGGTCTCGGCCTCTCCATTGGGATTTGCCGTGAGATAGAGGATCTGACTTCCCGGTGTGCCTTTAGTGATGTTGTACACCTTATCTCGTGTAATACCCGAAATGGCGCACCGCTTCATCATTATTGCCCCACCATCTCCGTCGCGATATATCACATTATATATCGTACGGTCATCACCTCGCTTAAAGACTGCACAGTGAATAATCCCTTTGGAGAAGAATCCCTTTTCGGCTACCTTACTAATCACATACTCTCCCTTCTTATTAAAGAGTATAACATCATCAATATCTGAGCAATCTCCCACATACTCAGCACCCTTCATCTGAGTACCAATACCGTAGAAACCCTCTGCTCTGTCTACATAGAGCTTAGCATTTGCAACGGCAACCTTTGTTGCCTCGATACTGTCAAAACTTCGTATCTCGGTCTTACGTTCTTTACCTGCGCCATACTTCTTGAGTATGTCCTTGTAGTAGGCAATGGTATAGGAGGTGAGCGATGCGAGGTTTCGTTCGGTTTGCTCCATATCGGACTCCAGCGAGCGGATATGTTCGTCGGACTTAAAGGCGTCGAACTTAGATATACGCTTGATCTTAATCTCGGTGAGCTTTACGATGTCATCGCGGGTTACCTCCCTGCGAAGCAACTTCTTAAATGGCTCTATCTCCCCATCTATGGTCTCTATCACACTCTCCCACGTCTCGCACTCTTCAATCGAGAGGTATATTCTATTCTCGATGAAGATCTTCTCCAGTGAGCTCATATGCCAATCTTCCGATAGCTCAGAGAGTCGTATTTCAAGTTCCCTTCCGAGCAGATCTTTGGTGTTTTGAGCAGAGTTTTTGAGCATTTCGCTCACACCGATAAAGTGCGGCCTATTCTCATATATCACACACGCATTAGGGGAGATTGATAGCTCACAGTCGGTAAATGCATATAGCGCATCTATTGTCTTATCGGGCGAGACATCTGCTGCAAGGTGAATTACGATTTCAACCCCGGCGGCTGTATTATCGTCCACCTTCTTGATCTTAATCTTATTCTTTTCATTAGCCTTGATTATGCTATCTATGAGCGAGCTGGTGGTCTTTCCAAATGGTATTTCGGTGATAACAAGCGTTTTCTTGTCTATCTTGGTAATCTTAGCGCGCACTTTGACCGCTCCGCCACGAAGCCCATCGCTGTATCTGCCAACATCAATAGAGCCTCCTGTGGGGAAGTCCGGATAGAGCTCAAATGGCTCATCCTTGAGGTGGTTAATAGATGCCTGGATCAACTCCACAAAGTTGTGCGGAAGAATCTTCGAGGCAAGCCCAACGGCAATACCTTCAACTCCTTGAGAGAGTAAAAGTGGAAATTTAACGGGGAGAGTAACAGGTTCGTTATTGCGACCATCATAGGAAGGTGTCCACTCGGTGGTCTTTGGGTTGAAGACAACATCGAGGGCAAACTTACTGAGTCGTGCTTCGATGTATCGTGGAGCTGCTGCTCTGTCGCCTGTGAGGTAGTTGCCCCAGTTTCCCTGGCAGTCGATCAAAAGATCCTTCTGCCCAAGGCCTACCAGTGCATCACCTATCGAGGCATCGCCGTGCGGGTGAAACTGCATAGTGTAGCCAATGACATTTGCAACTTTGTTGTACCTGCCATCGTCCATCTTCTTTAGAGCGTGGAGAATACGTCGCTGTACGGGTTTTAGTCCATCTCCGAGGTGGGGCACAGCACGCTCAAGTATTACATACGAGGCGTAGTCCAAAAACCAATCACGGTACATACCCGTTAGTTTACCTCTATCGGCGTTCTGCTCCTGATCAAGCAACTTGGAGTACTTTTGCTCCAGCGGTGATGCCACAACTCGTGTCTCTACCACTGACTCTTCTTCTATTTCTGGTACTATATTATTGTTCATATCCTCTGTCATAGCTATTCAATAATGCGTAAGTTATCAACAATGAAATCTTGGCGAAAGGCAGTATTCTTGCCCATATAGAACTCCAGCATATCGTGCAGAGAGTCGCTACCCTTCATTCGCACCTTATCGAGGCGAATGTCTTGACCAATAAAACCTCTAAATTCATCGGGAGAGATCTCTCCCAGCCCCTTAAACCTTGTAATCTCACTACTTGCGCCAAGTTTCTTCACCATTTTGTCTCTCTCCGCCTCACTGTAACAGTACTGCGTCTCCTTCTTATTGCGAACTCTAAACAGAGGAGTCTGGAGTATGAATACGTGCCCGGCGCGAACCACCTCGGGAAAAAACTGAAGAAAAAACGTCAAAAGCAGTAGCCTAATATGCATTCCATCCACATCGGCATCGGTGGCAATGATTATCTTCTTGTAGCGCAAACTGTCGATGCCCTCCTCTATGTTCAACGCTGCTTGGAGCAAGTTGAACTCTTCGTTCTCGTATATAATCTTTTTAGTAAGCCCATACGTATTAAGAGGTTTACCCTTTAGCGAAAAGACGGCTTGAGTATTCACATCACGAGACTTCGTTATCGAACCACTTGCCGAGTCTCCCTCGGTGATGAATATCATTGACTCCTCACCCAGTGGATTTTTATCCCCAAGGTGCAATCTACAATCACGGAGTTTCTTATTATGCAGTGATGCCTTTTTGGCAAACTCTCGTGCCTTTTTCTGAATACCAGATATTGCCTTGCGTTCCTTCTCAGCCTCTACTATCTTCTTTTGTAGGACTTCGGCAGTTGAGGGGTGCTTGTGAAGGTAGTTATCGAGCTTCTCTTTTAGAAAATCGAGCACAAAGCTGCGAACAGACACACCACCATCGGGGGCCATATCCTTTGACCCCAGCTTGGTCTTGGTCTGCGACTCAAAAACCGGCTCCTCAACCTTTATCGACACAGCCGCTATAATCGAGCTACGTATATCTGCTGCATCAAACTCCTTTTTGTAGAAGTCTCGTATGACCTTTACCACGGCTTCTCTAAATGCTGCTTGGTGTGTTCCTCCCTGAGTGGTGTGCTGACCATTGACAAACGAGTAGTAGCACTCTCCATAGGCAGTACCGTGAGTCATTGCAACCTCAATGTCATCTCCCCGAAGGTGAATAGCCGGATAGAGGTTATCTTGCTGACCGCTGTTTTCATTGAGCAGGTCAAGCAACCCATTCTTGCTCGATGACTTAACACCATTGAGAGATACGGTAAGTCCAGTATTGAGATAGGTATAGTTGCGCACCATAGTCTCCACAAACTCCATCTTATAGCCATAGCTACCAAATACCTCAGTGTCTGCTATAAACCGTACCGAGGTGCCGTTCTTCATTCCGCTTACCTCATCGCTCACATCGCTTATAACCTCTCCTTGACTATACTCAATTGTTCGCCTCTGCCCATCGCGCACCGCGCTTATCACAAACAACGAACTCAGAGCATTCACAGCCTTGATACCCACACCATTAAGCCCCACCGATTTCTTAAAGGCTTTACTATCGTACTTTGCCCCGGTGTTGAGCACCGAGCTTGCTTCCTTTAGTTTGCCCAGGGGGATACCACGCCCACTATCACTAATGGTAACCTCACAGGTCTCCTCATTGACCTCAACGGTAATCAGTTTACCAAAGCCCATCACAAACTCATCAATCGAGTTATCCACAACCTCCTTGATTAGTACATATATTCCATCATCGCTTTGACTTCCATCGCCCAACTTACCAATGTACATACCAGGGCGCAAGCGTATGTGCTTGTTCCACTCCAGCGTACGGATATTATCCTCGTTATAATTATTACTTGCTACGTTCTGCTCCATCTAATTCTGCTCTATATAGTTCGTTTAGTTCCTTTGCAAAGTTTGAGATCTTACCCTCTATTTTACGTGGCGGTAGCACCTCTACTCGCAGTTTCACTCTGCGCAGTTTTGGGTTTAGTGCCTTCTTTGAGTTGTATAGCATCACGGGTAGCACCTCGACATCAGCACTACTTGCCATTAGAAAGGCACCGGGCTTAAATTCCCCTACCTTGCCATCTCTACTGCGCGTTCCCTCAGGAAATACTGCTATGGAAACCCCACTTTTAAGTAATTTAACTCCGTCGGCTATCATCTTCTTGGCACTTGCAGCATTGCCTCTGCGTATGGTCAGCGAGCGTTGCAAGAATAGCACCCAACCGAATATCGGCATAAGGAAAACCTCGCGTTTGCTTACCCAACGAAAATTGAGTGGGAGAAGCTGCCCCATAACAATATCGTTCATTGAGTTGTGATTGGCTACCACCACATATGCTTTACCTCGCTTGATATGCTCCTTACCCTCGATCTTGAGCGAGCATCCAGCATTGCCATATATTATCCACCAAGCCCAAACCTTAGAGTAGTACCCCATAACAACAAACTTGGGGTCAAAAATCCAACTGATCAGGTATATAATAATACCAATAGGCATTAGCACCACTCCTCCCAACAGGAGCACAATGGCAAGAAAAGCTACTCTCATCGTACTACCTCCTTGTGTATGTTTCCAATTTGTATCTCCACCTCTTTGCCATTACCGAAGCTCGATAGAGTGGTCTCTACGGTCTCCCCTGGTGGACAATCCACGGTGATACTCTTCCACTTCGGCTGGCGACTCTTAGTGATAACTCTGTATGAAATCTCAAAGTAGTTCAAATTGGCGTGCGTTAGGTTATTGGTAATGGCAACGATGCCCTCCTTAGCATCAATCACCTTGATCGATACAGTGCTAAAGGTCTTCGAGATCTTCGAAATATCGTTCTGCGCGGAGTATATATCTATGCGACCGCTCTGAAGCTCCTTTAATTTGTACTCGTCGCTTAGCTCACTATACTTCGCTTCGGCATCAAGCGATGGGCTAATCCACCGATCGATAAAGGCTCCGCCACACGATGCACTCTGCCAGTAGGCTTGGTCAAACTCAACTTTCAGCGGTATGATCGGTTGTGTGGTTTGAGTTGAGGCAATTTTCTTGATCTGTGCAAGGGTAGGGTAGTGAGGGCAGATAATATCTGTGTTCCATTCGCTACGAGCTCCACTATATAGTACGAGTGCATTACTCTTCAAGTTCTTTATTGCCATATACCCCTCATACATATTGTATCCATTTCCGGCATCACTTCCAAGTCCGAGGGCAATAACCGAAGGGTGATTTTTTGTAATTTCATAGTTTGCGGTGATTCTTTCCAAGAAGATCTCTTCCCACGCGGGGTCATTGGAGAGCGATAGCCCTTTTTGGCGTGAGTTTTCAAGCCCTGCGGTGTTGATATTTGCGGTAGATACGACGTAAAAGCCGATAGAATCTGCAAGATGGTAGAAGGCTGGCGGTAGAGGGTACCCTCCTGTTGCAATAGCATTGATTCCCATAAGTCGCATCTTTGCCATCTCGCTCTCCATTGTCTGTTTACTTAGAGTGCCCCCCGTTGCAGGGCTAAACTCCTCAAGGTTTACACCTTTTATCTTTGTAGGCACTCCATTTATAAGGAGCTGTGTGCCTTTGGTGGCAACCTCCACAAAGCCAACCTTGACTGGGGCAAACTCCGTGTAGCGACCCTCTCGCATAATGCCATACACAACGGTATATAGATTCGGGGATTCGCTACTCCACTTCTCTACCTTTTCAACCTTGGAGTTAAAAAATATAGTATCCTCCCTTCGCATATCAATGGTAGCATCCTTAGTTAGTTTGCTAAGTAAATTACCTTGCGGGTCATACAAACTGTAGTGGATGGTTACTGTATGGTCGTTGAGCAGTTCTGTTTTGAGTAGCAGTGCGCTCTTGAGCAACCCTGTGGAGTATGAAGTGTTGAGAGTTGTGGTGTTGATGACATCACGCACTCTAATCTTTGGTTGTACGTAGAGATAAATATCTCTGTTTATGCCACTGAGTCTCCATCCGCTTTGATCCTCCAGCCAGCTTCCACCACTGTAGTTTTCCACAACGATAGCTACTCGATTGCGCCCACGAACAACATAAGGTGAGATGTCGTACTCTGCTGCAACTTTAGAGTCCGTAGCATAGCCAACCTCCTTTCCATTGACATAGAGCGTAGCTTTAGATGATGCCCCTCCGATGGTCAGATATACCATTTGGTGAGTGTACTCAAATGGAATAGTAATGTCACGTTGGTAGAGGGCAACAGTTGTAGCAGTTGGAATAGTGTACTCGTTTGATTTTGGTTTTTGCTTAGCAAATGGATATGCTGTCGAGCTATATAGAGCAACGTCTTTGCCCTCAAGTTGCCACGACTTGGGTAAACGTATGCTATCTCCCCAGTTTTCGATATCGGTGTCGGTGGTTAGATCGTTGGTCGGCACCTTTTCGACGCTATCAAAGTATTTCACTCGCCACGTGCCGCAAAGAGTAGCAAAGTGCTCAGAGCTTGTGGAGGCACTATGAAGTGCGCCATTTAGAGTTTTGTGCGAGATGATATATGTGCGAGGGGTTTGTACGTTTTGACTTGCCGTGTATGGTGGCTGCCCAGCATTTGCGTGATTCGATGTGAGGCACAGTGCCAGGCAAAGAGTTGTAAGAATGTATGGGAGGTTGTATCGTGGTTTCAATGGTGTTGAGAGGTTTTAATTAAAAGTGCAATCAAAGCACAAAAGTAGCTTTTTTTTAGATAAAATGTATATCTTTGCCAAAAAGTTATAATCAAATAATTAACTACAAAAATCGAACAATGAGTAAAGTATATGTTTTCCCCGGTCAAGGGGCGCAATTCGTAGGTATGGGTAAGGATCTATATGATAGCAATCCGTTAGCAAAGGAGATGTTTGAGAAGGGTAACGATATTTTAGGATTTAGAATTACAGATATTATGTTTTCTGGCACTGACGAGGAGCTACGTCAGACAAAGGTAACTCAGCCGGCAATATTTCTTCACTCGGTAATTCTTGCAGCATCGTTGGGTGATGGTTTTACTCCCGATATGGTTGCGGGGCACTCGCTTGGAGAGTTTTCGGCACTTGTGGCATCGGGCGCGATGAGCTTCGAGGATGGATTGCGATTGGTGTCGGCGCGTGCTATGGCAATGCAAAAGGCGTGCGAGATGCAACCATCCACAATGGCGGCCATATTAGGTTTGAGCAATGAAGTGGTTGAGGAAGTGTGCGGTGAGATTAGTGAGGTGGTTGTGCCTGCCAACTACAACTGCCCGGGTCAGATTGTTATATCTGGTTCGATTGAGGGAGTAGACAAGGCCTGCGAGATG
This sequence comes from uncultured Rikenellaceae bacterium, assembly GCA_964371475.1. Classification (GTDB taxonomy): domain Bacteria; phylum Bacteroidota; class Bacteroidia; order Bacteroidales; family Rikenellaceae; genus Mucinivorans. Next base: position 12,723 of record CAYJMA010000007.1, on the reverse strand, counting down.
TTACTTGCCAAGGGGGCTAAGCGCGCACTTAAACTACCTGTGGGAGGTGCATTCCACTCACCACTGATGGAGCCAGCACGTGTGGAGCTTGCCGCAGCTATCGAAAAGGCGCAGATATCAACTCCGAGATGCCCGATCTATCAAAACATTGATGCTAGGCCATATACCGATCCTGCGAAAATCAAGGAGAATCTTGTGGCTCAACTCACCGGTGCAGTGAAGTGGACGCAGACTGTCGAGAATATGCTTGAAGGTGGTGCTACTTCGTTTACAGAGCTTGGGCCGGGTGCGGTGCTCTGCGGGCTTATCAAAAAGGTCGACCGTGGTGTCGAGTGTGAGGCAAAGGCATAGATTGGGGAGAGCTTTTGTAGCAAGGTGGATATAATAGAACAATACTTTACGCTCACCGATTCACAGCGCACGGCATTTACTGCTATGGCAGAGCTCTATGCGAGGTGGAACGCACAGATTAATGTTATCTCTCGAAAGGATATGGATAACTTCTATGAGCGGCACGTACTGCATAGTCTTGCGATAGCCAAGATGGATTTGATTGGTGATGGGCAGAGGGTTATGGATTTGGGATGTGGGGGTGGTTTTCCGGTGGTGCCACTTGCGGTTTTGTATCCCGAGGTTTGTTTTACGGCGGTCGATTCGATTGGCAAAAAAATTAAAGTCGTGCGTGAGGTTTGTCAGGAGTTGGGCATCACAAATGTTGATGCCATTAATGGTAGAGTTGAGGTAGTTGAAGGCGATTGGGATTGGGTTGTAAGTAGGGCAGTAGCGCCGCTATCTGATCTTTTGAGGTGGAGTGCAGGTAGGTGGAGTCGTGGGATGTTACTGCTTAAAGGTGGAGATTTAGAGGAAGAGTTATCTCAAGGTAAGGGAAGGTACTTGGTGGAGGAGCATCGGATAAGTAAAATTTATAGTGGAGAGTTCTTTGAGACAAAGAGTGTGGTGGTTGTTCGGCGTTAAATTTTATAAAAAAAAAGAGATTATTTTTTGCTTGTGCAAATTTTTTAATTATCTTTGCACCTCATTTTAGACAAGAATAATATAACAGAAATACATAGTTAACAATGAAACGTACATTTCAACCATCACGTCGTAAACGAGTAAACAAGCACGGGTTTCGTGAACGTATGTCAACCGCTAATGGTCGCAGAGTGCTCAACGCACGTCGCGCTAAAGGTCGCAAGAAGTTGACCGTATCTGACGAGATGCGCAATAAATAGTTGCGTTACTTCACCCATAAGGCGAGGTAGCTCAGCTGGTTAGAGCGCATGATTCATAATCATGAGGTCGCCGGATCATGCCCGGCTCTCGCTACGATTATTTCAGGGGACTATTTTGATAGTCCCTTTTTTTTGTGCAGAAAAATGGTTTATCTTGGCGTAATAGTCAAATGTAGATTAAGAGGTTGCATTAGGTGTCAAATTAAGTCAGCACAAAACTTCACATAATATGCGTAAAGGACAAAAGTAATGGTGAGAATTTGATTATTTTTCAGTTATTCAAATTTCTTTCTAAAGTACTCATCGATAAATACCACTTTACGCTTTCTACGCAATCCGTTGTGGTTGAGTAATTTTGTTTTAACGTCAGAGAACTCTGCCCCTCTAATGAATTGTTTGTCGCAGGACTTACAAGAATAGCATTGTTTGCCTTGCCTAGTGCCGTATTTTATGACTGTTTTTGCGCCACAGCAAAGGCAGATTTTTTGCCATAATTCAATAAATGACGCAAATATGTGAAAATCAACTAATTATGCCTATTTCACCATTGCTTTTGTCCTTTACGTCGTTTGCTCTAAAATAGAGCAAACTAATCCATAGTGATGACAAGGTGTCAGAACTGTCTAATACTCCTCGCTACTGTTTGGGAAATCACCGCTTTTAACATCAGTGTTATACCGCCTTATAGCATCTGTCATCTCAGAGGCAAATGATGCGTACCTTCGTAAGAATCGTGGTGAGAACTCTTCGGTGAGCCCAAGCATATCATAGGTTACAAGTACTTGCCCATCAACACCGCCACCACCTCCAATACCAATAACTGGTATCTTTAGCTCACCTGCCACTCGCCTCCCAAGAGTAGCGGGTATCTTCTCCACAACAATGGCAAAACACCCAGCCCTTTCAAGAAGCAGAGCGTCTTGAAGTAGTTTTTCAGCCTCGGCCTCATCTTTTGCCCTTACAGCATAAGTTCCAAACTTGTTTATAGATTGAGGAGTCAGCCCAAGGTGACCCATAACCGGAATCCCAGCCGTTAGAATTCTCTCTACCGACTCTATCACCTCCGAACCTCCCTCCAACTTCACAGCATCAGCCTCAGTCTCCTTCATAATGCGAATAGCCGAACTCAATGCCTCCTTTGAGTTTCCGTGGTAGGAACCAAACGGCAGGTCTACGACAACCAGTGCACGCTCCACAGCTCGAGTAACTATCTGTCCGTGGTATATCATATTATCCATAGTGAATGGCACCGTGGTCTTATGACCAGCAATTACATTGGCGGCAGAATCACCAACCAGTATCACATCTATTCCAGCACGGTCAACAATACCTGCCATAGTATAGTCGTAGGCCGTAAGCATTGATATTTTTTCCCCACGAGCCTTCATCTCGCTGAGTCTAAGTGTTGTTACCACTTTTGTTGCAGATTGTATGGACATCTTTGTTTATATGTTTTGATTGGCCTCAACAGCGCGTTCAACTTCGTTCTGAGCTTTCTTTAGCTTCTCGTTGCACTTTGCAATTAGGCTTGTTGCTCGTTCGACCATAGCTGCAAGCTGATCAATGTCAACACTGTTTTGTTGCATCCTTTGCACGATTTGCTCCACCTCGCTAATGGCCTCCTGGTATGAGAGTTCTTTGTTTGTCTCCATTGTGTTTTCTTATGATTTGTTATTAATACTATCAACCGTTGAGTGTACAGTGCCACTACTCATCTCAATCTGTATTTTATCCCCGACGCTAAGTTGTGCGAAATCCCTGATAACTCTATTGTTTTGATCCCTCGCAAGTGAGTATCCCATCAACAGAATTCTGCTCGAATCGTGTGATTTTATCTGCTCTTCGAGAAGAAGCAATCGTGCGTTTTCCCCAGCAATTCTATGTGAAACACTCTGCGTGAACTTCTCTGACAAGTGCTCCAACTTTGCAGATGCGCCTTCTATTGTTTGCATAGCACATTGCAAAACCTTGTCGAGATTTATCTGAGTAGTGTTTCGCCTTCTATCTATTACGCTCTGCGCTGTTGGCGGCACAATGCTCGATAATCTTTCGAGCCGAAGCCTCTCTTTGTTTATTACTTGCACAGTGGTGTTTTGCAGTACGTGGCTTATATTACGAACTCTATTTTCGGAACTTTGCAACACATAGCGGCATTGCTCAACAATAGCTGTGCGAAGCTCAACCGTGCGACTGCTTTGGGTATGTATAATACTCATCGCAATAGATGGTATGTCTCTCTTGAGACGTTCGACTCTCAAGTTGTTTTGCTGAATTAATGAAGAGGCGTGAAGTTGTAGCGCGGATGTGGCATCGTCAATCCTACGAGATTCCTCGCTGAGAAGTTTGCCGGCAAGCTGTTCAACTTCCTGGCCATATCGGTTTATTATATCCTCGAAACGAGCGATTCTGCCAATAAATGCTGCTGCCACTGCCGTTGGGGTCTTAAACGAGTGAAAGGCAACCAGGTCGGCAATACTTACATCTTTTTCGTGTCCGATTCCTGTAACCACCGGCAGTGGGTATTGCGAGATATAGTAGCAGAGGTCATAGCTGTCAAACCACCTAAGATCGCTTGCAGACCCACCGCCACGAATAATCACAACGACATCGAAACTCTCCTTTGAGGAGCTCAATATCTTGTCCAGAGCAGATATGATGCTACTTGTGGTTTGTTCGCCCTGCATCATAGCCTCAAATAGAGTTAGCTCTATTCGATACGCAGAGTCCTCAATTTGTTTGCAGAAGTCTTCATAGCCAGCTGCCGTTGCAGAGCTAATAACGGCTAATCGTTGCGCTACAAGTGGCACACTGTTCTGCTCCCTTTGCAAACCCATTGCACCTTCTGACTCAAGGCGTGCAATAGTTCTTTGTCGCTGAAGCTCGCTCTCACCAAGCGTATAACTTGCATCAATGTCGTTTATGGTGAGCGACAATCCATATACCGAATGGAAGGAAACCGAGCAGTGAAGTAGTAGTTTCATACCCACGCCAATGTTGTTTCCCGTTGCACTTCTAAATCGAGCAGCAATGGTATGATACGTACTTTTCCATATGGTAGCCCTTATGTCAGCTATTGGAGCCTGCCCATTGGCTTCTCTCTCTACCAAAGATAAGTAGCAGTGCCCCGAGGAGTTGACCTTGCACTCAGAGACCTCTGCCACGACCCACACCCCTGCGCTAAACTTATCGCGCAATGCTCCACCAATCGACGCTGCAAGCATCGAGAGAGTTACGTGATTATCTGTCCGCTGTGTCATAACACACAAAGATACTACTTTTCGTTAGATTTATTATGAATAATTGGTTTGTTTTTTGTAACTTTGTGTGTTATTATAATTAAATACTAATGAAAATGGAAACAAAGCTTACCCCGAAAAAACTACTGCTTACAGGTTTAGTTGCACTTGTGCTGGGAATTGTCATCGTTGTTAACTCTGATGTGGTAATACCAATCTCGATTAGATTAATAGGTATCGCCCTGCTCATAATGGGTGTGGTGGAGACAATATCGTTTTTTGTGAACAGGAGTAAAACACACGAGCAGTTTGGTGTCAAAGCATTTGGAGCTATCATTGCGGTCATATTTGGAATTGTGCTGCTTGTAAATCCTCACGCACTCCAAGCATTCTTTATGTTTATCCTTGGTGCATTTGTAATACTGCTCTCAATATGGCAAGTGGCAACACTTATCAACTTTTCGAGGGCTGGAGCTAAAGTGAGTGCTCCATATTATATTTTCTCGGTGCTCTTTGCGCTTGCTGGAGTTGTCTCGATGCTATTTCCTATTGAGACAAGTCAGTGGATTGTAATGTTTACCGGAGTTTGGATTGCAGCCTTTGGCTTTTCTCAAATTGTGGTGGCACTTTCGATTAAAGTCCCCAAAAAGGAGAGTAATACCCAAATCGAGGAAGTGCCGTTCGAGGAGGTGAAATCTGACAAGTAAGACTTAACCTTTGAATAATGCGAGTTAGTTGGTGGAAGATCGCAATCCCAGTTATTCTGGGGTTGGGAGCGGCAGCTTGGCTTATAGCCAGTGAGATTGATGCCGAGATGCTCAGTGGTATTGACCTATCGCTTAAGATGGTGTGTTATATACTTCTGGCATTTGTATTTATGGTAGGGCGTGATCTTGGGTATATGATCCGAATTAGACTATTCTCCAGTGGGCAACTCTCGTGGAAACAAGCCTTTAGAGTTATTATGCTGTGGGAGTTTACCTCGGCAATCACGCCCTCAACGGTTGGAGGTACTGCTGTTGCTGTGGTGTATGTTCATAAAGAGGGGCTCAGTGTTGGCAAATCGGCTGCAATGGTTATGCTTACAGCATTTTTTGATGAGTTTTTCTTTGCGCTCTGTTTTCCGCTCGCTGTTGTAATCGTTGGATGGGATACGCTCTTTTCGTTTCCAGGTGCCGGAGCCATCGTACCTCTTGTCATTGCAGGATACTTTGTGAAACTTATACTTGCTGTGTTGTTGAGCTATGGCTTGTTTTTCAATGCAAAAGGGCTTGGAGGAGTGCTCATAAAGATATTTTCGTGGCGACCGCTCAGAAGATGGCAAGAGTCAGTAAAGAAGACAGCAAATGATATTGTGCTTAGCTCAAAGGAGATTAAAAACTATAGACCTGCGTTTTGGATAAAGGCGTTTCTTGCAACATCACTTTCGTGGTGCTCACGATTTTTAGTAGCCAATGCTATATTTATGGCATTTATTGTAGTCTCAGATCAACTCTTAGTATTTGCTCGCCAGTTGGTTATGTGGGTACCGATGATTATATCGCCAACACCGGGTGGTGCCGGATTTGCGGAGTATATCTTTAGTAACTTTCTGGGAGATATTGTAACCACTCAGGAGGGTGCAGGTATGACTGCTCTAATTGCTCTTCTATGGCGTGCAGTTACGTTCTACCCGTACCTAATCATTGGTGCACTTATTATACCTCGTTGGTTGGCATCATTTTCAAAGGGGAACCGATCTTCTTCTCATCGCTCTCAAAGCAATGAACTCTGAGATTGACTACATCAGTGTTGAGTGTAATTTGGTATAATAGATACCGTAAGTTAATTATAATTCAGGTGTGTAGAAGGTTGTTGTTGAAGAGCTTGCCGTATATCAAATCACAATTTATTATATCTCATAGATATTGCAATAGTTGCATATAGTTGAAGCTAAGAAAATGTGAGGTGAGCACGACTATTTCGAATTGCCATCCCCCTTCCTCTACACACGCACACCGTGCCATTGAAAAGTAAAAAATGTAAGTATTATACACAAGCAGGGGGGCAATAAATTATTGCCCCCCTGCTGTTTGTGGTTTTAATGTCAAAATAACAAGTTCGTTAATTACTTAACGTCATTGCTAAGCTCTGCACCAGCTTTGAATTTAACTACTTTTTTGGCTGCTATGTTGATAGTAGCACCTGTGCGAGGGTTGCGGCCAGTACGAGCTGGCTTAGCTGAAACTGAGAATGAACCAAAACCTACAAGTGCAATTCTTTCACCTGCTTTTAGAGTTTGGCCAGTTACTTTTACAAAAGCCTCAAGTGCTTTCTTAGCGTCTACTTTAGTGATTTTTGCTTCAGCTGCAATAGCATCAACGAGTTGAGATTTGTTCATTTTGTTTTTAATTTTAGTTAGGTTAATAATGCTGTCTTATTTCTTTATTTGTGAAGCAAAGTTATGCAAAAAAGTGAAAAAACCAAATAAAATTCAAAAAAAAAGACCTGTAAGTCATCTATATTACACATTTTAGATGATATCAGGCACGTTTTGAGTTATGCGAGGTGTGGTATGTGTGGGGAAGGTAAGGGTGGAAGACCGGGATCGAACCGGCTACCTCTTGAACCACAATCAAGCGCTCTAACCGAATGAGCTACATCCACCATTTTTAAGTGGTGCAAATTTATAAATAAAAATTAATATAACCAAAAAGATTCACCTTTTTTTGTAACTTTGTGGTATGTTGCACTATAGAAACATACTGGGATCTCGCACTAAGCGTAGCTCCACGGCAAAGGTAATCGCTGTAATAGCTACCACTTTGAGCGTTGCGGTGGTTGTGATATCTAATATCGTGTCGAGCGGTTTTCGAGATGTTATAAAGGATAAAGCTGTTGATCTTCTTGATTTTGCTCACGTCACACAACAAAGCCTTTTTGTGCTTAGCGGCAATACGACGAACCTTGATTCAGTGCAGATCCGAGGATTCAACAAGATGATTGCCCCACAGCGCCTTGTTGGCGTTGTTCAAACCGAAGGAGTACTTCAATCAGGCACTCTGTTCTTACCCACGCTTCTTGTTGCCCGAGAGGATTACGAGGTGCAGACCAAAGAGATATTACTCTCTACCAGCGCCGCTAAGCAACTAAAAGTCAAAGCAGGTGATAAGATAAGTGTTATAAGCCTTGCCGATAACGTGCCAATGAGTTACCCGATGAGAGTTGGCGATCTATACTCTACGGGATTGACAGATATTGAGGTCGCCATTGCAAGAGTTTCGCTTGACGAAGCTCGTCGGATTGCACAAAGTACAGAGTTTTCCTACTATGCCGTACCCCAGGCCGTTGATATGGACGAGATTGTGCAGTATGCTCAGGGTGATGCGATGCGTGTTGATGGTGTTGAGAGTCGTGCGACGCAAATATTCGGATGGCTCGATATGATCGACAACAATCTCTCACTTGTGCTCATCATTATGCTTAGCGTAGCACTGGTGAATGTTATGAGCTCAACTCTTATCATTATGCTCGACAATACTCGATGCGTTGCAATACTCAGAGCACTTGGTATGAGTAGAATGGGCATAGCCAAGGTCTTTGTTATAGGCATAGGCAAGTATAGCCTTATTGGAGTTTTATTGGGTCTTATTATCAGCATAGGGTTTGGGCTTTTGCAAAGCAACTTTTCTTTAATCACGCTCGACGAAGCATCCTACTTTGTCAGTAGTGTTCCCATACACTTCGAGTGGGCGAGAATAGGATTTTACGTTATGCTAATGTTTGGAGTAATTGCTCTGTCTCTTGTCATACCCATCAGAATTGTGGGGAGGATGGCAATAACTAAGTCTCTTAAATTTAAGTAAGGAAATGATATTTGATTTTGTATATTTTTCGTTTGTCGATATTTTAGATATTGTTGTAGTAGCCGTACTATTTTTTCAGATATATAGAGTAGTTCGCGGGACTGGTGCAATGGCAATATTTGTAGGTATTTTTATTATCTACGCGGCGTGGATTGTGGTTCGTATGCTTGGTATGGAGCTGCTCTCTAATTTGTTGGGTCAGGTGATAGGTGTAGGTGCACTGGCGTTGGTTGTGGTTTTTCAGCAGGAGATACGCAGATATCTGTTGATGATTGGTAGGCGTTCTCGTGACGGTCTGTGGAAGCGAATCTTTCGTCGGCGAGATTTTGCAAAAGGCCGTACAGGCAATGATGAGATATATGAGGCGTGTGTGTCAATGTCAAAGAGTAAGACCGGAGCGCTTATTGTCATAGAGAAGAGCACAAACATTAGTGTTTATGCGAGTTCGGGCGATAGGCTTGATGCCTCGATTTCTCGGAGGTTGATAGAGAGTGTGTTTTTTAAGAATTCGCCACTGCACGACGGTGCGATGATTATCAATAGTGGCAGGATTATTGCGGCACGATGTATACTTCCAACCTCGGATAACCCAAACATACCAGCTCGTTATGGTCTAAGACATAGGGCGGCACTTGGACTTTCGGAGAATAGCGATGCTCTTATTGTGGTGGTTTCGGAGGAGACAGGTCGGATTTCAGTTGTGCAAAATGGGGAGTTAACAACCATTAAGGACAGGGAAGAGCTGAGGAGTCGGTTGGTATTGTAGTGGGGCGGGGCGGTAATATTTTGAAGTGAATAATTACCCAGTTAAGGGTAGTTATAGGATTTTAGAGTTTGTGTTTTTTCAGAGGCTCTGAACAGGTGTACAAAAAATAGTAAATGTGCTTCGTTTTTACGAAATTTTTATACCTTTGTGGCTTAAAAATAGAATATAGCTGAAAGTAGGCGAAAAAAATTATATAATTCAATTCATAAACAAAAGACAATGGCAAAGAAATTTATCACCTGTGACGGAAACTATGCTGCGGCGCATATTGCGTATATGTTCAGCGAGGTGTCGGCAATTTATCCCATTACCCCGAGTTCGACTATGGCGGAGTACGTAGATGAGTGGGCGGCAAAGGGCAAGAAGAATATTTTTGGAGAGACCGTAAAGGTCGTTGAGATGCAGAGCGAGGCAGGTGCAGCAGGTGCTGTACACGGTTCGCTTCAGGCCGGTGCACTAACCACCACATATACCGCATCGCAGGGATTGTTGCTTATGATTCCTAATATGTATAAGATTGCAGGAGAACTGCTTCCAGCTGTTTTTCACGTGTCGGCGCGCGCACTTGCAGCACAGGCGTTGTCTATTTTCGGAGACCACCAAGACGTTATGAGTACTCGTGCTACTGGCTTCGCAATGCTTGCAGCAGGTTCAGTACAAGAGGTTATGGACCTCTCGGCGGTGTCGCACCTCTCGGCAATTAAAGGCAGAGTGCCATTTGTTAACTTCTTTGATGGATTCCGCACGTCGCACGAAATTCAAAAGATCGAGGAGTTTGATACCGACGAGCTTCGTGCACTTGTTGACGAAAAGGCACTTGCAGAGTTCCGCGCGCGTGCCCTAAGTTCTGAACATCCGCAAACTCGCGGTACGGCGCAAAACCCAGACATATACTTCCAAAGTCGTGAGGCAGCCAACAAGTTCTATGACGCAGTGCCAGCTATCGTAGCAGAGTATATGGAAAAGATTAGCCAGATTACAGGGCGTGAGTACAAACCATTTACGTACTACGGTGCAGCCGATGCTCAGAATATTGTAATTGCAATGGGATCGGTTACTGAAACTATCAAAGAGGTGATAGATATGAAGGTTGCAAAGGGAGAGAAGGTTGGTTTGCTAACGGTGCACCTATATCGCCCCTTTTCGGCAAAGTACTTCTTCGATGTACTTCCTAAGAGCGTTCAGCGTATCTGTGTGATGGATCGTACCAAGGAGCCGGGAGCAAATGGTGAACCACTATTTCTTGACATCAAAGAGCTGTTTTATAACGAAAAGGAGCGTCCAATTATCATTGGAGGAACTTATGGACTGTCGTCAAAAGATACTACACCTGCTCAAATCGAGGCTGTGTACGCTAACCTTGCAATGCCAGAACCAAAGGATGGCTTTACGGTAGGTATTGTTGATGACGTAACCTTTAAGTCGCTGCCAGTTGGTGCAGAGTTTGCGGCAGGTGCTAAAGGGACGTTCGAGGCTCGTTTCATAGGTCTTGGGGCAGATGGCACGGTTGGTGCGAATAAAAACTCGATTAAAATTATTGGTGATAACACAGATAAATATTGTCAGGCATATTTTTCATACGATTCGAAGAAATCGGGAGGATACACCTCATCGCACCTTCGCTTTGGAGATGCGCCGATACGCTCAACCTATCTTGTGGGAACTCCAGACTTTGTGGCGTGCCACGTACCATCATACCTCGGCAAGTATGACTTGCTTAAAGGGCTAAAAGATGGCGGAACTTTCCTTTTGAACTCAATCTGGAGTGCAGATGAAGTTGCCGAACACTTGCCAAATGCTATGAAACGCTATATGGCAGAGCATAACATAAACTTCTATCAGATAAATGCTACTAAGATAGCTGCAGAGATAGGTCTTGGTAACCGTACGAATACTATTATGCAGTCTGCGTTCTTTAAGCTTGCAGAGGTAATTCCATATGAGCTTGCAGTTGAACAGATGAAAAAAGCTATTCTGAAGTCATATGGTAACAAAGGCGAAAGTATTGTTAATATGAACTATGCCGCTGTTGATAAAGGCGCGGCGGTTGAGAAAGTTGAGGTAAAGGCCGAATGGGCAAATCTTGGCGAGGAGGCAGTAGAGTGTTGTGAGTCGAAGCCAGAGTTTATTACTAAGATTGTTGAGCCAGTTAATGGCCTTGAGGGAGATTCACTACCCGTATCGGCATTTGTTGGCAGAGAGGACGGAACTTGGGAAAATGGGACTTCAGCATTCGAGAAGCGTGGTATAGCGTCTCATATTCCGGCCTGGAAGAGTGAGTCTTGTATTCAGTGTAATCAGTGTGCATATGTATGTCCTCACGCTGCGATTCGTCCATTTCTTGCCACCGAGGCAGAGGCAGCCGCAGCACCAGTAGGAACTGAGTTTGTACAAGGTAACGGTCAGCTCAAAGAGTATAAGTTTAAGATTCAGGTCTCTCCACTTGACTGTACTGGTTGTGGAAACTGTGCTCAGGTATGTCCAGCACCAAAGGCCAAGGCGCTTGTTATGGAGCCGCTTGCAGACCATCTTGCCGCAGAAGAACCAAAGTGGGAGTACTTACACCATTCGGTTGGTTACAAAGACACGGTTGTGGATAAGACCTCTAATGTCAAGAACTTGCAGTTTGCGCAACCACTCTTTGAGTTTTCGGGAGCTTGTGCAGGTTGTGGCGAGACTCCATATATTAAGGCTATTACGCAACTATACGGAGATAGAATGATGGTGGCAAATGCAACTGGTTGTTCATCAATCTACGGTGGTTCCGCACCATCTACTCCATATTGCAAAAATGCGCAGGGTAATGGCCCAGCTTGGGCAAACTCACTATTTGAAGACAATGCTGAGTTTGGCTATGGTATGAGAATAGGGGGCGAGAAGCTTCGCGAGAGAGTAGCACTCATTATGCAGGAGGCTATAGATAGTTGTACTTGCTGTACAGATGAACTAAAGGGATTGTTCCAAGAGTGGCTTGATAATAGAGCAAATGGAGTTAAGACGCGTGAGCTTGCTACAAAGATAGTTAGCGAGGCTGAGAAGTGCGATTGTAAATATTGCAAAGAAATTGTGGAGCTCAAGGATCACTTGGTAGCAAAATCGCAGTGGATATTTGGTGGTGATGGTTGGGCGTATGATATTGGATATGGTGGGTTGGATCACGTTTTGGCATCGGGAGAGAATATCAATGTGCTTGTTATGGATACTGAGGTTTACTCCAACACAGGAGGTCAATCGTCTAAGGCAACTCCAGTTGGAGCGGTAGCAAAGTTTGCATCGGCTGGTAAGCGCATACGCAAGAAGGATCTCGGAGCGATGGCTATGACCTATGGCTATGTATATGTAGCTCAGGTGTCAATGGGTGCAAATCACGCTCAATACCTCAATGCACTTAAAGAAGCTGAGGCGTATGATGGGCCATCGCTAATTATTGCATACTCGCCCTGTATTAATCACGGTATTAAGGGAGGTATGGGTGTATCACAGCTTACGGCTAAGCGTGCCGTTGAGTGCGGTTACTGGCATTTGTGGAGATTTAATCCAACGCTTGAGGGTGAGGGTAAAAATCCATTTACTCTTGATAGCAAAGAGCCAGATTGGAGTAAGTTCCAAGAGTTTTTGGGCAATGAGATACGATACACCTC
>CAYJMA010000006.1:0-31779 GCA_964371475.1 uncultured Rikenellaceae bacterium | reverse complement strand
CTCAACCCCCTTTTTTTTGAACTCTTCAGATGTTATTTTTATAGCTTTTTCAATACAGCTTATGCATGTTAAATAATCATCTTTGGTTAGATCATAGTTAAGTTCTAATCTATGTGTAAATTTATGTCTTGCTTCAAGAATCTCTTTTACGTTGCTTAAAATCATTAATGTTTTATTGTGAACTCTTTTTCTTGTGCTTAAAATGCTCATTAAGTCAATTGATAAATATTTTTTATAAGCTTTGTTTATTGAGTCGATATTCTGAAAATTATATGATTGGTCGATATATTGTTCTAAGGTTGACTCTCCATTAATTATATTTAAAACATCACTTAATTTTATCTTTATATTCTCGTCAGCTAGCTTCATTCTCGCATCTTGATTATATCTCAAAAAAAGCATGAATGATTGTCCATAGAAATATTCAATTATCGACACCAAAAATGGCATAAGACTATTGTATAGTAGTATACTTGGATCATTTGTTTTGAGAAGTGATTTTAGAACAATATTTGGCGTATTGTTTATTGATTCGGAAATGCTATTCTTATGTTCTTCAACACAACTTGAAATCATGTCCAGTTTTTGATTAGCATTATTAAAAACAATTGATAAGCCTTTGTCTAGTGGGCTTAGTTTCTTATAGTCATCAAGTGATGTGTATCTATTTGTACCATACCAGTCATTATGAAAACTCCCTTTAAATAACTTTCTCGCCTTCTTTATTACTAAATTCTGCTTAGCTTTGTCTTCATATGTTCCACTACTTCTCGTTCTAGTATGTAGTATCCAGTCAGAGCAATTATAAATCTTCTTTTCATTAGCTGAAATTTTGTATATGGTTGCCTCAACACCAGTTCGAGATTCAAAATCGGTCTTTTCAAACCACATTAGGTGTATGTTGTCAGGTGTATTTAGAGATTCAACAATGTGCTTACACACTATAAAACCTTCCTTTTTTAGAAAATTAAGCAATGATGTTTTGCTGGATTTTTTTGCATATAAAGTTATCTCGACACTCATTCTAAATAAGTTTTTAGTTTTCCAAATATAGTAATAATATCATTATATTGATGTTTTCGGTATCCAAATTATTTTTCTTCTAATGTCCCACCTCGTCCCAGTGCGTCCCACTACATCCCACCTCGTCCCATTTGCGAAGATTCTCGGCGAAATAACGGGCGAAATAACCAAAATTTAGAGCCTCATTCTACACCAGGGAATTATTAGGGAATTTTTCCTCACTAAAACCACCTAAAAACGGTCTCTAACGGCTAAAATGGTAGATACGAAAAAAGCACCTAAATCGGTGCTTTCTAATCGTTTATATGTCTTTGGGCTAATTTGTTAAGTATCAACTACTTGCCAATGCAGAAAGTTGAGAAAACTTGACCTAAAATATCATCAGTGGTGATATCACCGGTGATCTCGCCGAGATGAAACAGAGCACCTCGCAACTCAAAACTTATCAACTCCGATGGCAAACCCGAGCGCATACCACCGAGCGCACGTTCAAAAAACTCAGACGACATACATAGTGATGAGTAATGACGAACATTACTCACAACAATATCACCCCCCACAACAACCTCAGACAAACCTCCTCCTAATTCAACGCTCGACAGTAACGCCTCGCGCAACTCTTCCAGACCCTCGTTAAACCGTGCTGAGACCATTACACATTGGCTATCGGCCGAAGATCTCAAATCCTCCATAACCCCCATATCAACCTTGTTATACACATCAATTAAAACCTGATCATCGGACACCTCAACATCTATATCCTCTACATCAAAACTACGCATATGTAACACTATCTGAGCTCGCTCCAACTGCTCATATGAACGAGCTACACCTACCATCTCTACCTCATCATCACTACTTCGCAAACCCGCAGTATCGATAAAGCGAAACATCACACCACCTATAACAACACTCGCTTCGATAAAATCACGAGTCGTACCTGCCACCGATGACACAATGGCTCGATCCTCACCCACAAGCCTATTCAACAGCGTAGACTTTCCAACATTAGGCGCACCAACTATCGCAACAGGCACCCCACTCTTTAGAACATTACCAAGGCGAAAAGAACCCCGCAACTGCTCTACCCTATCACTTATCCGCTGAGTCAAATCAACCAACCGCCCCCTATCTGCAAACTCAACATCCTCTTCACCAAAGTCAAGCTCCAATTCAAGCAACGACAACAACTCCAAAAGCTCACCTCTAAGTACTGAAAACTCCTCGGAATAACCCCCACGTAACTGCTGAAGAGCTACCCTTGCGGCAGCTCTCGACTCGCTTGCTATAAGATCTGCAACTGCCTCAACCTCTGACAAATTCATCTTTCCACCAAGTAACGCACGCTTTGAAAACTCTCCAGCACCTGCTGCCACAGCACCACTACCAATCAACGTTCGAATTATCTCAGAGGCAATCCACGGTGAACCGTGAGCCGAAATCTCCACTACATCTTCACCCGTATATGAACGAGGAGCCAAGAAACAAGTAACCACAACCTCATCTATAACCTCACCATCACTCCCCCGAAAAACTCCATAACTCGCCCTACGATCACCCAACTCTCCCTCAAAATGTTCGCCTACAATCTCCACTGCCCCTACCCCACTGAGTCGTATCACACACAGTGCACCACCAGTCGGTGTCGAGAGCGCAACTATCGTACTACTATCTTTTTTCATCTTTGATCGCAACCTTTTTTTTCAACAGCACAAAGTTACGACTTTTTTTCTTGATCATCAACAAACAAACCAAAGCAACGACTGCCAACCCTGCTGCAATAACAAAGTTTAGATCAATTCCATCTATGTATAACTTTGCTGGGGTTTGTGCCGTAATCTTGGAGGGGTGCATCGATATTGCAAGCAGTGCCGTGAAAAGCGCAATGCCGATACTGCCCGAAACCTGCTTTACGGTATTGTTGAGTTCGCTGGCAGAGGTCATCTGCTCTTTGTCCAGATTTTTGACACTCAGCGCATTTAGTGGCGTGAAGGCAAGCCCGAGTGCCACCCCACGCAGTACAACACTTAGGACGATAACCCACATTGGCGTGCTTTGCCCATAAACAGCACTAATGATTAGATATACGACAAAGAACGAGAAGCCAATCACAACCAATATCCACTCTCCTGTCCTTCGAGCGATAAAACCGCTAAGCGGGGCAAGAACTCCTTGAATTATCCCCACGGGAAGGTATAGACTCCCAACCACAATTGCCGAGTAGCTGAGCGAGTGTTCCATATATAGTGGCAGGAGGTAGTTACCGCCATAGAAACCAAAGCCAAGGCAGCCAAGCGCTATGAGCGAGAGTCTGAAGTTTCTGTCCTTGAAAATCGAGAAGTCTATGATAGGCGACGCACTACGTTTGTTGTAGATCACAAAGCCCACCAACATAGCCACAGCTCCAAGTAGCGATAGGATAACAAATGGAGAGTCCCACCCAGCGAGTGCACCACCTCCTTGCGACACTCCCATTGCAAGTCCAACGACGAGTAGTGGTGCCCAGAGTGCCGTGAGTAGGAAACCACCGAGGTTAAAGCGGCCAGCCTTGGGATCCTTATACTCTTGATATATAATCGCAACGGCAATGATGTTTAGCACACCAATTGGAACGTTAACTGCAAAGAGCGAATTCCACCCAAAAGCACGAAGCATCTCTCCACCCATATAGGGCCCCATCGAAACTGCCGCAGCCGAGGCTATTCCCCAAAGCCCGAGTGCTATTGTACGCGTCTTAGTGTCGAAGTTCCTGATAATAATTGCAAGACCGAGCGACTGCACCGCTCCGCTTCCAAAACCCTGAAAAATCCTTGCCCCAATAAGCTCATTAATGCCAGGCGACAAATAACACATAAAAGAACCAAGCGTAAAGAAGACCATTGCCAGGATATAGATACGCTTATAACCCCACTTCTCGGCAAGCCACCCTGCTGTGGGCAGAGTAACGCACATCGAGAGAAGATAGCCCGTCACTATCCATTCGACCTTTGATAGCGTTGTGCCGAAATCTTTGAGAAGGACAGGAATGATTGAATTAACAATGGTCGTATCGAGAATTGTCATTGCGGTGCTCATCATCATTATGATAAGTAGCCACCACTTGTAGGTTGGATTAGAGCTTTTCATAGCCTCTGCATCAAGCAATTTGCATACCATATAAAAAAAGTGTGTGGCCAAACACCATAAAGTGTTTAGCCACATCGACCTCTTAGAATAAACCTCTTACGCTATTCTTTTTATAACTGCGGAGTAACATTTACAACCGTCCAAGGGCATACCTCAGCAAAGACAGTAAGATCAACTATGGGCATATTGGGCACTGTCGAGATGTTGCTTAAGTCGAACACAAAGCTGCCTGATGGAATGTTGTACACACTCCCCGGCTCAAACTCTACGACATCTCCACTGCTATCAACATACTTCGACACGGTGATATACCCCTCAGCCATTGTCTGCTCATCTCCATTCTCATCAGTGTAGACAACATCGGTGAGTTTGATGATGATATATGGCACGTTCTGAGTTTGCCCCGAACCAAGATACATCGGTGTTAGGTGATATGCAAAGACATCTCCGGTCTCAGACTCGGCAGTAGCAAAATCTGTTGCCGAGAAGGTGCCACCATTGTCTGCAATTGGAGTGGTTGCCTGATCGAACGGCGTGTGGGCTTCTGTACCAAGCTCCGTACCATCGGTACCTACTGTGTAGAGAGTGAGACCTGTGCCGGCTGATGTCGTTGGATTGAACTTCGTGTAGTAATTATCTATGTATACGCCACTGAAATTATAGCTCTTGATGCGACTATCGGTGGTCTTGATATCGGCAAGTTGAAGGCGACTCATTATCGGAGCGAGGAGTACCTTGGCTGTGTAATCACCGCTTGTAGCATCGAGTGTAATCAAAGCATCGTGCTCGGGGTGAGTTGCTTTGATGATGTTGGCAAGCATAATGTCTTCGGGGGCAACATCCTGCGAGCTGCGGTCCATCAAATAGGTGGTTACCTCATCTATGGTCTGAGCTGCCTTGATGGCACTTATTGCTGTTGCATCGCCGCTCTGCTCTAAGTTACCCACAATATAGACTTTTGTTGCAAGAGGGCTTATGTTCTCGAAGAGCTGTCCCGAAACGCCCACAATGTCCGAAACGTTGATTGCCATCTTATCCCATACGTAGCCTGCATTGTCGTAAAAGAAAATATAACCATCGCTTAGGGTAACATCCAACGAACCGCTGATGTCATCTTGAATTGCTCGGCTCTGAGTGGGAGCCGCTCCCGAGATTTTGAGCGTTACGGACTGCCCATCACCATCGGAAGCGGAGGCTGGATCCTCGATTTTTTGGCACGAAAAGAGTGCCAATGACAGGCCAAGAGCCATTACCAAAAGTTGTTTTGTTCTCATTTGTTTGTAAAATTTGAAGTGAAAAATTATTAAAAAATTCGTGGATTGTACGTGTTAGAAAATTATGGTGTGATCGAGATGCGTCCACGGTGCAATCTGTACCGCAACGCAAACCTCACGATCCTTCTCATTGGGTGTATTACTAATATCGTCATACTTGAACGTTAGATCACCCGAGTCGATGTTGTAGATCGTACCTGCTGTGAATTGCGTAATTTCACCACTCGGGGTATGATAGCCACCTATTGTTAGGTAACCATTGTCGAGAGTTTGACAAAGACCGTTTACATCTATGTATTCAATGTTCTTTAGGTGGATTATAACCTTCGGAACGCTGTCGGCAGGGGCAATGTTGTAGTGAAACCTATCGCCCGACTTGCAAACTGTTTGCGCAAAGTCCGATGCCGACACTTCGTTATTGTTTGACCTCAGGGCTGGGAAATTCTCGGTGTTATCGTGCTGACAGTTTATATCATCGCCGAGTTTCGAGGCATCTGTTCCTACCGACACGAGAGCCTCACGACTGCTTGTCGTGGTGGTTAGCGAAAACTCGGCAAGGTAGTTATCCACATATATTCCATAGAGCTCATAGCTCACAATACGAGGGTCGTGCGTAACAATGTCGGTGATCTGAAGTGCGCTTAACACTGGTGCAAGCAAGACGTTGGCTCGATAGTTTTTCGACACGGGATCCTGCACGATCACTCCATTATAGTCAGGTCTTTGGGCATCGAGAGTGTTGACAACCGGGCAGATTGCCCACTGGGGTTGATCTGCAAAGCGAAGCTCGATGAGGTAAGTCAACAGGTTGTCGATCGTCTCCATTGCAACTATCTCACGTTCGACTTGGTTGCGAGTGAGATCCTCCAAATTACACGTAACGTATATATTGGTTGCAAGATAGTCTATGTCGTTGAATACCATCTCGATCTGCTCTGAGGCAGCAAACGATGGGAGCTCCCGTACTTCATACACCTTACCATCTCTGCCATAGAAAAATATATAGCCATCATCGATTAGACCTCCGCTTGATGAGTTGACGATCGTTCGAGTCAAGCTCGGTTGATTAAGGGTAATTGCTACGCTCCGTGTCGAGGGTTGAGTCTCGATACTATCGACACTTTTGCAGGCACAGACCAAAAGGACGAGTAGTGCTGTGATATAGATTCGATTCATCTCTCTATTGGATTGACAGTATGCTTTGTAAGTTTTTGACTGCTTGTGGTAGTTTGAGCGATGCTGCTCTCTCAAATAGGACTTGTGCTCCATCAAAGTCTTCAAGTTGCACTTTTAGAAGTCCCAGTGTGTTGTAGTAGATGGCAGTAAGCTCAGAGTTGGGTTCACGTTCAAGGGCAGAGTTTGCTTGTTGTAGACAGCTTTGCGCTTGTGAGATTTGCCCCTCTTGGAGTAACTTTACGGCGTGAGTCAGATTGTTTTGAGCATCCTGATACTCGCCATTAGAGTATACAATGCGATAATCCACGCGTCGAAGTGATGGATAGTACTGCTGGTGAAGCATCGTGTAGTTTGGGAGTTTTTCCAACTGCGTGTCTCTCATTTGTGGCGAGATCGGAGCTTCTATGATGGATAGTATTTGCGACCTGTTATGGAGATCTGAGCTCTCGATAGACTCCTGAAGTTCGCTCCAATTCTCAGCCACTGATTCCTGAGTGATTTTATTTCGAGCGATCTGAAAATTAGAGATCAAGTAGTTTGCAACGGCCTGGGTTCGTTGCTCAGAGAGCTTCACATTTAAGTCATATGCGCCTTCTGGCGAGGATGAACCACTGAGCTCGATTTTCTCTATCGGATATGGTTGATATATGGCTTTCGATAGCTTCTCGATGTTTTGCGTATTGGTCGAAAAGGTTTGCACTACCTCGTTATTGCCATCCGCAAAGAGAATTACGCCACGCGCGGGTCTCGGCTGAGGCTCTACGGTAGGAAGTGCATAGTGCGGTGTAAAACGACGAGCGACAAGTTCAATGTCATAGGCTATAACTTCGATGGGGAGTTGATAGGTTTTCTTGCACTGTGTAATCGAGGAACGGACCTTTAGCATTGCGTTCTCACACCACGATTCATACTCAAAACTAAAGGAGTAGTTTAGCAGTTGTCCTGGTCTGAGGACTATCATCTCGGGGCAGTAGACAACCCCTGCTCGTCTCATCAAGATATCACCTTTTCTGTGCAGTGCCACAATGCTTGGCATAATGAGCTCGGTGCTATCGCCAACCAAAATCGGAGTAAGGATCACAACGCTATTATGCCCAATTCTATCTCCTGCAAAGGCATCAAAGTTAATCTCAACTTGTCCACCGCCATAGGCATTGCCTCCAACACGCTCAATGGAGATATCATCGATGGTGATCCTCTGCCACTGAGAGTTCGTCTGTGCCAATAGTTGCTCGCTGTTGGCTATGTGAATCATTATAGCAAATATTAAAAGACGTTGTATCATAATTCTCAAGTTAAGGATTTATAGTAGAAATATTATTGAGATCCCCGCTCGTGTGATTCCCCAGTAGTTCTTACCTGTATTGGAGTCCACAAGATAGCCGCAGTTTACACAATCATATTTATCGTAATTGAGACGCGCATAACCTCCTCCAACGTTTAGTTCGATGTTCCATCTTTTGGAGAGTAGGA
The DNA here is from genome assembly GCA_964371475.1 of uncultured Rikenellaceae bacterium. GTDB lineage: Bacteria > Bacteroidota > Bacteroidia > Bacteroidales > Rikenellaceae > Mucinivorans. Next base: position 23,707 of record CAYJMA010000006.1, on the reverse strand, counting down.
ATTGATACCCGACAGAGACTCCTCCTCCATAGCTTACTCCCTCATATCTGAAGTTCTCGGATCCTGTTTCGAGCAACCACGGTAGGTCATACCCTCCGATGTTGAACTTTCCCAGCAGTCCGTGCGCTCCAACAAAGAGACCGTTATATTTGCCACAGAACCAGTAGCGCAACTCTGCTTGACCAAGTAGGTGTACGAGTTTTTTGGTTTTATCTTCATCACTGTTGAGGTTCCACGGATTGTATCCAGCCGATAGGTCAATGGTAAAACTACGACCGAGTGCCACTTCGACGCCGATGTTTGGTGTTAGGGTATATGCTCCATATAGCAGGTTGGTTTTTATGCCAACTGTTTGCGCCTTTGCACCAACGACACTCACAAGGAGTAGTAATATGGTGGTGTATATATGTTTTTTCATCGGTAATTGTTCAGGTGTATGGCGGGTCGATGATTTCTTTTCAAAGAGTGTGCCACGTATACTATAAAAATCAATCCTCCTCACGTGAGCATAGGACACATTGTTTATCTCAATAATCGTTCTCTAAATCACATTTCTTGGTTTGTGTAGCTATTGTAGTTCAGAACCTTTTTTATATCTTTGTGGGCGGTTATGAACGGTAAAAAAGAAATGGTCGAAGAGATGTTTGATGCCATAGCACCAAACTACGATAGACTCAACCATATACTCTCACTCGGTATTGACAAAAAATGGAGGAGAAAAGTCGCAAAAATTATTGCGCAAAAAAATCGTACCCCAAACAAACTTAACGTATTGGACGTCGCAACTGGAACTGCTGATCTGATTATCGAAATGAGTAAAACCTGTGACAAAAATAGCTCGTTTGTAGGAATTGACATCTCGGCACAAATGCTAAAAATCGGCGAAAGCAAATTGCGCAAAATCGAACTCAATAGCCAACTCATACAAGGCGATGCACTATCTCTACCCTTCCCTAAGGATAGCTTCGAGGCTGTAACCTGTGCATATGGTGTCAGGAACTTCGAGGATGCCAAAAAGGGAGTAACCGAAATGTATAGAGTACTAAAAAATGAAGGGGTGTGCGTGATCTTAGAGTACTCGCCCAGAAAGAAAAAAAACCTGTGGAATAGAGTCTTTGAACTCTACTTCAAAAGAATCCTGCCGTGGATTGGTAGCTGGATCTCGAAAAACAAAAACGCGTATAGATACCTCCCAAAATCGGTGGAAAATTTCTACACAAAGGAGGAATTTTCAACCTTGATCGCGGGGTGCGGATTCCAAAGTGTAGTGGCAGAAGATATAATGGGCGGAGTCGTTACACTATACCAAGCAATAAAAAAAGAGTAGTTTTTTGTAAAATTTTAGAAGATATAATAATATGGTTATGAAAAGAGTCGTAGTTGCACTGATAGTTTGTTTTAGTTGCATAGCATCCTATGGGCAAAGAGGATCGCTATGGGTTTCGGTGGATAGCACTGCTAAGAATTATATTGAAATGCAACAATCAACCGAATATGTGCAAGGGTTTACTATCTGCGTCTTTGCCGACAATGGGCAAAGTGCAAGAAGTGAGGCTACTGCAACGCTGAGCAACATAAGACAAATACTTCCCAATATGTACGCTCGAATGCAGTATGAAAACCCTTTCTTCAAGGTCTATGTAGGTAGGTGCCTTAATCGTAGTGAGGCGGTGCGCCTATTGGGGAGCATAAAGGGCATATATCCACGAGCAATTATTTCAAGCACGAAACTCGATATTGCTCTCTTTGGCAAGCCACCTATGATAGATACAATCGCAGCGAAAAGGGATACTATGGCTCTCGACGAAACTCTCTTAATTGAATACAATGAAGACCTCGAAGATCCACAGTGGGAGTAGTATTCTGTGGAATTGGGGGTCGTTGGTCGGCGAGATTCTATTTCCAAAGGTGTGTGGAGTTTGTTCGGGCACTCTGCTCGATGGCGAAAATACAATATGTACAACTTGTCGATACGATATGCCACTTACCGGTTATTACAACCGCAAGGACAACGCTGTGGTAGAGCTCCTTGCCGGCAGGATTCTCTTTGCTGAGGCTTCGGCACTGATGCTGTATAGCAAGGGGAGCGGATATCAGAGATTGATTCACTCGATGAAGTATGGTGGTAGAGATGACATCGCTGTGGTACTTGGTAGGATATATGGTGCGTATCTTCAAAAGAGCACACTGTATAGCGATTTGGATGTTGTAGTGCCAGTTCCACTACACCGCACCAAGCTACATCGCCGTGGTTATAACCAATCGGCGGAGTTTGCACGTGGCATAGCCCAACAACTCGGCATTGCACTCGAACTGCGAGCACTAAGGCGTATTGTCAAGACCAAAACGCAGGCAACACTGACCACCAACAAAGACCGTATGGAGAATGTAAGCACCGCCTTTAAGGTACATCGACCCTCACAGTTAGAGGGTAAACGCATACTACTTGTCGATGATGTAATAACTACTGGTGCAACGATCGAGTCGTGCGCCAAGACCATTAACCAAAGCGTACCTAACTCCACACTCTATATCGGTGCAATAGCTATCGCACATAGATAGATAGATTGAGTAGAATAGAAAGCAACCATAATGAACTGCAATGTTGAACGATAAAAAACTACCGGAAAAGACCATCGAGCGACTATCGAGCTACCGTCGAGCTCTACTTGGACTCTCCTCCGACGGGCTAACACATATTTACTCGCACCAATTGGCGCAAATGCTCGGAATTACCGCAGTGCAGGTGAGGCGAGATCTAATGCTCATTGGGTTCTCCTCGGGCGAGCGTCGCGGATATGACATTGGAACACTGCAACGGCATATTTCCTCGATAATCGATGCCGAGAGAGTGCAAAAAGTAGCATTTGTGGGTATGGGTAAGCTCGCTCAAGCAATTACGCACTACTTTTCAGCAAGAAACTCCATTAACATTAACATCGCTGCAATCTTTGATAATGATCCTCAGAAAATAGGTAAAGAGTACTATGGTGTGAGGTGCCACGGAGCCGATGACTTTGAACAGATTATCATCAGTGAGAAGATTGACATAGTAATTCTATCGTGCCCATATGGGGCTGTAAACAGCTATCTGAGGGTCATCGAAAATTCTAAGGTAAGTGGCGTATTGAACTTTACCAGTGCATCGCTAACCTTCTCAAGAGATGTCTATGTGGAGAACTACGATATTTTGACTCTCTTTGAGAAGGTGGTGTATTTTTCAAAGTGAGGAGGGAAGTTATGCAAGTATTTCGGGGATTTGAACACAACTTTCAAGGAGCAGTCATAGCGGTTGGATCCTTTGATGGAGTGCATCGTGGGCATAGATACTTGATTAGGGAGGTTAATCGTGTGGCGGATGAAAACTCGCTAAGTAGTGTCATTGTTACCTTTGACCCCCATCCACGGGAGGTTCTAAGGGCTGATAACAGACTACTTACAACGATCGATGAGCGACTCATACTGCTCGAAGAGGCTGGGGCTCGCAATGTTGTAGTTGTTGAGTTTACTGAGGAGTTTTCGAGGATTAGTGCCGATGTGTTTCTCGCCGAATATTTGGCAGGTCGCCTCGGTGCCAAAAGGCTCTTTGTGGGAGATGGGCATAGCTTCGGTAGTGGAGGGAAGAGGCAGGAGGTAGAAAACATTGAACGAGCGGGGCTTATGGTACACTATGTTGACCGCAAGGATTCTATTAGCTCGACCTTAATTCGCGATGCGATATCTACGGGGCAAATCTCACGCGCGTCGGAGTTATTAGCATCGCCCTACCTTGTTGTTACTCCCGCCTGGCATAAATCCAAACTGCTACCACCCTCAGACCACCAATACCTCTGCCTGGTAGATGACATAGAGCACAAACTCACCGTGGATGAAATTCTGAGCATAGACTCATCAAAGAGAATAATGGTACTTAGTGAGTGTTGTTAATTACATAAAGTTTATTAGTTTTGTGGTGCATAGAGCTCGACACATATATTTGATAGTGAGCCAAAGAATAACATAATCAATATAAAAAATTACATAGAGTTATGAGATTAGTAATAAAGAGAGATTATGCAGAACTTAGCCAGTATGTGGCGCGCTATGTCGCTCAGAGCATAAATAGTTTTGTGCCAACAACTCAAAAGCAGTTTGTACTCGGACTACCCACTGGCTCAACTCCGCTTGGCGCCTACCAACACCTTGTCTTGTTGTACAAAGAGGGCAAGGTATCGTTTAGAGATGTTGTAACCTTTAATATGGATGAGTACTGCGAATTGGAGTCTTCGCATCCTCAGAGCTACCATACATTTATGTGGGAGAATTTCTTTGGGCACGTTGATATTGCGGCACATAACGTACATATTCCAGATGGCTGTGCGCCAAACATTGAGGAGCAGTGCAGTGAGTACGAATCATTGCTTTCGAGCTGGGGCGGAGCAACTCTATTTTTAGGAGGTCTTGGCGTTGATGGGCACTTGGCATTTAACGAACCGTTCAGCTCGTTTGGTTCTCGCACCAGAGAGGTGCAGCTCACACAAGAAACACGGGAGGTAAACTCTCGATTTTTTGGTGGAGACCTTCACAGCGTTCCATCGAGTGCGATTACCATAGGGCTTGGAACGTTAATGGATAGCAAAGAGGTGTTGATACTGGTTAGCGGTGCTGCAAAGGCTGAGGCTCTTGCACGAGGGGTCGAGGGCCCAATGACGCACCTTTGCCCACTATCGGTGTTGCAGATGCACCCAAGTGCAACGATTGTGTGCGATCGGGATGCAGCCTCAGTGCTGAGCAAAGGCACCATTGAACACTTTGCGTCGAGCGAAACAGAACACAGCTCAACGAGATGATTTAACATCTGTTGCACAAAATTTGGTTAATCACGTTGGTATAATTGCAACAAAAAGCATTTGCTACGAGCTCAACAATAATAAAAAACATTAAATATCGAGATGCTTAGAACTATTGGACGTATATTTATCCTCTGCCTAATACTCTTTGCGCTGTTTCTTCTCTATGCCAAAATTGTAGAGTACACACCGCGAGAATTTGAACCAGTTGCAGTTTTCAACACCCCTACGACACTTGAAAAGGACACGATCACGATTCTCAGTTGGAATATCGGTTATGCAGGCCTTGGTTCGGATATGGATTTCTTTATGGACGGTGGGGAGAGTAGCCGTACGTCAAGGGGTCGCACGCTGGAGAATCTAAGTAAGATTATCGAGACCCTCAAGCAGTACGCCCCCCAGCTCGACTTCATAGCTCTTCAGGAGGTGGACATTAAGTCCAAAAGGTCATACGAGATCAATGAATACGACACGATTGTAAAGCGCCTGGGTAGTGGTTTTGAGTCGTACTATGCCCCGAATTTTCGAGTATTCTACGTACCAATCCCCTTGGGCGATCCGATTGGAGAGGTCGATGGTGGATTGATGCTCATTAGTCGATACACGCCTCGCAGTGCCACACGATTGGCATATCCGTCTCACGTATGGTGGCCTCAGAGTATGTTTGATCTGAAGCGAGCTATGTTATCTCTTCAGGTTCAGCTCCCCGATGGCAAAACTCTCTATGTAAACAACACGCACAATTCGGCATACGACAACGATGCCAAGGGTCGTCAAGCAGAGCTCGTATTTATCAACAGTTATCTCTCTGGCAAGGAGTACTCCATCACGCTTGGCGATTGGAATTCCACACCGCCGGGGCACTCGCTCTCCGATGGTGAGAAGAACGACCCTCACTTTTCGGTTCATAGTCTCAGCACCTCGGACTTTGAGAGCGGTGTTCACATAGCAGCCGACCTTGAGCAACCCTCGGTGCGCTACGGCTATGAGCCATACCAGAGGGGGCATACCACAACATCTATAATCGACTTTGCTGTCTCCTCGCCAAGAATTCGCCCTCTGAGGGTGAAGTGCCTCGATTTAGGGTTCGAGAACTCGGATCACAACCCAGTACTCTTTACCTTTGTCATCGAACACTAAAACTCGATCATCACTCCAAAGGTTGGAATGATCGACCCTCCGATGGAGTTGGGATACTCCACCATTTTGTAGTACCCCGGTTTATCTGGATCTTCTACATACTGTCCATTTAGATCGACCTCGGGTAGGAGTATGTCTTGACCGTATGCGCTATAATTATATAGGTTTTGTATATCGAGATAGATTCCAAACGACCACTTCTTGAAGTACCAGTTTTTATCGACACGGAGGTCAAGTTGGTGAAATGCGGGTAGTCTTTGCGTGTTGTTTAGCGAGTAGTCGAGCACCGGCCTTCCGTTTGTCTCCCACGTATCTATCTGCGAGCTGAGATCGACATCATAGGGGGTGTAGGGCCCACCCCCGGCAAATCGCCACCGAAGCCCCACTTCCCAGTTTTTACCAAACTTTCGAGACAACAGAAAGTTAAAGAGGTGCGTATAGTCCCAATTCGTCGGTATAAACTCGCTGGTTGGTTTGAATTCGGCATCTAACTTTGCATACTCTGAGTGGTAGTAGGTATAGGTTGTAAAGAGGTTAAAACCCCACAGGTCTTCGTTTTGGTACGACACCTCGACTCCCCATGCGCGAAGCTCACCGACCGATGCTACCGGTTCGGCACCAACGGCAAAGACATCTGCTCCTGCAGATCCAATCGCCGTTGAATCGACAAGCGACATTGGGTAGTGATCGTAATGCTTTAGGAAGAGCTCCACGGCAAGTCGCTGCGAGACGCTCGGCGCAAATGCCACACCTAACGTATATTGATTCGAACCGATGTACTCAACCCTATCTTTGTTGACAAGTACTCCCAACGAGTCTCGATACCCCATTGTCGTATATGATGGCTCTTGGTAATACCTCCCGACATTGCCATTCAGCGACCACTTAGGCGCAAAGATCCAACTCACAGACAATCGTGGTGAGAGTTGCCTGAGTGGATTTGCGGTCTTTGAGTTATAGCTATTGCCATCCAGACGCAAAGATGCCATTAGTCGCAAGTTGTCATCAAAGAAACGCTTGTTGACGCTCCCAAAAAGCGAGTAACGGTAGACGTTCAACTCTGAGGTGTAGAGGGTCGGGATTGTATCCTGCCCCAGAAATATTATCTGCGAAGTACTATTGTCGTACCACCCCGCCTCAACGCCAACCCCTGCATTGAGTGTGTAGCCGCCACCCAGACGACCGTTGTACTCTACTCTACTCTTGATCTCAGTTTCATTTGAGGCGTAGTCAAGGGTCTGCAAGCTCTCCTTGTTGTTGTCAAGCCACTTGTCGAGTTTGTTGTTGAGTCGGTTGTGACTGAGCACGACATCGAGCGAGCCATTGTCCAAAAGTCGGGTGTAGACAGCCCCCAGCACGTAACTAAATTGATCGTTCTCGGGCAAAAAGTTAAGGAGTTGCTGTGCAGATGGGTCGAGATTCTCCATCTCAAGATTCAGATCATTATTATCCAGAGCTCCAAAGCCCAGTATCTTCAACTTATTCTTATCATTGGGCTTGAAGACATACTTAAACTGCAGATCTTGGTAGGTCGGAAGGATCGGAAGATCGAGCGCTGCAAACAAAAACTGTAAATAACTAATCCTATACGATGCAATAAGCGAGGATTTCTCTCCAAGTGGAGTGTCGATTGTTGCCGAGAAGTCCGATGCGCCCACTGCAAGCCGAGTCTGAAACCTGTCGCTATTACCCTCCTTCATTGTTAGCTCCAACACAGAGCTTAGTGCTCCACCTCGATTGGCAGGAAAGGCAGAGGTGTAGAGCGTAGCTCCGCTAAGCAAATCGCTGTTTACAATCGACACATTCCCACCCGTTGCCCCTTGGGTCTGAAAGTGATTGAGAATAGGTATCTCGATTCTGTCGACAAAAAACGAATTTTCGTTAGGCCCACCACCCCGCACGATCAAATCGTTTCTACCCTGTGGAGTGGGAGCAACCCCCGGCAAGTTTTGCACCACCTTGGCTATGTCGCGATTGCCTCCCGGCGCTCGCTCAATCTGCTCGATGTTTAACTTCTTGACGCCAATCGGAGGCACCTCATTACGCCTCAAACTCCGTGCCGTCACCCTGACAACACCGGCATCTTGTACATTCTGCACAAGCTCCACCTCAAGCTCCTCGGTAGAATTTCTATCGAAAAGTATCGGATCGACCATATAGTCCTCATAACCGAAATTCTTGATCAAAATCTTCTGATACCCCGACGGAATTTCCATAAACTCAAAGCGCCCAAGGCTATCTGTCAGCGCAAATAGATTAGCTCCTATTACTATAACCTGCGAGAGTTGCAACGGCCTACCCGTTTGCTCGGCTATGACTCGCCCCCTGAGCATCGGTGTAGGACTTTGAGCCTGAACTGTATTAATACACGATAAAACTGCTGTTAGAAAAAAAATAGGTGTAGATTTAAGATTCATTGTTGTAATTTTTACAACAATTTTCAGCAATTTCTATACCACAACTACAATATACTATATCTAACAAAAACCTCTATGGCTTGATACTCTGCCATACCAAGCTCATCGTATAGCTTTGCCGTGTTTTGAGTCCTATCCTCGGCTCGCTGCCAAAACTCTCTCTTGTCATCGCCCGGAAAGGGCACGATATCCTTCTGAGAAAGGTGCCTATAAATAGCGTGTCGCTTCCGCACAACCTCACTCGGAGATAGCGGCACTGCCATATCAACCATATCGAGATCCCACTCCTGCCACGCACCCCGATAGAGCCACATCACACAATCCTTTACCCAACCCTCTGGATCTGTTTGCACTATCTCATTGAGAGCTCCGAGCACCGCCTCAATGCAAACCCTATGAGTGCCGTGCGGATCTGATAGATCACCAGCGGCATAGATCTGATCGGGCTGCATCTCACACAAAAACCTCTTTACTATGCCAATATCATCGCTCGTCACACCACTCTTCTCGATAGATCCCGTCTCATAAAACGGAAGGTTCAAAAAGTGCACATTGCTACTCGTGTCAAGACCAAAGTGCCTACAAGCAGCCCTTGCCTCAGCTCGGCGAATTGCTCCCTTCAACGTACGGAGCTCAAGTGGCTCGGGTTCACCCTTTTTCTTCCCCTCGATAATACCTCGAACCTCAGAATACCTATCCTCAAAACCACACTCCCTCGCCGTGTCAATAATCTGTTGCACTACATCGTCGTGCACTGCAATATTGCCCGAGGTTTGATACGCTACGTGAACGTCGTGTCCCTGCTCCACCAATCTGAGAAATGTGCCACCCATCGAAATAACATCGTCGTCGGGGTGCGGCGAAAATATTACAACTCGCTTGGGAAAGGGCGCGCTACGCGCCGGACGAGTGCTATCATCCACACCCGGCTTACCTCCCGGCCAACCAGAAATCGTATGCTGAAGATCATTAAAAACCTTAATATTTATCTTATCATAGCTACTCCCTGTCGAGTCTATGAGCTGCCCCAGATGGTTGTCAACATAGTCCTGATACGTTAGCTTTAGTATCGGTTTTTGAACCTTGCGACACAACCACAAAACAGCTTTGCGAATAAAACGATCGCTCCACACGCAAGACCCCACAAGCCACGGCGTACGAACCCTTGTAAGCTCCATAGATGCACCCCTATCCAAGGTTATCTCCACACTACTATGCTCCTGAAGGTAGCTCGCCACAACTGAACTATCAACCCCTCCCTCAATCGTACGACGCATAATGGGAGCCTTGTCCTCACCCCAACTAACAAGCAAAACTCTGCGAGCATCGAGTATGGTGTCAACACCCATCGTAATTGCACGAGTCGGAACGTTGTCGAAACCATAAAAGCTATCGGCTACAACCTTCCGCGAGGCGTTCGACAGTGCTACAACTCGACTTCGTGCTGCTTGATGCGTACCTCCTTCGTTTAGAGCAATTTGCCCCTCAATGCCGATACCAAGTAGCAACACATCAACTCCCCCTTTATCCCTTATGAGCGACTCATACATACGGCAATAGTCAGCTGCACTATCGAAGGGAACGCTACCATCAATATAGTGAACCTGAGATGATGGTATATCGATCTGAGAGACAAAGCACTCATTGAGCCAGAAATTATAACTTTGGCGAGCATTCCGTTCCATTGGGTAGTACTCAAATATTGAAAATATATCGCACCCTGCAAAGGAGAGTCCCTCTTCTCTGTGCATACGCAGCAGCTCGGCATAGACTCCCATTGTTGAATTACCAGAGGCAAGAGCAAGTGTACACCTCTCCATATTGACCGCCTTTTGACGAACAATCTCGGCTATCTGAGCCGCTACGTGGTGCGCACCCTCTTCGGAGCTAGATGCTACATAGGTCTCAATGCGCTCATAACGACTTATTATGTCGGAGGGTTCCGTACCGGGGCACAGTCCACCAACGCTCTCTAAATTATACTTACTCATCGCTACTACTCAATGATGAAAAGATTATCTTCTCGAATGCTTCGCCAATTGTTAAACCTATCTCTGCCCACTGCTGTGGAATAATACTCTGCGCCGACATACCCGGCACGCCATTAACCTCGATAAAGTAGGGCACACCATCTCGAATTATATAATCTATACGAACCACCCCTCTACAATCCAGCGACTTGTATATTGCAAGCGTGCACTGCGAGATCTTATCTGCTACCTCGTGGCTGATTCTCGCAGGGGTGATCTCACTTGTGAGCCCGGGGGTGTACTTCGCCTCGTAGTCAAAAAAATCATTATCTGTAACAAGTTCGGTGATAGGAAGAATAAATGTTTCATCTCCACATACCATCACCCCCTGAGAGACTTCCACCCCCTCTATAAACTCCTCGCAAATCACCTCACTGTTCTGCTCCCGTGCCAATTCAATAGCCCTCCCAAGCTCACTGCTATCATAGACCTTACTGACCCCAAAACTACTTCCCGACTGGGTTGGTTTCACAAAGAGTGGCAACTCTAAGTGTGCAACAATCTGCTCCACGGAGTATTCCTCCCCAAGGGAAAGAGTAATATCCTTTGCGAGATTTACACCCTTTAGCCCACAAAGGGCAGCCTTGCAGAGCTTCTTATCAAAGGTTATTGCCATTACCCCTGCACTCGATGTTGAGTGAGGTATGCCAAGCATTTCGAGATACCCTTGTAGGGGTCCATTCTCACCCGGGGTGCCGTGGATCATAATCAGAGCATAGTTAAACTGACCTATACCCTCCACGCTAAAATCTGCTCGATTAACCTCGCGTCCCTCGCAGATCCACTCAGAGTGGTTTATCTCAACAATGTGTGGGTCAAACAGAGCTCTGTCCAGCGAGCTACACACCTGAACCGCACTTCGCCGAGAGACATCCGCCTCTGAGCTATAGCCTCCGGCCATCACGGCAACTTTTATTTTCATCATTTTTTGGCACATTAAATATCTGTATTTTCGCACTACAAATGTAAAAAAAAATGTTAACTTTAGCCACAAATTGACAAGAATTATGACGACAAAAATCACCGAACTACTGGGTATAAAATACCCCATAATTGCCGGCGGTATGGTATGGTGCAGTGGGCACGAACTTGCGTCGGCTGTGTCGCTTGCCGGTGGGCTTGGGCTTATCGGCGCAGGGTCGATGAATGAAGAGATACTAATTGAGCACATTGAGAAGTGTGCAAGGGCGGTTGGAGAGGTGCCATATGGGGTTAACGTCCCACTCTTTTTTCGAGATATTGAGCGTGTCATTGAGACTGTCATAGCGCATAGAGTGCCCGTGGTTGTCACCTCTGGAGGCTCGCCCGCACTCTACACCTCTCGGCTCAAAGAGGCTGGAATAAAGGTTATGCACGTTGTGGCAAGTACGAAGTTTGCTCTCAAAGCTCAAGAAGCAGGTGTAGATGCCATAATTTGCGAAGGGTTCGAGGCTGGCGGACACAACGGAAGGGACGAAACCACAACTATGGTGCTAACTCCGCTGGTGGCACGCAAGGTTAATGTTCCTGTGATTGCTGCCGGGGGTATTGCAACGGGAGAACAAATGGCAGCCGCTCTTGCACTTGGTGCTGAAGGGGTGCAAATCGGATCTCGCTTTGCACTAAGTGCCGAAAGCTCCGCACATCAACTCTTCAAGAAAAGGTGCATAAATCTACCAGAGGGAGATACTATGCTAACACTCAAAGAGTTATCACCCGTGCGGTTGGTGCAAAACAAGTTCTATGACGAGGTGCAAGAACTGTACAAAAAGGGAGCAACTGTCGAACAACTTACTCAACACCTCGGAAAGGGGAGAGCGAGACTTGGTATCTTTGATGGAGAGCTCGATGATGGCGAGGTTGAAATCGGGCAAACAGCATCGCTTGTCGAGTCTATTGAGAGCGTGGAGGATATTATAAACGATATTGTAAGTGGATGCACGGTATGTCTGGAGCGTTTGAAGAGTTTTCACTAATAGCCTCTATCGAAAAGCAATTTAGGGGGAGTGTGCCTAAAGGAATTTTGGGCATAGGTGATGATTGTGCAGTTGTACCTATGTCGGCTGAAAAATCGATGCTTCTCTCCACCGATATGCTGTGCCAGGGGGTGCACTTCCTAAGAGATATTGCGCCCTTTGATCTCGGGGTCAGAGCCGTACAGGTAAACCTTAGTGATGTTGCAGCTATGGGCGGTGCTCCAACTGCCATACTACTCAGCATCTCACTACCGCAGTGGGTAGATAGGGGCTGGATAGAGGAGTTTATCAATGGGGTGGATAGCTGTAAAGTACCACTCATTGGCGGTGATACGACCAGCGGTAAGGATCTGCTAACAATTTCAATTACGGTCATTGGCGAGGCGACAAATAGCAACATAAAGTACCGCAGTGGGGCACGAGTTGGCGATAAAATTCTCTGCACTGGAGAGCTCGGATACTCGGCACATAAAAACTACTCAACGCCAATCTATGCTCAGCTCAGTGAAGGAGAGTGGCTCGGGGGTAGGGTCGAGGTTACAGCAATGATGGACATCTCCGATGGGGTTGCCGGCGACGTGAAACACATTATGCACAGTAGTGGTGTAGGGGCAACTCTTCACATCGAACAGATACCGATAGCCTCGGGAGCAACACTCCATAATGCACTTTGCGGGGGGGAGGACTACAAACTATTGCTATGCGCAACAGACTCTATGGTGGAGGCTCTAAAGGACGATTTTTTGGCTCACTTTTCAACTCCACTATATGAACTCGGAGAGGTAACACAGGGCAGTGAGCTAATGTTTTTTAATGGAGGTCATCCTGCACACATAGATGCACGTGGCTTTGAACACTTCGTAACAAAATGATTGAGATCAAAACTACTCAGGAGCTACCCAAGGCGGCTATGTGGCTCGAAGATCAGCTTGCTCGGAGCAAGCGAAATGTTGTTGCACTATATGGCGAGATGGGTGTTGGGAAGACCACTCTTGTGGGTGAGTTTTGCCGACAACGGGGCATCACAAAGGGGGTGTCAAGCCCAACATTTGCAATTGTAAATCGGTACTCGGGGGCAGGTAGCGATACGATCTACCACTTCGACTGCTACCGCTTCGAGAGTGAACAAGAGGCGCTCGATATTGGCATCTATGAGTATTTTGACAGTGGCAGCCTATGTTTTGTCGAGTGGCCAGAGCGCATCGAGAAAATACTGTCGAAGTGCGACACCCTTGCCATCAAAATCACCGCTCTGAGTCCAACCTCTCGAAGATTTGAAGTGCTATAAAAATTTGCTAAATCAATAAATTATTGCCACCTTTGACACTCTAAAGCTTTGATATACTGCCATCAAGAGTCGAATAAGAATAGGCACGTAAGCATATAAATACCAAATACCTAGACATTATGAAAAAATTTACACTTCTGTATTCACTAACCCTGCTGATTCTATGTTCTTGTAGCACTCCACCTCCCACCATAGAAAACGACCTGACAAGGAGGAATATAAAGGGGCGTGTTAAAAGCTACACTGAGAGCTATTTCGATACCCAAAAGAAGTTGAACAAAGTCTCCATTAGTAAGACCCCTCACCTCAAGACCGTGTATGAATTTAACGAAGGTGGAATTTTAACCTCATACAGTGAATATGGTGCAAGTGGTAGATTAGAATATGTGAAGAGATACAAATACAATGCTAATGGGGGTGTAGATACAATCGAGATTAAGAGTGCAAGTGGCGGTGCTATGGGAATGGAAATTTTCAAGTACGATGATGCTGGAAATATGATAGATCACTACGAGTTTGACGGCGAAGGTCATATTTTGTCCTCAATTAGCAGAACATATAATGACAAGGGGCAAGTCTTAGAAAAGGAAATACTGGCGTTCGACGAATATGACCCCATAAGCTCCAATACAGTGTATGAGTATGACAAAATCGGCAACGTAATAAAAACTGTCGTGACGGATCTCTACACCTATGAAGTCTCACAACAGATGGAGTACACCTACGATAGCAAAGGTCGTGAAGTTAAGATGCACAACATACTACTATCAAGCGACACTGAAGCTACCACGACCAAAGAGTATGACCATATGGGCAATATCATAAAGATTACAGAGTATGGAGCATATGAACTGTTGCTCAATACCGTTGAGTATGAAAACAAGTATGACGAAACGGGGAACTTAATTAAACAGATCTCCTATTACACACCCTCGGGTAGTTCACACAGAAAGACTCAAGGTGCTATGGAGCGCACTTATGAGTACTACGAGTAGTATAGCGATAGTGCATCGGCTACGGTAAATGTACTACCGCCGATGAAAATAGTATCTCGGGGCGAGGCAAGTTGCCTCACCCTTTTTATTGCCGCCTCCACGGTCGGTGTAGACTCTCCTCTTAGCGAATATTTCTCCGCCCAGGCACAGAGCTCCTCGACTGCCATTGCACGAGGCACCGATGGCTGAGTAAAAATATATGTGGCATCGGTTGGCATAAGAGGCAAGATACCATCGAGATCCTTGTCTGAGACTACCCCCAGCACGAAGTATAGCTGCCCTTGCTGCACCACACTGAGTTGTGCCACCACCTCTTTTAGACCTGCCTCATTGTGCGCTGTATCGCAAATAGTCAGCGGGCTATGACCAAGCACCTGCCACCTTCCACGAACCTTTGCACTCTCCACCCCATAGCGCACCGACTGCTCACCAACCACGCCGAGCAAGCGTAGTGCCACAACTGCACTCTGCGCATTGTAGCACTGATAAGCTCCCTGCATAGCAGGTTGGTAGGGTTGCCGAGGTTCTCGATCTGCAAAGGTGATGGGCGCTCCAAGCTCGGCGGCTCGCTCCGTAAAGACACGATTATACCGATCATCGCTCTGCCCCACAACCACCGGCACTCCACGCTTGATGATCCCTGCCTTTTGAGTTGCAATCTCGGGGATGGTAGCTCCCAGAAAGTGGGTATGGTCGAGCGATATGTTAGTAATTAAAGATAGCTCGGGGGTGATAATATTCGTAGAGTCGAGCACCCCTCCCATACCAACCTCCACAACAGCATAATCAACCCCACACTCAGCAAACCACCACAGTGCCATAGCTACTGTCATCTCAAAGAACGATGGTTTTAGATCACCGATTATCGACATATTGCTCTGCACAAACTCAACTACTGCATCTTGTGGTATCATCTCTCCCTGCACTACAATACGCTCCCTGAAATCAATAAGGTGTGGCGAGGTATATAGCCCAACCTTGTATCCACAGTGGGAGAGTGCTTCGTAGATAATCTGGGAGGTTGACCCCTTGCCATTAGTACCAGCAATGTGAATGGTCTTGTATCGAGTATGCGGATTGGAGAGGTGATTATCCAAGGCAATGGTCGTATCCAATCCTGCTTTATATGCCGCTGCTCCAATGCGCTGAAACTGCGGAAGGGAGTTATAGAGAAACTCAAGTATCTTTGTGTAGTTCATTGGGGACAAATTTAGAAAAAATATATATCTTTGTGGTTATGAAAATTGAGTTTAGTCAGATAACCTCTATTGAGTTTGACTCACGCAAGGTACAGAGTGGCTCTCTGTTTGTTGCCGTCAGAGGCACACTCACCGATGGGCACAACTATATCCAGAGTGCTGTGAACAATGGTGCACGTGTGGTCGTGTGCGAGGAGTTGCCCGAGGTGCAGAACTCCGAGGTGCAGTACATCGCTGTAAAGGATTCGCATCGAGCACTTAGCAAACTCGCGGCTGAATTCTACGATTTCCCCTCCAAGAAACTAAAAATTGTTGGCATAACAGGCACCAACGGTAAGACAACCACCGCTACTCTGCTCTATGAACTCTTTACCCTGCTTGGATATAGATGCGGACTGCTCTCCACAGTTGAGAATCGCATTGCAGGAGAAGAGATCTACGCCTCGACACACACAACACCAGACGCAGTGGAGCTTAATGCTCTTTTGCGTAAGATGGTCGATGGCGAGTGTACGCACTGCTTTATGGAGGTTAGCTCACACTCACTTGTGCAACGCAGAGTCGATGATATAGAATTTACCGGTGGCGTATTCACCAACCTTACGCACGACCATCTCGACTACCACGGCACATTTGCAGAGTACCTAAGTGCTAAAAAATCCTTCTTTGACAACCTCCCCAAAGAGGCATTTGCACTGACAAATGTCGATGATAGAAATGGAATGGTGATGCTACAAAACTGCGATGCTGCCTTTCGATCCTACTCGCTCAGAACACTATCTAACTATCGATGCCGAGTGGTTGAGAGCCATCCAGATGGTATGGAGCTGCGCATCAATGACACGGAGGTTTGGGTGCAACTCTTGGGAAGATTTAACGCATATAACCTTACGGCAATATATGGCGTGGCAATTGAACTTGGCGAGAATAGCCAGGAAGTACTCTCAGCTATTAGTGCTCTGAGGTCGACCCAGGGTAGATTTCAGAGCGTGCGAAACCGCGAAGGCAAACTCGCCATTGTGGACTATGCCCACACACCTGATGCCCTCAAAAACGTACTCGAAACGCTTCACGACATCTGTCCCAAAGGAAATATTATAACTGTGGTGGGTTGTGGCGGCGATAGAGACAAATCGAAGAGACCCATTATGGCACAAATAGCCACAGAGCTTAGCAGTCGTGCAATTCTCACATCGGACAACCCTCGTAGCGAAGACCCCAAAGAGATTCTAAACGATATGGTAGCAGGGTTGAGCGCAGATCTGCTCAGCAAGACCCTAATCATCGAGGATAGGGCGCAAGCTATAAAAACCGCCTCGGCTCTTGCAACAAACGACGATATAATACTGATAGCCGGCAAAGGACACGAAAAGTATCAGGAGATTAACAACACGAAAATCGATTTTGATGACCTTGAGGTCTTTGCCACGCAATGAATTTTTATGTGATATATCCACTCTGTTGGCTCGTAGGTCGATTGCCTCGTTTTATGAAGAGGTGGCTTCGTTCGTTTGTCTATGTTTTGCTCTACCGCTGGGTAAAGTATCGAGTGGAGGTGGTGCGAGATAACCTCAACCATTCTTTTGCTGAGCTGAGCGAGGAGCAACGGCTCGATATCGAACGTAAATTCTATCGACACCTCGCAGATATCTTTATGGAAACCATCTCAATGGCATCGATTAGCACCAAGAAGATATACAATGCTATTGAGTATGTAAACGCCGATCAGATCGAAGATATGACCGAGGGTCGTAGCTGGATTGCAGCTATGGCGCACTATGGCTCGTGGGAGTACACCGTCAATTGGGGGTTACACAGCCGACACAACAAGGTCTATGCGGTGTATCACCCTCTGAAGAGTCGGGCTATGAATAGATACTTTCTAAAGGTGAGGAGTCGCTTTGGAGTTACACCCATTGCGATGAAGGATATCACTCGCCTACTCTACAACACCAAGGATGATAAAGAGCATAATGTAACAATTGCGATGATAGCAGATCAGACCGCTCCGGGACGTGCCAACCAACACTGGGAAATGTTCTTGGGGCGTATGGCACCATTTTTTAACGGCATTGAGAAATTCGCCCTAAAATTTGAGATGCCAGTGGCATTTATGCACATCGATAAGTTTGAGAACGAGGGTAAGTATAGAGCGTGGCTTGAGGTCATATATGATGGCAAGGAGGAGGTAGAAGAGGGAGAGATTACCAGCAGGTATGTAGCAAAACTCGAAGCAATGATTAGAAAACGACCTGAGCTGTGGATGTGGAGCCATAGACGGTGGAAACATAAGTATAGGAATGAGTAGCTGTGCCGTTGTTATATTGAATTGGAATGGGATGGGGTTTTTAGAGGACTTTCTTCCATCAGTTGTGCGCCATAGCGGTAGCGCAACTGTCGTGGTTGCCGATAATGGCTCTACGGACGGCTCTGTTGACTTGCTACGAGAAAAGTTCACGGGTAGTATAGAGGTAATTGAGTTGGAGGAAAACTATGGCTTTGCTGGTGGGTATAACCGCGCATTGCAGAGGCTTCGAGGCAGGTTCGACTACTACATACTACTTAACTCCGATGTAGAGGTGACAGAGGGGTGGATAGAGCCCATTGTTGAGATACTTGACACTCAAAGTAATACGGTTGCTGTACAACCCAAGATTCTAAGCTATGGGCACAGAGATCACTTTGAATATGCTGGTGCGAGCGGTGGGTTTATAGATATTATGGGCTTTCCGTTTTGCAGGGGGCGGTTGATAAATAGTTGTGAGGAAGATAGGGGGCAGTATGACGATGTGAGGGAGATTTTCTGGGCGTCGGGCGCAGCATTTGCAGTTCGCAGCGAGCCGTTCCATACCGTTGGAGGGTTTGACGATAGCTTCTTCGCTCATATGGAGGAGATAGATCTTTGCTGGAGATTGAAACGAGCGGGATACGCCATTAAGGTTTGCCCACAGAGCACGGTCTACCACCTTGGCGCTGGCACACTACCGGTGTGGTCGCCAAAGAAGACGTACCTCAACTTTCGCAACAATGTTGCAATGCTATATAAAAACCTTCCCAAAGGACGCTTTGCACTGATCTACACCCTGCGATTTGGAACAGATATGCTACGTATGATGAGCTATTTTTTTACCGGCAAATTCGACTTCTCATCTGCCATTGCACGAGCACATAGAGACTTCTGGAGAGCAAGAAAAAGTTACGACCAACACCCCGAGTTGCCCAACAGACCTGTATCGCAAATCTATCAAGGAAGTATAATACTCTACTACATATTTACGGATAAGAAATTCAACAACATACTATAAAAACTATGAGATTCCTTAGATCTTCTATTGTAACGCTTGCGCTGCTTGCATCGTGTGGCGGTGCTGCGCCTCAAAAAAGCAACTCGACAACAACCAAAAACGAAAAAAAAACAAACGAGCCAAAGTTCTCTACCGCATATATAGTAAATAGCTATGCGCACAACCCACATAGTTATACGCAAGGGTTGCTCATACGCAATGGTAAAGTATATGAGAGCACCGGTGAGTATGGGCATTCAAAGCTACTTGTGACAGACCTCAAGAGTGGAAAGATTGAAAAAGAGATTGCACTATCAAATAAATTCTTTGGGGAAGGTCTCGCACTGCTAAACGACAAGCTCTATCAATTGACGTGGCTTGAGGGTAAGTGTTTTGTCTACGATGCCAACACACTACAAAAGGTCGCCACGCTCGACTATCAGGGCGAAGGCTGGGGAATAGTAGCATACGGAGATAAACTTATAATGAGCAATGGAACCGCAGAGCTTAAAGTTCTTGATCCCAATAACTTTGGCGTACTAAAGACCATTGAGGTTCACGATCACAGAGGTAGGGTGTCTATGCTCAACGAGCTGGAGATGGTAGATTCTCTGCTTTATGCAAATATCTATACTTCGCCACTGGTGGCAGTAATTAATCCTCAGAGTGGTAGTGTGGTTGAGTATATCGACTGTTCGACGCTGTACAAAGGACTAAAAAGCACGACTGATATTGATGTATTGAATGGCATAGCGTATGATTCTGTGGCACGCAAGCTATATTTGACGGGGAAGAGATGGGATAGTCTCTTTGAGGTAGATGTTAGGTAGAGCTCTCTATTTGAGTTTATATCTTAATGCGTCAGGGTGCTGGTTTTTATGGCTCTACAATTGGTTATATTGTTAGAGTAGGTAGTTAAAAGTTGTGATTTCACTTTTTCAACAGTGAAGCCGCCGGCAGCAGTGCGAGCAATGTCAAAAAACAAAAAAACAGCAAAAAGGTCGCTTCGGGTGGCGACCGTCCGCAATATGGTTTGTTGCACAATCGTACGTCCGCCTTGGGTTGATTGCTCTAAAGTTATCGGAGTGGACGACGGAGGGCACTAGCAAAGGAGCGATCAGCGATTTTGCAGGTGTCCTCGTGGGGCGTCGGACACCCGCATTGGGTTGGTTGCTCTAAAAAAAAGTTCTCGGAGTGCCCTCGTGGGGCGTCGGACACCCGCATTGGGTTGGTTTGCTCTAATTATAGCTAAAAAAGGTAGCGACGATTTCAGAATATTGCTCTGCTTCGTGGATTATCTTTATCGCACTATCGAAACTACGTGAAGTGGTACCTGTATTTCAAAAATATGGACAATAAAAAATAGGTTTTTTAGGCATAATGGATTACCAGCGAGATGTGGAAATGGGAGTGCCAAAGCACCCACATCTCGCTGTATAATCACACTATTTATTCCTCGATAAGTTGCTCCTCAGCAGAGCTCATCTTCGCTTAATAGTGACTAATAAAGTTAGGCATATTTCTCGAACTAAAAAAACAAAACTACCAACTGTTTTTTACCACATTACCAAAAAAAAGAGGATGAAGTACTCTTCACCCTCTCTAATTAAATATTTGGTGGATAGTCCACCATAGCACATACTATTCTGATGCCTTGATAGCTGCGTGTGCAGCCGCTAGACGCGCAATAGGCACACGGAATGGTGAGCAACTCACATAGTTAAGACCTGCATAATGACAGAACTCTACAGAAGCTGGATCACCACCGTGCTCACCACATATACCGCACTTGAGATCCATACGCTCGCCACGTCCCTTAAGAACAGCCTCTCTAACCAACTGACCAACGCCCTTAACATCAAGAACCGCAAATGGATCCTGCTTGATAAGCCCCTTCTCAAGATAAACTGGCAAGAACTTAGCGATATCATCACGAGAGAAGCCAAGAGTCATCTGCGTAAGGTCGTTTGTACCAAAACTAAAGAATTCAGCCACTTCAGCAATTTCATTTGCTGTAACCGCAGCACGAGGAACCTCAATCATAGTACCAACCATATAATCCATACGATCGTTACGCTCAGCAAACACCTCTTCTGCTATACGATCTATGATAGACTTCTGGTACTTAAGCTCCTTGTGATTACCAACAAGTGGAACCATAATCTCGACGTTAACATCTTGACCAGATTTCTTCACATTCATCGCTGCTTCGATAATTGCACGAGCCTGCATCTCTGTAATTTCAGGATATGTATTGCCCAGACGACATCCACGGTGACCAAGCATCGGGTTAACTTCGTGGAGGTATTCAATCTTTGCCTTGATCTCCTCGAAAGATTTACCAAGCTCTGTTGCCATTTCCTTTTGTTCTTTCTCGAAATGAGGAACAAATTCGTGGAGTGGTGGATCGAGAAGACGAACCGTTACAGGATGCCCTTCCATTGCCTCGAATAGACCTTCGAAGTCCTCACGTTGAATAGGAAGAAGTTTAGCAAGAGCTACTCTACGTCCATCTTCATCGTCTGCGAGAATCATCTCGCGAACTGCCTTGATACGATCTGCCTCAAAGAACATATGCTCCGTACGGCATAGACCAATACCCTCTGCTCCGAAGCTAAAGGCTACCTTTGCATCGTGAGGAGTATCTGCATTGGCGCGAACCTTAAGGTGTGCGTACTTCTTAGCAAGCTCCATAATCTTTGCAAAATCGCCATCCAAAGAAGCCTCCATAGTTGCAACCTGTCCATCGTAAACCTCACCATTAGAGCCATTGAGCGAGATCCAATCCCCCTCTTTGAACTCGATGCCGTTGATTTTCATCGAACGTGTTTTGTAGTCAATCTCAAGACCTCCAGCCGCAGACACGCAGCACTTACCCATACCCCGAGCTACCACAGCTGCGTGTGAGGTCATACCGCCACGTGCTGTTAGAATACCTTCGGCAGCATCCATACCTTTAAGATCCTCTGGAGAGGTCTCAATACGTACTAAAATCGTCTTTTTACCTTTCGCCGCCCATTCTGCTGCATCGTCTGCAAAGAATACAACTTGACCGCTGGCAGCACCTGGAGATGCTGGAAGACCTTTTGATAGCACCTTTGCTGATTTCAGAGCCTCGGTGTCGAAAATTGGGTGTAGAAGTTCATCGAGCTTGGCTGGCTCTACACGAAGAACGGCTGTCTGCTCGTCGATAAGTCCTTGTGCAAGCATCTCAACCGCCATACGAACCATAGCGGCCCCTGTACGCTTACCCGAGCGAGTTTGTAGCATCCATAGCTTACCATCTTGAACAGTAAACTCGATGTCTTGCATATCTTTGAATGTCTTTTCGAGGTGCTCCTGAATGTCATAAAGTTCCTTATACATTTGCGGCATTACCTCCTCAAGCGATGGGAAGTTAGCTGCGCGATCCTCTTCGCTTACACCCTGAAGTTTTGCCCAACGGCGCGATCCCTCAAGTGTAATCTCTTGTGGAGTGCGGATACCTGCAACAACGTCCTCACCTTGAGCGTTGATAAGATACTCTCCATTGAAGATATCTTCGCCGGTCGATGCATCACGAGTGAAGCAAACACCAGTAGCTGAGTTATCCCCCATATTACCAAACACCATTGCTTGAACATTCACTGCCGTGCCCCATTCTGCAGGATACTTGTGCATTTGGCGGTAGAGGCAAGCACGAGGGTTCATCCAGCTTTCGAATACCGAACATACTGCACCCCAGAGTTGCTCCCAAGGATCTTCTGGGAAGTCCTTACCTGTTTGTGTCTTAACTGCGGCCTTGAACTTAGAGACCATTTCCTTGAGGTCCTCTACGGTAAACTCAGTGTCGAGTTTATAGCCCTTTGCTGATTTCATATGATCGATGATCTCCTCGAATGGGTCTTCATCCTCTTTGCTTTCGGGTTTCATACCCAGAACAACGTCACCGTACATCTGCACAAAACGGCGGTATGAATCCCAAGCAAAACGAGCATTGCCACTATTTGTTGCAAGGCTCTCTACCGCTGCATCATTGAGACCAAGGTTTAGGATAGTATCCATCATACCGGGCATAGATACACGAGCACCCGAACGAACTGACATAAGAAGTGGGTTTGCGTTGTCTGCAAATTTTGCTCCCATATCACTCTCTATTTGCTTCATCACGGCCTCCACCTCGGGGCGAATCATATCGATGACAGCTTGCTTTCCTTTGCTGTAAAATTCAGTACATACTTCTGTGGTGATGGTAAAACCTGGAGGTACTGGAATACCAATTAGGTTCATCTCTGCAAGGTTTGCTCCTTTTCCACCAAGGAGTTCTTTCATCTTTCCGTTACCATCGGCTTTCTTGTTGCCGAAGTAGTAAACTCTCTTTGTTCCCATAGTTTTTACTTGATTTTTTTTAGTGTTATTTGTATTTTATTTGTTTTAGTTTTCTAAGGTCAAATGTTAGTTCACAATCTTTTGTCAAAATTGATGAAATGCAAGGCGGTAAATGCTTTTCAATTGCGAGTTTACTCTCGTAAATGAGCAACTCAAACAATCAATTACCAACGAAGCAGTTCGCAATTTTCACTCTTTTTTT
>CAYJMA010000005.1:0-36881 GCA_964371475.1 uncultured Rikenellaceae bacterium | reverse complement strand
AGAGACGTACGACTGAGGGAGTCCAAAGAGGCAACGCAAGTTGGCGGACTCCCTCGGGGGGAGTCGTACGTCCGCCTTGGGTTGGTTGCTCTAAAATCAGTGGTAAAAAAAGCAAAAAGGTCGCCAGTGAGCTACGCAAAAGAATTTTGCTAAAGGTCGCTCGGGGTGGCGACCGTCCGCAATTGGTAGTTTGCACGCAAAAGACGTACGACTGAGGGAGTCCAAAGAATCAACGCAAGTTGGCGGACTCCACTACTGTCAACCATAGTGGGGAGTCGCACCTCCGCCTTGGGTTAGTCTGCTCTATAATTTTAAATCAAAAAAGGCAAAAAGCAGCCCCTACAGTTTGATAGTTACGCTTCAATGGCTTACTATATGCGCCCTCCGACTCCGAAATTTGCAGGTCATCCCAACGATTACCCTTGAGTTTATCTGTTCGCCTTGCAATGTTGTAACATTTTTGTAACACTTCTGTAATAATTGTGTAACTTTATCGTCATAATTTTGTGCCCGAATCAAACACAACGTGTAGAATAGCTGTATAATTTTAACTATTTAACCTGTCAGAGAATTGAAAAATATTTACAAAACCTTAACATTTACATTACTCGCAGCACTCCTAACCGCTAAGGTAGCGCAAGGAGAAGAGTTAGCTGTGGATAGCACGAAGAAGGAGAAAAAAGACACTTCCATTGAGTTGGATCTAAAGAAATATGGCAAACTGAAAGTTTCAGGCTATATTCAAGCTCAGTGGCAGTACGCTCAGGAACCATATGCACTTGCCTTTGGTGCGGGTGGGCAATTCCCGTACAACTCGAACAATCGATTTGCTATTCGTCGAGGTAGAATTAAGCTGACCTACGAACTCGGTTTTGCAAAGTTTGTAATACAACCCGACTTTACAGAAAAATCGGTAAAGATCAAAGATGTGTACATCGGACTAAGTTCCAATAACAAACTCATCGGAGGGCAGATCGGAGCGTTTGACCGCCCGTTTGGGTATGAAATCTCTTACTCTTCGTCGAAGAGAGAGAGCCCCGAGAGGAGCAGAATATTCTTGTCGCTATTCCCCGACGAAAGAGATATTGGAGCTATGTTAACGATGAACTATAAAGGATTCTCGTTTAACGGAGGTATATTTAATGGCAATGGGCTAAAGACCGAGGATAATAGTTTTAAGGACTTTATCGGGAGGTTGGAGTACAACACCGAGGTTGGTGGCGCAGAGATTGGCGCAGAGTTTTCATACTACCACGGCTACCGCGAAAACTCGACTGAGGCACACTATGTCTTTGAAAAAGGAGTTGGGTTTGTAGGGATAGAAAATGATCAGTTTGATGAGTACAAGAGGCAGTACTTTGGCGTTGGTGCAAAATTTCTGAAGAGCTGGTGCATAGGGACAACAAACATACGGGCGGAGTACCTCTGGGGAAGGCAACCAGGAACCAGACTCAATAACACCTCGGTGATGACGGGCATATACGATGAGCTTGACACCGGTGAACCACTCTACCTTAGAAACTTCCTCGGAGGGTACGTCATCCTGGCGCAAACCATTGCAAAGTCAAAACATACGGTCGTTCTGAAGTATGACTACTATGACCCCAATACACAAATCAGTGGCAATGAAATCGGGCTGCTCGCAAATACAGGCTTCCCCGATGTTGCATACTCTACCTATGGAGTTGGCTACATTTTTGATTGGACTAAATACCTGCGATTAATGGCATACTATGACATTGTCGACAATGAACGTACCGTTAACCTTGCCGACTTTAATCAAAAGGTTAATGAAAACATATTAACACTCAGAGTTCAAATCAAGTTCTAACTAAAACCCCCAAGCACTATGCATACAGTACTTATTGTAGACGACGAACAAGATCTTCGTAGTATCCTCGCCTTTAACCTTCAACGAGCAGGATATACCACCATCGAGGCAGCATCGGCCGAGGAGGCACAAGACATAATTCAGAGTGGTCAGAGCGTACAACTTATTCTACTCGATGTTATGATGGGGAGTCAAAATGGTTTTGAATTTGCCGACTCGCTAAAGACCAAAGGTATTGAAATACCCATAATATTTATCACCGCACTCGACACCGAAGACAACCTGCTCAAAGGATTCTCGCTCGGCGCAGACGACTACATATCAAAGCCATTTTCGATGGCAGAGGTGCAGGCTCGAATCAAAGCAGTATTGCAACGAGCCTCGAACGATAATCCGGGAATTATCAAACTCGGAGATATCTCACTCAACCTAGAGTCGAAAACGGTGATGATTGCACAAAACTACGTTCAACTCACCAAAACCGAGTTTCAACTACTCCACATCTTAGTACAGAAACCGTCGAAGACCTTCTCCAGAGAAGAACTCCTCAACAAAGTGTGGGGAGCGGACGTTTGCGTGGAAACAAGAACTGTCGACGTTCACATTGCACGACTCAGAAAAAAAATAGAAGGCTCCGAACTTAACATCACCTCGCGCTCAGGATATGGATACTCTATTTCATAATATCACTACGGTGAACTATAAAAAGAGACTCTTCCTTTACTTCTTATTGGTTTTTGTTGTCTTTTCGATAGCTGTGGTGGTGTTTAACCTGTGGCGAGAGAAGGAGTATAGAACCGAAAAACTAACCTCGGTGCTTGAGGCCTACTCCTTTGTTGCCGAAAGGTCGGGCGATGAACTACTGCCAAAAGATATGAGAGTTACCCGAATCGACGAACTCGGAATTGTAACCTATGACAATGATGTGGTGGATGCCTCAACGATGGTCAATCATATCGATCGCCCTGAGGTAATTCAAGCACGTATGGCAGGAACGGGATACAATATCAGACACTCAGAGACTACAAACAAAGATTACGTCTACTTTGCTCGAAAAACTCCTGAGGGATACACAAGAGTTGCTCTTCCGTATGACGACTACACTCGCTCGCTGCTTACTCCAAACAGTGGATTTGTGATCTTTGTTGTAGCACTCGGAGGCCTTGCACTGGTCTTCTTGTGGCTTATTGCACGACGCTTTGGACAAGATCTCGAAGGACTTAAAACCAATCTCACCAATGAGGTCAAAGCTCGCGCACAACTCAAAACCGAGATGACAAGCGCAATTGCACACGAACTGCGAACGCCTACCTCAGCAATTAGAGGATACTCCGAAACACTACTCGAAGAGGGCATAGATGAAACTCACCGACAACACTTCATTCAACGAATACACCTCGCCTCGCTGAGACTCTCCGAACTGCTCGAAAACATATCGCTGCTTAGCAAAATGGAGGAAGCACCAGATAGATTCTCCTCAACAATGGTTGTCGTGGCTGAGGTAGCTCAAGAGGTGGTCGATGAGTTCTCTAACGTGGCTACAAAAAATGGAGTGGAGATGATCTGCGAAATACCAAACGATGTAATTGTTACCGGTAACCGAACGCTAATATACTCAATATGGAGAAACTTGGTCGAAAATGCAATAAAGTACGGTGGAAGCAACATCAAGGTGGTTCTCAGCCTCGATAACACTCAAGAGGATATGTACCACTTTTCGCTATCCGATAGCGGGAATAGTGGTATCGAAGAAAAGCACATACCTCGACTCTTCGAGAGATTCTATAGAGTGGACTCTGGGCGAACTCGCGATGATGGCGGATCGGGCTTAGGGCTCTCGATAGTTGCCCACGCCGTGAAACACCACTGTGGAGAAGTCTCTGCCACTCGAAACGAATATGGAGGGCTAACCGTTAACTTCTCACTCAAAAGAGGAGAGACTATACATTAAAGCGAAAGTGCATCACATCGCCGTCCTGCACAACATACTCCTTGCCCTCAATACCCAACTTGCCTGCCTCTCGAACTGCAGACTCCGAGCCATACTCCACATAGTCCGAATACTTTATAACCTCGGCGCGGATAAATCCTCGCTCAAAATCGGTGTGGATGATCCCTGCCGCCTGAGGAGCCTTAGTACCCTTGGTGTATGTCCACGCACGGGTCTCAACCTCGCCTGTTGTAAAGTACGTCTCAAGATTCAAAAGAGAGTATGCCGAACGTATCAACCTCGACACTCCACTCTCTGTTAAACCCAACTCCTCAAGAAACAACTGCCTATCATCATAACTCTCAATCTCTGAAATATCGGCCTCAATAGCAGCCGCTACTACCAAAACCTCGGCATTCTCCTCGGCAACTGCAGCTCGCACTGCATCGCTATACTCATTGCCCTGTGCGGCGGAACTCTCATCTACGTTGCACACATAGAGCACCGGCTTGGTGGTCAACAAACATAACTCTGCTGCCAACTTCTCGTCCTCCTTATTGTCCAAAACCACCGTGCGAGCCGACTTACCCTGCTCAAGGGCAGTCTTATACTGCACAAGTATATCATACATACGCTTCGCTGCCTTGTCTTGATTGGTCTCAGCCTGCTTCTTAACCTTTGCTATACGACCTTCGATCGTCTCCAAATCCTTGAGCTGCAACTCAGTGTCTATTATCTCCTTGTCGGCAACTGGGTCTACCTTGCCATCTACGTGAGTGATGTTCTTATCCTCAAAGCATCGAAGAACGTGAATAATAGCATCCGTTGTGCGAATATTACCCAGAAACTTATTGCCAAGCCCCTCACCCTTGCTCGCACCCTTCACCAAACCAGCTATGTCAACTATCTCGATGGTCGTGGGGATGATCTTCTTGCTGTGGCTCAGCGAAGAGAGCATTGTGAGCCTATCATCGGGCACTGTAATTACGCCTACGTTGGGCTCAATGGTACAAAAGGGAAAGTTCGCGGCCTGGGCCTTTGCCGAACTTAGTGAATTAAAGAGAGTGGACTTGCCTACGTTGGGAAGTCCTACGATTCCACACTGCATAACTTTTTCTAAAATATTGTTTTTATATTCTTTTGCTTAATTATTCTAACCCCATACGATCGATCAGAGGTTCAATGGTTGGCTCGCTTCCGGCAAAGCGAACATAGAGAGTCATAGGATGCTCGGTACCGCCCTTTTCGAGAACATTGGCACGAAACGAGTCTGCCACCTCACGGCTAAACAAACCACCCTCCTTGAACTTATTAAAGGCATCTGCATCGAGCACCTCTGCCCACTTATACGAGTAGTAACCCGCCGCATAACCACCGGCAAAGATATGCCCAAATGAAGGACTCATATAGACACCTTCGACATAGGGCATAAGTTGCGCATCTTTGGTGGCCTTCTTCTCGAACTGCTCCACGCTGAGTGCTGTGGGCTTGGTCATAGAGTGCCACGCCATATCGAGCATTGCATACTTCACCTGATTTACATTAAGGTACGCTGCAAGGTGATTACCACTCTTGATCAGCTTGTCGATAAGCTCCTCGGGCATCTTCTCACCACTCTTGTAGTGCTTGGCAAAGAGGTCGAGATACTCCTTCTGGGTTGCCCAGTTTTCCAAAATCTGAGATGGCAACTCGACAAAATCACGGTAGACAGACGTACCGGTCAGTGAGCTATATGTGCCCTTGCCCAGAATACCGTGAAGACCGTGTCCAAACTCGTGGAGCATAGTCTCAAACTCCGAAAAACTCAACAGCGACGGCGTGGTGGATGTCGGCTTCGTAAAGTTATTAACCAGCACCACTATCGGACGAACCTCAACACTATCTGCCCCTATGTATGCATCTCTGTATGTATTCATCCACGCTCCAGAGTTCTTGCTCTGCCGTGGGAAATAGTCGCAGTAGAGAACCGACAAAAACTTGCCATCTTTGTCAAAAACCTCATATGCCAACACATCGGGATGGTAGACAGGGATCTCACTACTTTGCACAAATCTCAACCCAAAGAGCTTATCGGCAAGCATAAAGAGTGCTTGCTCGGCATCCTCAAGCCTGAAGTATGGCTTGGTCATCTCGTCGTTTACCTCAAAGGTCTCTGTAACATACTTTTCATTCCAGTAGCTAAAATCCCAAGGCATCAACTCTCCTTGAAAACCCTTCGAATGGGCATAGTCCTCAATCATAGATAGATCCTTCTTGGCGTGCTGTACCGTCTTGTCGAGCAGCTCCTCAAGGAAGGCATTAACGGCCTTTGCGCTCTTTGCCATACGCTGCTCAAGAGCATAGTCAGCATAGGTGTCATAGCCCAACAAATTAGCGAGCTCCAGGCGTAACTCCGAGGTGCGCTTCACAATTGCAGTGTTGTCATTCTCACCGCTCGTACATAGAGACCCCCGAGCACGCCACATCTCCTCTCGCAAAGTCCTACTATCTGCATACTTCATAAAGGGCACGTACGACGGTGCGTGCAGTGTGATCAACCAACCCTCAACTCCCTTAGCCTTTGCTTCGTCCGCTGCTGCCGTTGCGATGTTCTCTGGAAGACCTGCAATATCGCTCTTATCGGTAAGGTGGAGTGTGTAACCATTGGTCGCTGCAAGCTCATTTTGGTCAAAACTAACGCTCAACTCGGCAAGTTCGCCAGTAATCTTGCGATACTTCTCCTTGTCCTCTTCCGAAAGATTTGCACCAGAACGAGAAAATCCCTTATAGGTCTTCTCAAGCAACATTGACTCCTCGGCACTAAGATCCATAGCCTCTCGATTGCTCCACACATCACGCACTCGCTTGAAAAGCCCCTCGTTCAACGATACATCATTGCTATACGCCGTAAGTAGTGGAGTTAGCTCCATCACCACGCCCTGAAGCACAGAGTCCGTAACCGTAGAGTTAAGATTGAACAAAACGCCCAACGTACGAGATAACATAGCATCGTTGCGCTCAAGTGCCTCTATTGTATTGAAAAACGAGGCTGGCTCAGCCAAAGAAACGATCGAATCAATCCCTCGCCTTGCATCATCTATCTGAGCCGTAACTGCCGGGGCGAAGTGCTCCGTTTTGATCCTCTCAAAGGGAGGAGTTTGATGGGGAGTATCCCACGTTGCCTCAAGCAGTGGATTTACATCACTGCTCGTCTCTGCTCCCTGCTGGCAAGAAGTAACTCCTAATATTGCTGTTGCCATAAAAATAAATAGTTTTTTCATCGTTATTGCTAAAATATACTAAAATTAATCACCAAAATGCAAAGGTAATACATTTAATGCGTTATCCCATACCTTACGCTCACAAATAATCCCACGTATCAACCACCACACGCGCAAAAAAAAGAGCACTAAAACTCCACAACGGTTATTCCTGCTCCTCCAAACTCCACATTCTCGTCATAAGCTCTGCTTACAGCCGGCTCACTCTTCAGATAACGGCGAACCTCCTCCTTGAGTGCTCCCGTACCCTTGCCGTGCAATATGCGCACCTTGCGAGATCCGACCATTATAGCACTGTCGATGAATTGCTGCACTGCCTCGAATGCCTCCTGCGCACGCATACCTCGCACATCAAGCTGCTGCGAAAATTCAACCGCTCGCTCCAACGCCACACTCGCAGCACTCCGCACACCACTGCCTCCTCTCTTTATCACCTTTGACTTTTGACCAGCACTTAACGCAAGTCGACCAAGCTCAACAACTGTCGAGAGTGTCCCAAATGCCACTGTCGCCTTTCCGCCCCTGATGCTCAAAACCTCGCCCACAGACCCTACACCATCGAGCCGCACCAACGAACCAACCTCCACAACCTTAGGCTTCACAACCTTAACACTACTCTGCTCCATCACCTGCCTCTCACTACGCTCCTTGCTCCTACGAGCCCGACGCTCCTCCTTGGCACGTAACTGTGCTATCTTACGCTCGATAACCTCGTCAACAACCACACCACTACTAACCTCTGCCTTGAAACTATCCAACCTCCGACGAACAACCTTCGTCTGCTCCTTCTCGGCCTCAGCCTCCTTGATCTCTCGAATCGTGCTCTCTATAAGAGACCCCGCCTCCTTCACAATGCGAGAAGCCTCAGCCTTCGCCTCCTTTATCAAACGCTTTCGCTCACCCTGCAACTCCAACAACTCCCTCTCATACTCCTGAGCTAAACTCTCGACACTCTTGCTCGCAAGACGAATATTCTGACGCTTATTCTCCCAATACCGCTTATCACGATTTGCCTCTCGCAACTGCTTCTCAAGCGACATCTTATCCGCTCCAACTATACTCTCTGCACTGCGCAACACAACCTCGGGCAAACCTATCTTGCGTGCTATCTCAAACGCATAGGAATTACCTGCAACTCCCATCTCCAAACTATACAAAGGCTTTATACGCTGAACATCAAAGGTCATCGCTCCGTTCTCAATCCCACTATGACCCGCTGCATAGTACTTCAAATTTGCATAGTGAGTGGTTATCACACCATAGAGTCGCTGCTGGGTAAAACAAGTGAGAATAGACTCCGCTATTGCACCACCTACTCCCGGCTCTGTCCCTCCACCAAACTCATCGATTAACACAAGTGAACTTTGCGTAGCCTCCCTCAGTATGACCTTCATATTGGTGAGGTGCGACGAATAGGTCGAAAGGTCATTGTCTATCGACTGCTGATCGCCAATATCAAGAAATATAGAATCAAAAACTCCCATCTCCGACAACTCGCTCACAGAGGGCAGAATACCACACTGAAACATATACTGCAACAACCCAACGGTCTTCAAACACACCGACTTACCACCTGCATTTGGACCCGAAATAAGCAACAACGGCTTCTCGCCACTGAGTGTAATACTAAGCGGCACAAGCTCCGATTCCCGTCCCTCGCCACGAAAAACCTTCTGCAATAGCGGATGGCGTGCCTCTATTAACGACACCATAGAGCTGCTATTGATCAGCGGCTTTGCACCACCAATCTCGTGTGCATACTTTGCCTTGGCAAGCAAAAAATCGAGCTGACATACATATCCATTAACATCCAACAACTCCTCTATTCGAGGCCGCACAAACTCGGCAAATGCCATCAATATCCTAACAATCTCATACCTCTGAGCACTCTGCAACTCTCGCACCTCGTTGTTAAGCTCTATGACCTCAAGTGGTTCAATATACGCCGTACGACCAGTTGCCGACTCATCAAAAACAAAACCCTTGATCTTGCGCTTATGACCCGCAGATACCGGGATCACCGCCCTTCCATCACGTACCGACAACGAGGAATCGCTGTGAGCATAACCCTCGTCCTTCGCCTGCTGGAGTATCTGACCCAGACGCTTTGATATCTGAGCCTCCTTCCTATTTATATCCCTGCGAATTGTGGCAAGCTGCTCCGAGGCGCTGTCCTTTACCTCACCAAATTTATCCACTATCCTACGAACCTCCCTCGCCACATCAATGGCTCCAACCACCCTTCTCGACTCGCCACAAAGCAATGGATACAACTCATCTCTACCCTCAACCCTGAAAAAATTAAGAACCGACTCGCACAACTCTACACCAGAGGCAAGACGCAACATCTCAACAGACTCAATATATCCACCCTCAACTCGCATCTTTTGAACAAGCTCCGCAAAGTCTACATAACCGCTCTTTGGGAAATCACTCCCCTCAACAGATCGTATCAACCACAACATCTCCGAGGTAATCCCCACCTCGTGTATAACCTCTGATGCACTCGTCCGAAACCGAATGTTTTGTAGTATCTCACCACCACCAACGGTCTGAATCCTCTGAAATATATCCTCCAAAACCGTATCGAATCCGATACGGTTTCTAAAGTCTACTGGATACTCAGTTACCACTACCCCCCCCTACTGCTTCTCTTCCTTCTCGCGTTTACCAAATACCGTTACGTTGATATACTTCTTAGGGTTCGCCTGCAAATCGGCAAGTAGTATTGCAAGATTCTCAAGAGCTTCGTTAAGATTAACATATAGCGCTTCGTCGTGCACGAGCTTACCTACCGAACCCTCACCATTTTCCACCTTCTGAAGTATCGCACGCAGGCTCTCAATCGAACCATTGGCATTGGCTATAAGCATCGGCGCGCTCGACGACAACGTATCGCTTAAAGCTACAATATTGCCAACACCACGCTCCAACTCAGGTGCAATTGACTTTAATGACTGCGATATAACTGCCAAGTTCTCAAGCGTCGACTCGATGTTTGTACGCTGTGAGTTGGTTATCTTCTTTAGATCGGTTGTCGCACTCTGCAAATTGTGCATCGTATGGCTAATTGCCTCACGGTTCTGCTCGCCTACAATCTGATTGACTCCATCAAGAGCACTATCAATCTTTGCAGTAATATCACCAAGACTCGACATTATGCCCCCAATCTGACCCATTGCATCTGCCATTCCATCGGCAGTCTCAACAAAGCTAAGCGTATCACCACTCTGAAAAGAGGGCGCCGAGATCGAACCTATTGTAAGATCCAACACCTTACCTCCGAGCAACGACGACGACACAATAGTTGCAGTTGTACTCTTCGGCAACGGATACTCTCCATTGATGGTTAACTGTGCGGTGAGCTTCTTAGTCTTCAGATCGAACGTTATATCGTCCACCTTGCCAACTCGAAAACCCTGAAGAACGACTCCTGCACTAGACTCAAGACCTTGTGTCTGATCCATTACGACGTAGAGCGTATAATCTCCACTAAACACATTACGACTACTCAGGAAGTTATAACCAAAGTAACCAGACACCAAAATAACCACGGTAAATATACCGACGGTTAGCTCTTTTGAAAGTTTTTTCTTTTTCATTCTATTTTATAATTTTCTTTGCTTCTTTTATCGAAATTTGGTTGCCACTATGGTCGAATGCCACAATAAAAGCATCTCTGATATATCCCCTTACTCGCTGCTGCAAGTTTAACGCCTCTTGATAGTCATAGAGCTCCCCTACGGTGTACTTATACATATTCTTTACCTTCCGCTCGTCGACGAGCATTACAAGTGGTCCGAAGTGAGTAGAGTTTATAGCAACTCGCTTCTTTGCAGCTCGCAACTGAACGGCATAGTGAGCCATTGCTGAAGGTTTATCACGAGGAGTCGTCTGCTCTTCATACTCACCCCCCTCTGACTCTGACACCAAACCACCATCCTCAACACCATAATCACGACCCACACCATCATCCACACTAATGCTATGCTCCGTTCTACTCCCCTTGATATACTCCTTTATGCTATTTGCCAATGCCTCGGACAACTCACCTTGACCCTCCTTGCTCAAAAGATATGCCCTCTCCGACGGATTGCTAATAAAACCCAGCTCGGTGAGAATACTCGGCATACTATTGCGCCACAAAACCAAAAAACCTGCCTGCTTTACCCCCCTATCCCGGCGCTCTAAACCTACATAAGCTCGCTGAACCATAGCGGCAAGCTCCAAACTCTCCTGTGAATGAGCATACTGCATCAGTGAAAACATTATGTGAGACTCTGCCGAACTCGGATCATACCCCTCATACTTTGTCGTAAAATCCTTCTCAAGCGATATAACCCCATTCTCTCGCATAGCAACACCCAGATTTGCACTATTCTTATCAACACCCATTATAAAGGTCTCCGAACCATACGCACTGGTATTGGCATTGGAGTTGACGTGCACCGACACAAAGAGATCCGCCCCAGCACGCGTTGCAATAGCACTGCGCTCCTTGAGCTCCACAAAGGTGTCATCCTTGCGCGTATAGACAACCTTGACTCCCTGCTCCCTCTCCAAAATCTTACCCACTGCCAACACCACATTGAGAACAACCGTCTTCTCATAATTCTTACCGCTCACCGTCCCAGGGTCTTTGCCCCCGTGACCAGCGTCAAGAACCACTACAAATGGAGCGCGCTCCAAACTATTTTGCGCAAAAAGTACTTCGCTACAAAATAATAATAGTAGCAATGCGTTAATTATTCGTATAATGTGCAAGAATTTCAAAATTTTTGGTTAATTTTGCGCGTTTTATAATGAAGTATCACCTTTTGTCGGCAACAAAAGTAAGCAATTTTTATTAAAAAACACCCTATAAAGAAATCAAAACTCGATTTTATATATCAACCATAGTTTTAGCACTTTGCTATTTAGGGGTCTCTGCTCAGGTAGACTCCCTTGGTCGCTTGCCTATACCACTCAATGGAGTTGACTCTGTGTCGATGGATACTATTGCTGGTGGTGGAGTCCAACTGCTCGACTTAACACTCGACTCAATGCTCGACTCAACAATAGTGCCACCCACCAACAACCTACTCCTTGATGACTCCACCAATTTGGAGAGCCTCAGCGATACAACTGCTATGGATAGCGATAGTGTAGCAGACGAACCGTTTCTTGATGCACCAATATTTCTAACCTTTGGAGACTCGCTGGTCTATTTGCCAGAGACCAAAGACGTATATCTCTACAAAAGCGGAAAGGTTGAGTATGACGGCCGCGAACTCGCCTCGGACTATATGAACCTTAACACCGAAACAAAACAAATACACGCCACAGGAGTACTCGACACCACCACAAATACAATGGGGAAGGTCGACTTCCTTGACGGAGGCACCCCATATGTGATGGACTCGATGTACTATAATATGGACTCGGGAAAGGCGTTGATTCACGGCGTAAAGACCAAAGATGGAGAGGGGATACTCTTTGGCGGCACGGTCAAGAAGATGAAGGACAATGTAACGCATATGCACGGCGGTAGGTACACCACCTGTGATGCTGACTGTCCGCACTTCTACCTTCAGATGACAAAGGCAACGGTAGTGCCAGGGGATGTGACAGTCTTCGGCCCGGCGTATCTCGTCTTTGAAGATGTGCCACTATACCCTATCACAATACCTTTTGGATTCTTCCCGCAAAAAAAAGAACGAAACTCTGGTATTATTATACCAAGCATTGGCGAGGAGAATGTTAAAGGATTCTACCTCCGAGATCTGGGATACTACTGGGCTATAAATGATTATGTAGACCTGCAATTTATGGGCAGCATCTACTCGCTCGGCTCGTGGAACGTTGGGCTATCGAGCAGCTATGCACTACGGTATAAGTTTAGAGGTAGTGTCGATCTGTCATATAGCAAAGATGTCTTCGGAGAGGTCGGCTCGCTCGACTACGTCAACCAACAAGGCTTCTCGGTGAGATGGAGCCACCAACAAGACCCCAAGTTTAGCCCAAGCTCAACATTCTCGGCATCGGTAAACTTTACATCGAGTGCAACCTACAACAAATACAACTCTGATAACCTCGAAGATGTGCTCTCGGCGCAAACATCCTCAACGATTGCATACTCAAAAAACTGGGAAGGCACGCCATTCTCACTCAGTATGAACGCTTCGTACAACCAAAGCATTCGAGACTCTACCATCAGCCTTGGACTACCATCGCTGGTCTTTAACGTATCGCGAGTGTCGCCCTTCAAGCGCAAAAACCCTGTCGGCGGAGAACGATGGTACGAAAAAATCTCGTTTACCTACAACCTCGACTTCCAAAACCGTGTGGATGGCATAAAACAAGACCTGCTCTTCAAACAAGAGATGTGGGATCAAATGAAAACAGGTGTCAAACACACGATTCCTGTCTCTGCGTCGTTCAACATCGGGGGAGTATTTAGCATAACACCGAGCTTTACGTACAACGAAAAGTGGTACTTCAAACGTGTAGACCAAAACTGGGATGCGGACACCGAAACTGTCCTAATGGACACTACCTCGGGATTCTTCAGACTCTATGACTATAGCCTCTCACTGAGTATGAATACAAAACTATATGGTACTTACACCATTGGTAAGAAAAAGCCTGCTATCTTCCGCCACGTGATGACTCCAACTATGTCGCTTTCTTATGCACCAGACTTTGGGGCAGCTCGATATGGATTCTGGAAAACCGTGCAAACAGACACCGAGGGTGGTACACGAGAGTACTCGCCATATGCAGGCGGTATATATGGCACAGGGAGCAGCTCTCCCACAGCCTCCATATCGTTTGGGCTAAGTAACACTCTGGAGGCTAAGATACCAACAGATAAAGACTCGTCGGGGTTCAAAAAAATATCTATTATCGAAGGATTTTCGATAAACTCGTCTTATAACTTCCTTGCCGATTCGCTAAATCTCGCACCGCTATCCGTACAACTCAGAATACCGGTTGTGCAAAGCTATACGCTTACGCTAAACGCAACGTTTGACCCCTATGCGCTGGGAGAAAATGGACAGCGTATTAATAGATTTTTGGTGCAAGATGGAGGATTTCTCAGACTTACGAACTTTAACTTCTCGGCTGGATACGGCTTTAAGAGTAAGGCGAGTCCAAGCAACGCTTCGGCAAACCGCGGAGGAGTACCCGCAATAAACGATCCGCAAAACAACACAAATGGGCAAAACTTCAATGACCTAAAACAAGGAGATTTCTTTGCCGAAGAAGCCGCCGAAGAGGGTGTACTATCGCCGTGGGATAGAGCATACATTGCTGCGGGAGAGTACTACGACTTCTCGATTCCGTGGAGTCTAAACCTAAACTATTCGTTCACCTACACAAACTCTGGAGGCACTATCAACCGTATGCAAACCATAAATGCCTCGGGATCGGTAAACCTTACGCAGAAGTGGGGCGTGAGTATGAGTGCTGGATATGACATCGAGAAGAAGTCGATTACACCAGGAACGGTGCAAATCACACGAGATCTGCACTGCTGGCAGATGAGTTTTTCGTGGGTGCCTGTCGGATTTAGACAGAGCTGGAGCTTTACAATTCAAGCCAAGAGCTCGATGCTTGCCGACCTACTTAAATGGGATAAAAACAGTAGCTTCCTCGATAACTACTATAACTAAGATTGTGGCGCAAAACTCCGCGCACTTTCGGTCTCACAATCGGATCTCCCCTTTATTGCAACTTAATAGAACTCCAACGGCCCCGTATTAGCCTTTGAATCGTAGTTTAACATAAAGTTAAAACTCAACGATTGATTGATCTGCCAATAGTTATTCTCGCTCGCTTTGGGAGTCTCAACACTTCTGTCGTAGAGAACCTTCACATAGAGAGCGACATTGAATATGTTGTTCAACTTATAAGATATTCTATTCTCCCACCACAGAGTCGGCAGATCGGCATAGTTCCAAAAGGACTCGACCTTGGTCTCAATTAGTGTTGTATTCTTAAAGAGTGGTTGATTATACTCCAGTCGAGTGAAAGCCCCGAACTCTGACTTGTGGCTCTTACCCACCTCAACGCCAAAGAGCCCTTGCTGCGAAAGCTCGTCGTTGAGCAGCAGCGTGGAGTTGCCCGACAGCGGTGCCACGAATGCCTTGAAGCGCTTGTTGGGCATCGTGTAGGTAATACCTGCCGATAGGGTGAGGTAGGCAGGGGCAAAGAATGACGACGAGAGCAACGTGTCGCCAGGAGATACAAAGCCATCGGTGAACTGTGACTTTAGAACAAACGAACCTGACACCTCCCAGTTTGGTGCCAGCTTCCAACTCGGCGTCGAACTCAAGTAGAAAAAATCTTCACTCTTCTGCACTTTCTCGTCGGTAATCACCATCGTATAGGCTCCTTCAAAGAGAGAGATAACATTAAATGCACTCTGATCGTTGGTATATGTGTGCTCAAAGTTAAGCCACAGTCTACCCGAGAAGGAGTTTGCTCCGCCAGCCGCCCAGTTGCTAAAGGAGGTTTGAGTAATACCTAACGTAGAGCGTAACTTAACCTTGTTGCGATACCTAAAGGTTTCTCGACGTACGTAGCGCTCATAGGCATCAGTCTTTATCCTATATTTTGTCACCGATAGACTATCCATTGACAACATTCGTATGGTGTCGGTCATCGTTTTGAGCTTGGTGGCAGAAGTCGGATTGAGGGTGAACTGAGCCATTGCAAACGTTGGAAAGAGAAGCACTGTGGGGAAAATAATGATGTGTAATAGTAATTTTCTATCCATTTTTTGTATATTTGTAACGTATAATTTCTTTAACAGAGTGCAAAGATACGACTTGCCCTCTGAATTTGCAAACACACTTTTTAACCACTCTAAACACACCACCAACAATGAAATACTTTGGAGCTCACGTATCTGCCTCGGGAGGCGTAGAGAATACACCGAAAGCAGCAAGTGAAATTGGGGCAAATGCCTTTGCTATGTTCACCAAAAATCAACGTCAATGGGTAGCAAAACCGCTTGAAGAGAACTCTATTGCGATGTTCAAGGAGAATCTCATAAAGTATGGCTTGGATGCAAATCACATATTGCCACACGACAGCTACCTTATTAACCTTGCGCACCCCGAAAAAGAAGGACTTGAAAAGTCTCGAAATGCATTCCTCGACGAGGTGCAACGGTGCGAACAACTCGGACTAAAACTCCTCAACTTCCACCCCGGAGCTACACTGGGCAAGATCTCGCAAAGCGACGGATTGAAACGAATTGCCGAATCGATCAATCTCACACTGGACAAGACCAAGGGTGTTGTTGCGGTCATTGAAAATACTGCCGGACAGGGCTCATACCTCGGATATGAGTTTGAACATCTGGCAGAGATCATAAACGGGATTGAGGATAAAAGCAGAGTCGGGGTGTGTATTGACACCTGCCACGCCTACTCGGCAGGTTATGACCTCTCGACAACGGAGGCGTGCGACGCTACATTCAAACTCTTTGACTCGATTGTTGGCTTCGACTACCTGCGCGGAATGCACCTCAATGACGATATGAAAGCACAGGGATCAAAGGTCGATAGGCACGCACCGCTTGGGGATGGAACTCTCGGCATTACTCCCTTTAAGTACATCGCTGCTGATCCGAGATTTGACAACATACCCCTGATTCTCGAAACACCCGACTCTGACCGCTGGGCTGACGAAATTAAACTCCTCCGATCATTTAATACAAATAACAAGATATGAAAATCATCGCTCTACTGATAATAACACTACTCGCAACACTTAACAACGCATCTGCTCAAGGTGATCAAATACTCAAAGAGGCCTCAAACCCCAGCAGTAAAGACACCATTATTATGATGAGTGCTAAGGACTATGAACGATCGCTACGCAGACAAAAAATAGAGCTACAACACAGCGAACTGCTGAGTACTCGACACCAATTTCGAGTCGGAATTGGTGGCTCTGCAAGAAATTCCCCAACCTCGCGCTACAACAACTTCCTGCAATCCCCAGCATTTAATATCGAATACTCATATCGATTGGTCGACTTCCTCGAACTCGGAGCATTCATTGCATATAGCCACCTTACTGAAAGCCTGCCGATATACTTAACAGATTTTCAGACCATACCAAGTACATACCAAGATGTAATGTCGAACTACTTCTCTGGGGGAATATTCCTACGCTACGGTTGGTTTAACCGCAGATGGGTATCGCTATACTCAAGCCTCGGCGCATCATACTCTCTGGATCTTTACAACTCCAACTCACAACAAAGAGCAGATGTAGATACTCAAGTTCGTGTCGAATGGGTGCCATTTGGGATTAGAATCGGCAAAGGAAGGTTCTTTGGATACTTCGAGCCACTTGCAATTAGCCAGCGTGGGAACTATCTAAACCTCGGCATAGGCTATAAGTTTTAACTACCTCGACGCAATTCTTCTAACCAGCGCCGTAATACCAAGCAGTGCCACAAGCACCACTATGGAAACTGCCGAGCTCGGTACATCATATATATAACTAAAAAAGATGCCAAACAGTGCACTAATAACTGCAACCACCGCACTCAAAGCACACACCACATAGTATCTCTGACTAATCAAACGCGCCACAAGTACCGGTATTGTCAACATCGAAAGGAGTAGCATAAGGCCCAACATACGAATATTTAGCACTATACCAACAGCAAGCATCACCAACATAAAAATATTGACCACCCTAACGGGCAAACCATTGGAGGCTGCAAACTCGCTATCTACCGCACAGGATATTATCGCCCTGCCATAAAAAG
The DNA here is from genome assembly GCA_964371475.1 of uncultured Rikenellaceae bacterium. Taxonomy (GTDB): domain Bacteria; phylum Bacteroidota; class Bacteroidia; order Bacteroidales; family Rikenellaceae; genus Mucinivorans. Next base: position 19,086 of record CAYJMA010000005.1, on the reverse strand, counting down.
CAAACAGTGCAATGACCGTAACATTAAAGATCAAAAGATAGAGTAGTTGCTCGTGCGAGGTCATAAGCAAATTGCCAAACAAGTAGCTCATAAGGTTGGGGGCATACCCCGGGCTAAGAAATATGAATAGCACTCCAACTGCCATACCACCACTCCACACAACGCTCGTTGCACTATCTTCGCTTATGCGCCTCGTAGAGCTACGGTGGCGACCCATTGAGCTCATATACTCGATGCCAAATGCCGACAAAACCGCAAATATCAACGCTCCAAGCGTTGTGCTAAACCCAAAGTAATATGCCATACCGATCCCCCCAAGCGATGAGTGAGTAATACCTCCGCCCATAAACAACAACCGACGAGTAACCATATAAGTCCCGATCATACCACAACATATACCAGACAGAAGGGCTGCGAGTATGGCATTCTGTATAAACGTATAGCTGAGAAGTTCACCCATTGTTGTGCATCGATCTACTGTCGTGAGGGATAGGCTATGCGGCCGTGATATATGTTATTGAGCTTTGACTTAAAGAGCTGCTTTACGGTGTTTATCTCCTCGAAGGTGAGCTGCGAGGCAGAAAACTGACCATCCTTGATCTGAGAATCAACAACATCGTCAACCAACCCATCGATAATCTCCTTCTCGTAACTGGGCAAAGATCTCGAAGCTGCCTCAACGGCATCTGCCATCATACATATCGAAACCTCACGACTAATCGGCTTAGGACCTAAATAACGAAACTCCTTCTGCTCTATTTCCTCACCCTTCTCGGCAACTTCCTTCGCTTTGTTATAAAAAAAGTATATCAACGACTCGCCGTGGTGCTGCTCTATGAAGTCTTGAACCACCTGAGGTAAGTTGTGCTTGCGAGCTACCGATAGTCCATCCGAGATGTGAGCCTTGATAACCGCTACGCTCTGCTCTGCTGATTGATCATTGTGCGGATTGAACGAACCTGTCAAATTCTCTACAAAATAGTACGGATTCTTTATCTTTCCCACATCGTGATAGAGGGCTCCCGTGCGAGCCAATAAGGGATTAGCACCGATCTCCTTGGCGGCACTCTCAGCCAAATTCGCCACCTGAACTGAGTGTTGAAAAGTACCTGGAGCATTCTGAGCCAATTCCATAAGAAGGGGTTGATTCGTATCGCACAGCTCCAATAGAGTAATATCTGACACAAGACCAAAAAATCGCTCCACAAAGTATATCAATTGATAAAGACCTAAAAAAAGTAGCGCACTTACCAAAATCCATACAATTGTCAAATAATCACTACCCTCCAACCTACCCTCGCGCAACAACGCCAAACAGCAATACAGTACAACCTGAGAGATGATAATAGATCCCAGAGCACGCATCAACTTGCCTCGAAAATAGAAGTGCCGCATCATAAATATTGCAACCATTCCACTTATGGTGTTTATGACTAAAAAATCGTACGAAAAACTCACAAAAAGTGAACAGATAAGCGTTGCCGATATATTGCCAAGTATTGCCACTCGCATATTAAAAAAAGTGAGCAAAAATATTGATACAATTGGCAGTGGAATAACATAGGGACTTACGCCCTCAATGCGAAGAGCAACTCCCAGTAATACCGATACAAAAAGTATCAGAACAAGACCAAAGGTCATCTTACGCATCTCCTGACCGAGATAGTGGGCAGGAAATCTACTCAAAAACAGATAACTCAAAAGCAACACAGATAGAACTATAACAAAGCGTGCAAATGCTGTTAAATATCTCGACGGCGTACTACTCAATCGACTCTCAAGCTCTGAATTATAGGAATCAATAATCTTTAGCGTTGCCATATCTATGACCTGACCCTCGATAACTATCACCTCGCCACGTCGCACTACACCTTCCGTGTGAGACATATCACTGATCGTGTTGTTCCATATCTCAGAACTCAATCTATTGTTATACGTAACGTTGGGCTGAACATAGGGAGTGAAAAACTCGTTGCTCAATCCCCCACTTACTCCACTCAACTCGGCAAGTACCATTGGGGGGGTATAGAGTCCCTCAAGGTATGCACTGCGAAGCGTATCCCCACCATACGACAGATAGATCGAGCGACCATCGCCCGACGAATAATCTCCAACCCCTATAACTCCACGCCTATAAACCTCACACAATGCCTCAACAATACTATCTACACGAGACTCCGACATTAAAACACCTACCTCGCCCCCCCCAAGAAACTCCCTGAGATCGAGAAGTCGCGCATAACCTACCGTAGTGTCAATATCATACACAGATTTTGCCTCCATCGATGCATCTCTACGCTCTTTGTCAAGAGTCGCCGCACTCTTCTGTATTGGTATGTCAAACGGTGCGATAAGTGTGCCCTGGTTCCACCTCTGACCAACTTGCATACTAACGGGTACTACCCCATCAACGGGCATAAGCAAAACAATGAATGCCGCCGATAATAATAATACTATAATCCTCTTCATTACACTATAAATCGCTACCGCTATACGATAAATTAAAACTCTTATTATTGAGAGGAAAATCGGAGAGATCCCCACCCTCAACACTCTCCACAAGCGACCCCCACAAACGCACACTCGGATCCTCAACCCTATACTCAACAATCATACCCTCAAGATCTGTCCTATAACTATGACGAATAACTCCTCGCCAACCCATCACCTCCGAATGTTCTATAGTATCACCAGGTAGTCTATACTCATAACTCGGCAAACTGTAATCCTCATACCAACTACCCTTCAACTCCTTGCACTGATCCACAATAGTGGAACACGACTCTGCAACCTCCTTGAAACAGACAACAACCCTACTCATCAAATCACCTCCATACCTGCCACAATCTCCAGCCTTGCCCACATCCTCAAGCCTCGAAACAACTGAGGCACTACGAAGCCAGCTCTTCTCTATGGCAATCGACCTGCGTGAAACCATCTGTGCAACCCTAATTATATCATCACACCGATCAATATCTATCCGATAGTATGACCCCCCGGGGCGAATAAGCGTTCGCCCGTATCTACTACCACACAACCTCTGAAGACCATTGACAACAAGAGTCCTTAGCGCCTCGCAAGAGACCTGACCCAACTGAAACCCTATGTCCGAACCGAGTGCACCGAGAGTCGCAAAGTTCATTGCCAAACGCTCAAGCTCAAGGGCGACGACACGCTCCATCTTTACAACTCGACTGCAATCACCCCTTTCGAGCAACTGAGCCATTGCAAGTGCGTGCCCAATGGTCGTATCGCCTGCAATCTGCTCGGCAATACACATCATCCGTAGAGCACTGTGCTGAGACTCTATGATCCTCTTCTCGATGCCACGATGGCAATAACCAAGCTCAACATCGAGACCAACCACTCGCTCACCCAAACAACGAAACTCAAAAACCCCAGGACCTATAATGCCTGCGTGAACAGGACCAACGCGTATAATGTTCTCAGCCATATCCTTAGCAACTACCCTCCTCGATTAATAAATTTATAAAACCCCTAAGCTCATCGCCTCCAAACACCATTACGGCAAAGAGCCCCAACATCACAACCAACAATACAACATTTAGTGCCCTTCCCTCTCGTTTCTTTGGCTCGGGCATCTCTCTATTCATTGGCGAGAAGACTGCCCACAACAACTTCGTCAGCGACCAATACAAACAGACCAGCAGTGGCACCAGAACAACTATAAACAACCACCAACTATCGCCGCGCAACATCTCTCGAAACAATAAAAACTCGCTCATAAACAACAACGACGGTGGAACTGCCACAAGTGAGATCGAACACAACACCAAGGTAACTCCCCCCAATCTACTATGTTTGCCATAGCCACTAACTCTTCCGATCTTATAGGTACCGTACATCTGCCCCACGATACTCATCTGCAAAAACGAAACTCCCTTTATCACCGAGTGAGCAACACTATGCAACACCGAAGCAAATATTCCAACACTGCCTCCAACTGCCAGTCCAAGAAGCGCAATGGCACTATTCTCAACGGTGGAGTATGCCAAGAACCTCTTAAAGTTACTTGTCCTGCCCATATACACCGCCGAGGCCACCAACGACAACACCACGACAACCATCAACAAATTCATAACCCAAGTGGCCACACTCGACTCCATCATAACACCATACACCCTATACAAAGATACGAAACCTCCGCCTACAAGTGCCGAGGATATAAAGGCTGAGGCTGGTGCTGGAGAACTATGATTGGCATCGACACCTACGGTAAAGAGTGGGAAAATCTCCAACTTGGTGGAATACCCTACAAGTATGAATAAAAACGCCAGCTTGAGATATATCGGATTTGCCACGCCCTCTGCTACTGCAACAGATAAATCACCATAGCTCAGTGTTGCCGCTCCAGAGGTAGACAATAGCAATATGCCAAGGTATGCCACAGCTATACCAACAGAGCTTACAAAGATATATTTCCACGTCGCTTCAAGTGCTCGAACCGTACGCCTATGGTAGGTAAGCCCAGCTGTGGCAAGGGTCGTGGCTTCGAGAAAAATCCAATTCACCGCAATGTTCTGCGATAGATAGACCCCGATCAACGATACCGACAGTAAGATCAACGACGAGAAGTAGATCTTCTTATGTCGAAGTCCCTCATCTTTATAGTAATTCACACTCCTCCACGCACTGAGCAACCCCATAAGTGTCATAATACCGCAGTACAACAACCCCAAACCATCAAAGCGAAAGAATCTCCACTGCTCAGCGCCATACTCCACCATAGAGCCATAGGCTACCATTGCTGCTTGAACCACAAAAAAGAGTATCGCAACACTATGTATCAATCCCTGCCTGCGGGCAAAGACAATGAGCAGCATTACAACTGCAACCAATCCTATGTAATACTCAATCATTAGTCTTTAAGCGTTGAGAGTTCATCACTGTGCAGAGTATTCATTCGTTGACTTATCTTTGTCATAAAGACGCCAAGCATAAGCACTCCCATCAATATATCGAGGAGTATGCCAATGTTAATAAGCATAGGCATATGTGCGCCGACGGCAAGAGAGAACAAAAACACGGAGTTCTCGATCAGCAGGAAGCCGACCAGGTGCGAAAATATTCTAACTCGCCCCATAATGAGCACCATACCCATCAAAAGACCAAAGAGCGCAACGCCAAAAAACAGAGCATTGATCTGCGTATCTGCGATATATGAGGTCAAGGCAAGGCTTACAACAAGCATTGCTATGGCAATAATTATGGAAAGAAATGGCGGTAGACCTCTATATGATATACGATTTATCTTTGCTCGACGAATTATACGAAACAGCAAGTAGGGAATAAGCACGCCTTTGAACAGCAACGTCTCAACGACAATGAACAACTGCTCACCGAGGCTCAGATCTTGCAACTGCAAAAGAGCAATGAACATAAGCAACAAACCCTGAATCCCGACAATGAGCGCATAGGCCGAAAATCGCTCCGAGGTCGCTGCATAGAGCAGCGTTATACAGTAAGCTATAATTAGTAGAAATATCATCTCGTGTGTTTTTCCTCTCCTGTGGTAAACTTTAATATATCAAAACATCGGACTGAAGCAACATAGCGACAATAAAGGCAAGGAGTCCGACTGCCGAAACCGATAAAATATATGTTGTATTCTTATTCATACGACCGCGCGCACTAAAGGACTCTATAAAGCCAACAATCAAACTAAAGCATAGAACACCTATGAAGTAGTAGAGAAGCATAGTCCACGCAGATACCTGCGCCGGAACTATCGAATTTACAATCAACGTCGAGAATATAGAGAGCTTCAACCACCCACCAATATGCACATAGGCAAGATCGACGCCTGTCATATCGAGCGTCAAGGCCTCGTGCACCATCGTAAGCTCAAGGTGAGTGCGACTATCATCCACAGGCTGGCGACCGCCCTCGACAAGTGCCAACTTGACTAATCCATAGCCCACAACCACCGACAGTATCATCATCGGCAATGACACATTATCAAAACTTGAAAAAATATCCTCGAATGACCAACAAGACGTAATCACACATAGCGTAGCTATAAGAAGATATAGGGCTGGCTCCAGTAGCAATCCATAGAGGCTCTCCCGCGATGCACCCATACTACTAAAACTACCACCACTATCGAGTGCCGCCCATATCAACGACAACTTACTCAAACCCAACAACATACAAAACGCTACAATATCGCCACTGAAACCAAGCAAAGCTCCAAACTCACCTCCCAGTGGAACCATCAACCCTGCCACAACTAAAGATCCAAGGTATATCGGTGCCGCAATGCGGCTTATCATTGACGAGCGTGAACTATATACACTCTCCTTATGAAAAAGAACTATAACGCTGCGCAGTGGTTGAAAAAACCTATACCCGCGACGACCAGCAAAGAGAGATCGAACCAAATTTATCGAACCCACAATAACAATTGAACCAATCAGTATAAGTAATAGTGCTATCATAGAACTCCAACAAGACTTAATATTAACACAAGTGCCAAGAACCATACAATGTGCATTATATAGCTACTGGTTCGTCCCGTTTGAAGCAGTGCCAATCTGTGTGTCCACTTTCGAAGCAACCGCATCGGCGATACCCTTCTACGAAGTTGCCCGCCATCTACTCGACTACCCACACCCGATTCTTTCTGCTCCTTGTGGAACGAAACCAAAGCCTTGTTTACCTCATAACTAAAACTCTCAACACTTTCGACCACATCCCTCTTCTTTCCGCTATAACCACACTGCCAAGCACTACCACTGCGACTACCGTTTCTTCGAGCAACAGCTCGTCTCAACAAATAGAGCCCCCCACATATCGACACTAATACTATGCACATAACAAGAAGATTGTCAAGCAGTGCCCTAACCCACAAAGTATCCCTTACACCTATAACAAAAACTCTATTGCACACCTCTACCAATACATAGGCTATAACCCATCCTCCAAAACAGAGCAAAGATACAAAAACCCATATACCAATACGCTCACTACTCGAAAGCGCACCATCCTCCTCTTTCTCCCTGTGCAACTCCTCAGCCTTGCCACCCCCTCTGATAAAGCCCACCATAAAGCTCTTTGTCATAGTAAAGACGCTTGAAGCCGTACACAAACAAACCACCACTATACCCACAACACTAATTATCGACAAATCGACATTTGCTACACCGATAAAGAGGGCGCAAAACAAAAGCAACTTGCCAACAAAACTTCCAAACACCGGCATTGAACTTAGCGACAGACCACCTATCCCAAATCCGACAGTCCAGGTTGAATCAACTGCACTTTGGTGATTAATCTCCGAGATTGCCTCTGTCTTTGCTCTCCGCCTTATGTTTCCGCCAATTGTAAGCATAAGGGATTTTGCCACACCGTGCGCAAAGAGTTTTACAGTGCCGCCCACTGCACTGAGCAGTGCCACCGAGTTTGCTCCAACCTCCTTGGCATAGAACGACAAACCGAAAGCAAAAAGCACAACACCTATATTTTCCATCGACGAGTACACAAGCACTCTGCTGAGCGAACTACTCTGCATCATACTGACCGCTCCGTACAGAGCCGAGATCAACCCCAAGGTCATCATTATGTACGATGACGTATATACATCGGCGGAGCTGTATGTTATAACAAAAATACCATACAAACCAATATTTGTTGCACTACCTGCCATAATTCCAGCTCCAGCACCAAGCGATGCCTCATAGCTGTGCGGCATCCAAAAGTGTAGTGGAAATATTGCAGACTTTAGCGCAAATCCAACAAAAAGTAACAACCACACCCACAGCTCCATTGCACCAACTCCAAGAATATTGCCACCATCACCACCTCCAATAGAGATCAATCCGCCGAGCATCACAAAAAATGCAACGTGCATAACAATAAAGTATATCACTGCACTATGAAAGTACTTGCGCTTTGCCGACTCGAACAACATCAAAGTAAAGGAACTAAGGCTCATCAACTCCCAATTGACTGCAAATTCATAGACATTATCCACCGTAGTATTGACTGCATTGAGAGTCAACAGCACACCTTGAATTGAGACAAACAGTACAATAGCCGAGCTATAAAATATCGAGCTCTGCAACATACTTTTCGCTCTTGGCGCTCGGTGCACCATAAGCGATGGCAGTACTGTCGAGCAGAAGAGTAGCGAAAAGATTGCTCCAAGCGGAGTCATCTCAACACCGTAGCGTCCCAATGGCGAAATCTCAAAGAGCGAACACACCGCAAGCAAGCCATAGAAAAGGGTCAGCAACGAAACCACTCCGATGGCTGAACGACGCTTCGCTCTACCGCCAAAGAGAAATGGCACCACACCCAATCCTATCAAATATACAATACTCACGCTTTAATTCTGCTTCAAAATATCTACTCTTTAACCATATGCACCACTGCCACTATTGCTGCGGTTTCGGTGCGCAATCGAGACTCCCCCAACGAAATCTCTTGATAACCATATTCTCGTGCCAGTTCTACCTCACCTGGCGAAAAATCCCCCTCTGGACCAATCACAATCACACTTCTTGCCTCCACCTCCCAAACATTCGACTTACGCTCTGCATCCTCGCAGTGAGCTATATAGCCTCTGGGATAGCGTCTCAAAAACTCCTCAAATTCGCACATCTGCTCAATCTCTGGCATATACCCCTTGAGTGATTGCTCCGCTGCGCTGCAAGCAATACGCTCAAGCCTATCTACTCTGAGCTTCCTGCGAACTCCCCTATCACATAGCAGTGGTACTATCCTTCCCACACCAATCTCCACCATCTTCTCAACTGCCCACTCCACCCTCTCGGCATTCTTCGTAGGTGCAATACCCACCACAATTTCGCTTTGCTGTCCATACCCCGCCTCCACACCATCAACCTCAACCACTAACTCTGCTCTACCTACACTGCTTACCACCGAGTGATATAGTGTTCCCTGACCATTACATAGCGTAACTCTGTCCCCTACTCTACACCTAAGCACCACAGAAATACGCTTGAAAAGCTCTCCCGTGACAACTATACTCTGACCAATTGTGGTGCTCGGTGAAATCTCCCTATGAAAAAATAGTTGCATAGCAAATTGCAAATTTAACAAAAATGCGATAACTTTACCAAAAATTTTTACCCACATTCAATATTTATTTAACCACTATGAAGAGATATATCATTTTATTGGCAGCAACTATTATGGCATCGACTACCTTTGCTCAAAATCCACTGCTCGAGAAGTGGGACACTCCGTTTGAGGTACCACCATTCTCGAAAATCAAAACCGAACACTACCTCGAAGCAATCAAAGTTGCTATGGAGGAGCAAGATGCAGAGATCAAAGCGATCATCGACAACCCTGCTCCTGCTACGTTTGAAAACACTATTGAGGCGTATGACAACAGTGGTGCGTTGATCGATAGAGTACTCTCGGTATATGGTTGCATTACGGGTACGGAGATGACCCCTGAGCTTGTAGAGGTGCAAAAGCAAGTCGCTCCACTACTCACCGTACACTTTAGTGATATATCGCTAAACCCCATCCTCTTTGCTCGCATTAAGAGTGTATATGAGCGTCGATGGGAGCTTGGAGAGTTGGAGGCACGACTTACAGATAAGATCTATAAGGGGTTTGAGCGTAGTGGAGCAAATCTTACGGAGGATAAAAAGGCTGAGCTTAGAGAAATTGACCTAAAATTGGCAGATGCTCAACTCGCGTTTGGCAATAACCTCCGCTCTGACAACAATGCATTTGTGCTTAACCTACACAAAAAGTCTGAACTAAAGGGTCTTGGCAAGAGTCAGATCGAGGCGGCGGCTACTGAGGCCAAAAAGCGTGGACTAAAGGGGTACGTATTTACACTAAATTCGTCATCACTATTCCCATTTTTGCAGTATAGCGAGGTGCGAAGCCTTCGCGAAAAGATGTTCAAAGGGTATCTAATGCGTGGAAACAACGACAACGATGCCGACAACAAAGCGACTCTAATCGAAATTGCAAACCTTAGAGCTCAACGAGCTAAACTGTTGGGGTATGACCACCACGCAGACTTTGTACTTAGTAGGGTTATGGCAAAAGATGTAGACAACGTAATGGAGCTTCTAACCGAACTGTGGGAGCCAGCTCTACAACTCGCAGCGGCCGAGCTCGAAGAGATGAAAGCACTGCCGGGTGCTCCACAAGACTTCCAAAGCTGGGACTGGTGGTTCTGGGCAGAGAAACTGCGTGAGAAAAAATATGACCTCAACGAAGAAGAGCTCAGACCATACTTTGCGCTAAACAGTGTTAGAGATGGAATATTTAAGCTATCTGAAGACCTCTTTGGAATGCAATTCAAAGAGATAACCGACATAGAAAAATACAACGAAGAGAATCAAGTATTCGAGGTCTTTGACAAAGATTCGAACCACCTCGGGGTGCTCTATATGGACTTCCATCCTCGTGCAGGCAAGCGTGTCGGAGCGTGGTGCACAAGGTTCAGGGGCCAGAGCTACGAAGAGGGACACCGTGTTGCGCCTATAGTATCTGTGGTGTGCAACTTTACGCCACCTGCAAAAGAGGGAGAACCTGCACTGCTGAACCTCGACGAGGTTGAAACCTTCTTCCACGAATTTGGGCACGCAATTCACTCGCTCGTCAGCAAAGTTCCATACAAAGGGCTCGCTGGTGTAGAGAGAGACTTCGTGGAGCTCCCATCGCAGATTATGGAAAACTGGGCATTTGAGCCACAGATTCTTGCCACCTACGCCAAACACTACCAAACCGGTGAGGTTATGCCTACGGAGCTTGTCGATAAGATCAAAAATAGCGGACTCTTCAACCAAGGCTTTATGACCGTGGAGTACCTCGCAGCATCGCTTCTCGATATGAAGTACCACACCATTACAGATCCTATAACAATCGGCAGCGAAGAGTACGAAGCAATGGTACTTGGTGAGATCAATCTTATTGCTCAAATAGCACCAAGATACCGCTCAACATACTTCCAACATATCTTTAGTGGTGGATACTCGTCGGGATACTACTCATATATGTGGTCTGAGGTTCTCGACGCTGATGCATATGAAGCGTTTGTTGAGACCGGTGATCTACTTAACGCTGAGGTGGCAAAAAAATTCCTCGAAGAAGTACTTATGAAAGGGGGAACCTCCGATGGAAACACCCTATACTTCAACTTCAGAGGCAAAGAACCTTCCAAAGAGCCTCTTATGCGTAAACGAGGACTTAAATAATCCAGCTACAAAATATAACCATAATATATAGCGAGAGGGGCAAGTATAGTTATATACTTGCCCCTCTCGCTATGACTTTAGAAGAAGATCTCCAACTCTTAACTTACAAACCTCTGTGCTATGATTTAAGAAAAAACCTTAACTAAAATAACTTCTCTAACTTCTCCTGAAGTGCCGCCTTAGAGGTCGCTCCTACTTGCTTGTCGACGATCTCACCATTCTTCAAAAAAATTATAGTAGGAATATTGCGCACAGCAAACTCCGCAGCTATTGTGTCGTTGGTGTCAACATCGCACTTCGCTATAATTGCCCTGTCTTGGTACTCAGTTGCGAGCTCATCAATGATAGGACCTATCATTCTACAAGGGCCGCACCACTCTGCCCAAAAATCAATTACTACTGGAAGAGATGATGACTTAACCTCCTCAAAATTCGCTGTTGTTAGTGATAATGCCATAATAATAATAAATTTGTTTTAGTTTAATTATACCGTAAAGTTAGTTATTTAATTTTATATCTCAGTCCCTTTTCTTCGATAAAATCTATAATACTCTTGTTTAACTCAATGCGATAAGAACGAGATCGAAGTGGAACCTGTATTGCCTGCTCATCACACATCAACGCAAGAGTGATGCCAATATTGCCGCTGTTTTGCTTGACAACCTCACTTAAATCGGATATCAACTCATCGGTGATGTCCTCAGTGTTGAGTGCTATGAAAAGCTCCTTGATATCCTTCTCCATAACATCGCTCAAAAGCCTAATGTTAGAAACACGAACCTCTGTGCCACTGCCATAAGCCCTGTCCTCGACCTTCGCAACCAACGATATCGAATTCTGCGGCTGGATATAAAAGCGCTGCTGCTCCCAATCCTTGCTAAAGAGTACAAACTCATAACTGCCCCCCAAATCCTCCAAAGTGAACCTACCAAAGGGCTTACCCTGCTTGGTGGTAAGGTGCTGAACCTTGGTTATCATACCACCTACTATAAACTCCTTACCCTTGATACTATCCACATCCTCGCCAAGTATTGAGACCTGAGCCGTGCAATACCGCTCAAGCAAAACCCTATACTCATCAAGCGGATGAGCCGATAGATAGATGCCAACCACATCCCTCTCCTTATTCAACATCTCAAGCTTCCCCCAATTATCACCATCCTCAACTCTTGGCGGCTCGGGACGCTTCAACATCGAGGATGAACCCAAATCTCCAAATAGCGAGTTCTGAGAATTCTGCCTATCGCTCTGCACCTGAGAACCATAACGCACCATCTGCTCCAAAAAATTACCCCCACTCTTTCCATCGCCTACTGCTGCAAAAAACTGTGCGCGACTGCCCGTAAATACCTTGTCAAATGCACCCGACAAAACCAAACACTCCAACGCCTTCTTATTTACCGATACGAGATTCACCCTCTCAAAAAAATCATATATATCCTTAAACTCTCCCCCATCCCTGCGCTCCGAAACGATAGCCTCAACAGCTCCCTCGCCCACACCCTTTATACCAGCCATCCCGAAACGCAAATTTCGCTCCCGATCAACAGCAAACCTCGCATAAGAATGGTTTATGTCTGGGCCCAATACCTGCAACTTCATCCTCTTGCACTCGTCCATAAAAAACCCAATCTTCTTTATCACATTAAGATTACGACTCAATACCGCTGCCATAAACTCCTCGGGGTAGTGAGCCTTAAGATACGCCGTTTGATACGAAACATAGGCATAACACGTCGAATGGGACTTGTTAAAGGCATACTCGGCAAACGACTCCCAATCTCCCCATATCTTCTCGCAAACCTCCGCCGGATGACCATTACGCACTGCTCCTTCAATAAAATCAGGCTTCATCTTATCCAACACCGATCGTATCTTCTTACCCATCGCCTTTCGCAACGTGTCGGCCTGACCCTTGGTAAACCCAGCAATGATCTGCGACAGATTCATCACCTGCTCCTGATAGACAGTAATACCATAGGTCTCCTTTAGCACATCCTCCATAATCGGCAAATCATAGGCTATCTCCTCACGACCGTGCTTCCTGGCAATGTAGCTCGGAATGTACTCCATCGGCCCGGGCCGATACAACGCATTCATTGCAATAAGATCCTCGAATCGGTTGGGCTGCAAACCTCGAAGGTGCTTCTTCATACCAGGAGACTCGAACTGAAACAAGCCTGTCGTATCACCAGCACTGTACAGCTCATAGGTCTTCTGATCATCCAACGGTATCGAATCAATATCGAGATCTATGCCATACGATATCTTCACGTTCTCCACAGCATCCTTGATTATCGAAAGGGTTTTTAGCCCCAGAAAATCCATCTTCAACAACCCCACACTCTCCACCAACGAACCCTCATACTGAACCGTTATTAGCTCCGCATCTTTGATAACCGACACCGGAGCATAGTTCTCCAAATCACCCTTACCGATAATAATACCGCAGGCGTGAGCACCCGTATTACGAACCGTACCCTCAAGCGCATCGGCATACTTGAGAGTCTCGGCTATGAGTTGATTCTCACTGCGACGCTCGGCCTCAAGCTCTGGAACTTCCTTATACGCCGCAGCTAAAGTAGTCCCCGGCTTGTCGGGAACCATCTTAGCGAGCCGCTCACTCTGACGAAGATCTAACTTCTGAACCCTCGCAACATCCTTTATCGAAGACTTTGCAGCCATCGTTCCAAACGTCACAATCTGAGCTACGCGCTTCGCACCATACTTCTCCACAACATATCGCAACACAAGTGCCCTGCCATCCTCATCAAAATCAATATCAACATCAGGCAAAGAGATACGCTCTGGATTTAGAAACCTCTCAAAGAGCAAACCATACCTCAGTGGATCAATATTGGTAATCTCCAAACAGTACGCCACAACGGAACCCGCTGCTGACCCCCGACCAGGACCAACAGATACACCCATCTCTCTGGCCGCCTTTATAAAATCCCACACAATGAGAAAGTAACCCGGAAAACCCATCCTATCAAAGGTATCAAGCTCGAAACTCAACCTCTCCTCAACCTCCTTGCTCAGCGGCACTCCATATCTCTTCTCGGCCCCCTGCCTCGCCAAATGCTCTAAATATTGCTGCTGCACCGCCACACTACGAACCTCCTCTTTATCTCCACCCTCACCACTCCTCTCTATGGCACTCTCCACCCGCTTCTGATCTACAACAAAGTCCTCAGGAATCGGAAAATTGGGCATCAACGGCTCCTCATTAAGGCTATACTCCTCAACCTTATCAACTATCTCTTGAGTGTTCTCCACCGACTCGGCATAATCCTGACCAAAGAGCTCCATCATCTCATCATAGGACTTCAACCACTCTTGACCGCTATACCTCATCCGTGTAGGATCATCAAGATCCGAACCCGAACTAAGACAAACCAACCTATCGTGTGCTGCTGCATCCTCGGCCTCGACATAGTGAACGTCGTTGGTCGCTATGGTCTTTATACCATACTCCGCACCATACTCCTTGAGACTCTTATTTACCTTTACTTGATTCTGAAATACATTAGCATCCAATGCGGGGTTGCCACTGGGGTGAAACTGCATCTCAAGATAATAATCCTCACCAAACAATCCTTGATAGAACTCTATGGCATCTCGAACCGTCGCATCATCCCCTGCCATAATGGCACGTGGAAGCTCGCCTCCAAGGCACGCCGAACAACATATCAACCCTTCGCTATACTGCTCCAACAACTCCCTGTCGATTCGAGGTCGATAGTAAAAACCCTCGGTGAAGCCATACGACACCAACTTAATAAGGTTGTGATACCCCACCTTGTTCTTTGCAAGCAACACCAAATGAAAACTACGACGCTCCACCCTATCGTGCCGAGAAACTGGCGAAACATACACCTCACAACCCAATATAGGCTTTATACCACTCTTCGTCGCTACGTCGTGAAACTCCTTCGCTCCGTACATATTGCCGTGATCGGTTATCGAGAGTGCCTCCTGCCCAAGATCCTTGGCACGAGCCACTAACTTCTTAACCGAGGCTGCTCCATCGAGCAAAGAGTAGTGAGTGTGAGTGTGTAGGTGCGTGAACTTTGACATAACTTCTTTTGAGAACGATACTAAACCTTATATTGTGTGAAAAATATACACGCTTTTTTTGAAAAAAAACTACCAAATTATAGTGCAAATATAAAGAACTTTATTATCTTTACTTATAGAACAGTGTGATGTTTTACTCACAACTTTTCAACAATAACCCCTAAATAACTGATAATCAGATGCCGAGAGTCATCGTCATAGAAGGTCCCACCGCCTCGGGAAAGAGCACCCTTGCAATCAAACTTGCAAAGAGATATGGAGTGGAGGTAGTTGGAGCTGACTCTCGTCAATTCTACTCCGAGATGTCTATCGGTACGGCTGTACCCTCTGCCCAAGAACTCGCCGAGGTTAAGCACCACTTTATTCAAGATCGCTCGGTCATAAACCCTCTATCGGCAGGAACATACGCCACCGAAGCTCAACAACTCATCGAAAAACTTAGTAGCGGAAAATCAACGAACGAAATCGTTGCCGTAGTTGTTGGCGGCTCGGGACTATACATCGACGCGCTGCTTGGCAGACTCGACGACATACCTTCTAACTCCGAAATTAGAGACACTCTGAACCAAACCTTCAGAGATCAAGGACTCGCACCACTACTGCAAGAACTAAAGGAGGTAGATCCCACATACTATGAGATGGTGGATAGGAACAATCCGCAACGAGTCATCCGTGCCCTGGAGGTGTGCAAAACCACGGCAGAGCAATACTCCTCGCTCCGAAAAGGTGAAGCTCGTACTATCGAGTTCGACCCCATTGAAATCATCTTGGACTTCCCTCGCGAAGAGCTTTACAGTAGAATTAACCAAAGAGTAGATATGATGATTGATATGGGGCTCGAAGCCGAGGCTCGATCGGTGGAGAAATATCGTGAGCTAAATCCGCTACGAACGGTCGGCTACTCAGAGCTTTTCGACTACTTCGACGGCAACACCTCCTTAGATAAAGCCATCGACCTAATAAAACAACATACAAGAAACTATGCCAAAAGGCAGCTTACCTGGCTTACGCGAAATAGCACCTCCCCACGCTTTGCGCCACTTGATATTGATAAAATAACCCAACACATAGAATCCCCCCTAATTACTAACCAAAACCACCCCCCCTATGGGACTATTCCAATTACTTCAGAATTTTAATACTCGACAAACTCCTATACACTTCATAAAGAGACGAGTTTTGCTCGCCGGCGTTGAATATAAGATTAAGCTCGCAAAGGGCGAAAAGAATCTTTGCAAACGCACCGACGACACCCTTATGATCACTCTAAAGGAAATGACCAAAGAGAACTTTGAGCTCTTCTACGACAGTTGGTACAGGCGAGAAGCACGCAAGCTCTTCAAGGCAAGTATAACCAAATGGATCGAAGTGATGCGAAATCTGGGGTACGACATCCACGAACCACGCATCAAGATCTACCATATGCACAAGGCTTGGGGCAGGTGCTACTACACCAAAAACGTCATAACGCTGAACTACTACCTGGCAATGGCTCCGCTGGAGTGCATAGACTGCATTACAATGCACGAACTCTGCCACCTAATTGAGGGCTCGCACAGCAAGGTGTTCTATGGTATGATGGATAACATAGATCCCGAGTGGAGAGAAAAGGATAAAAAACTACGCGAATTTGCGCAAGCACACCTGTTTTGATGTATGAATCGAGCAAAGTGTGAAGCTAATTGCCCTTTTTACTAAACGGTGACTAAAAAATTGTTATTTCAATAAAAATGATTAACTTTGCGTGCAATTTATTATGTATGCGTCACTAAAATTTTAATACTATGGCATTCATTGACGACAAAATTGCAACCACAGGGCTTACATTTGACGATGTTCTACTTATCCCTGCATACTCAAAAGTACTACCACGTGATGTGCAAGTCATCACAAAATTCTCCAAAAACATAACACTAAACACTCCTATTGTTTCGGCAGCTATGGATACAGTAACCGAAGCTGATATGGCAATTGCTATTGCTCGACTCGGAGGCATTGGCGTTATTCACAAAAATATGAGCATAGCCGAACAAGCCGCACAGGTGAGAAAGGTGAAGCGTGCCGAAAATGGAATGATCTATGATCCGGTAACCATTGGCAAGGGGCAAACAGTGGGTGAAGCCCTACAACTTATGAAAGAGAATCGTATTGGAGGTATACCGGTTGTGGACAACGAGCAAAAACTTATCGGCATTGTTACAAATCGAGACCTGCGGTTCCAAACCGATATGGAAAAACCTATCTCTGAGGTTATGACAAGCGATGGGCTCGTGACAACACAAAACCCAGACCTGAAGATGGCAGCACAGATCCTACTGGAGAATAAAATCGAGAAGCTGCCCGTTGTGGACAAAGATGGGAAACTCATAGGACTGCTCACCTACAAAGACATTACAAAGCTAAAGGATAACCCAGATGCTGCCAAAGATAGTAAAGGAAGGCTTAGAGTGGCTGCCGGAGTAGGCGTTACAGCCGACACAATGGAACGAGTAGCAGCCCTCGTGGCAGCAGGAACTGATGCCATTGTCATTGACACAGCACACGGGCACTCGGCAGGTGTGATCAAGATGCTACAAGAGGTTAAAGATAAGTTTACAAAGATTGACGTCGTGGTGGGAAATATTGCAACTGCCGAGGCTGCTAAGTTGCTTATTGAAGCAGGAGCAGATGGAATAAAGGTTGGGATTGGGCCTGGGTCAATCTGTACTACAAGAATTATTGCTGGTGTAGGCGTTCCACAACTTAATGCTATATATGATGTTGCTCACTATGCGAAAAAAAGTGGCGTGCCCGTTATAGCAGATGGCGGAATTAGATACTCGGGAGATATTGTAAAGGCTCTTGCTGCTGGTGCTGATGCTATTATGGCAGGTGGGCTCTTTGCCGGAGTTGAGGAATCACCGGGTGAGACCATACTATATAACGGTCGTAAGTTTAAGTCGTACAGAGGTATGGGCTCGCTCGAAGCTATGCAACAAGGCTCCAAGGATAGATACTTCCAAGGAGATCAAGATGATGTGAAGAAGTTAGTGCCCGAGGGAATTGCAGCCAGAGTGCCATTTAAGGGCTCTCTTGCCGAGGTGATCTTCCAGATGGTTGGTGGACTAAAGGCAGGTATGGGGTACTGCGGTGCGGCTAACCTCGAAGAGCTAAAAGATGCTAAATTTATTAGAATCACCCCCAGCGGTATGAGCGAATCCCACCCACACGACGTTGCCATTACGCGTGAAGCCCCAAACTACTCACCAGTATAACCCAACTAAAATGGACAATACAGCAAAACCAATAAACAACGAACTCGATATTGAAATCAACGAGCAAATAGCAAGTGGTACATACACCAACCTTACGATAATCTCGCACTCTACCAGCGAATTTGTACTCGACTTCGTGCGCCTTATGCCCGGACAACCAAAAGGTCAGGTCAAAAGCAGAGTCATTATGACGCCAGAGAATGCAAAAAGATTGTTGTCTGCTCTTCAGGAAAACATCGCTCGCTTTGAACAAATGGTTGGCAAAATCGAAATCAGAACACCCGAAATGCCAATAATAACAGGCTTCTCGGGAGTGGAAAGCTAATGATAGAACCCTTTGATATTGACATCTCACTCTTCTTGTGGCTAAATGGAGACGGTGGGCAGGCACTCGATGCAGTAATGTACTGGGTATCGGGAAGGCTGTCGTGGGCATTTCTATATGCACTGCTTCTATGGGGAGCGTGGAAAAGGCGTGGGTGGAAAAACCTACTGTGGTTTATCCTCGCAATTGCAATAGCAGTGGCACTTCGCGACCAGGG
>CAYJMA010000004.1:21708-43063 GCA_964371475.1 uncultured Rikenellaceae bacterium | reverse complement strand
CCTCCAATGTCAAGGGCTCATAAACTCCATCCTCGGCAATAAAATGGGTGTAACCTCTCTGTAGTATCCAATTTATATCCTTCGAATCTTCAAAACTACCATACCATTCAATCATCATTTTAAAATCACCAGTACGTTCGATATTGATAAATTCTTTAACTGGTCTTTCACTTCGTGTAATTCTGACCTGTCTTATAATTTTTGCTCTATCCATTGTCCAATATTATTTTCTTCATCAATTATTTCAAATTTATATGTTTTCATTAATTTCCCATTTTTGTCAAATCTTTTTCTTATGCAGCCACTTCCTAATGTTATATCATTAGTTACATAATACTCAGGAATAATCGTTTTGGCTGTCCCGCTCATTCCAGTGTTTGTGTGTGGTACGCCATCTTTTATCTCTGCCCTATCAAATGGATGCTTCAACCCAACCCCTCGACACACCTCAACCTCAAAATCCTAAAAACAAAACTAACTACAAGAGCGCATACTCTCACTGTCGCGCAACTCCTCAATTACACTATCCCTGAACTGAGAGGGGGTTGTGCCAAATTGCTTCTTAAAACACTTGGTGAAGTGCTTGGGGTCGTTAAAACCCACGGTGTAGGCAACCTCATATATGGTCATCGTATGACACTTCTCTACTATTAATTTATGTGCCACCTCAAGCCGTATGTGGCGTATAAACTCGTTGGGAGACATACCAGTCATAGACTTTAACTTCCGATATAGCATAGACCTCGTTGTGTGCATAGCATCGATAAAGTTAGTTAGCTCAAAATCACTGTTGTCAAGATTGTCGTTTACAATTCCTATTGCCTTTGACAAAAATTGCTCGTTAATGCTCTTATAGTTAATGCCCGGTGATGCGATCTCAATGTGCTGTGATGTGCTTGTTGTAATCATCTTGTTTTCGCCCTCAATAGGAGGTTCAGAAATACCTGTTGCGGACTGCTCTATGGCAACCTCCGAACTATCATCAACAACCTCAATTTTAAGCCTGTTGGATAATCGCTGCTTAGCTCTGCGATTAGTTATCATATCGTAGGCAACGTAACCGATAATTGAAATGTACAACAATACTGCCCACCAAGAAGCATAGAACGGACGTGTAATATTGATGCCTATGGAAATGTTCTCTTGATGATCTAAATTCGCATTGTTACTTACCATCTTTGCTCGGAATTGATACCGCCCCCAACTAAGATTCTCGTACCTTATCTCCTCACCTTGCTTGATAACCTCTGTCCAATCTTTATCAACACCCTCCATCTTGTATAGATAACGGACGTTGGAGTGTGGAGATAAGGTTAGTGTAGAGAGGCTAAAGGTTAGATTGTTGTCGCTATGATCCAACTCTATCTGAGAGATTGTACCACAGCTGTCACGGCTAATTGAACCCAGATACTCTATGGCGGGGTACAGTATAGATTGGTTATTAACGCATATGTCTGTTATGACCAACTGCCTACTGCTCGAACTTTCATATATCTCGGGGCTAATCGTTGTATAACCGCTATGAGCACCAATGTAAATGTTACCATCGGCACCTTTTGATACAGAGTTGCTCACGCAAATGTTTTCAATTAACCCATCAAGGTGAGTGTAGTGTTGTACGTATGGAGTCTTTGGATTTGATCTGTTGTAGTAGTAGGCACCCTTTGTTGTGCCAATCCATAACTCATCTTTGCCATACTCTATTATAGAGTTAACCGTGCCTATGCTCTTCCCCACTATGCTGTTTTCATAGTGAAACCTGTTGTTGAGTGTATCGAATCTCTGCAACCCTAAGCCAGATGTTCCAAGCCATAGGTTGTCAGACGAATCGTAATACATCGTCAGAATATTGTTAAATGGAACATCGTCCTCTATTGTCAAGTTGTAGTGTTTTGAGAATAGTTTATCATTGCGATAATCTATCCTATACACTCCGTTATGGCGAGTAGCAATCCAAATGTAACCATCGCGAGATTCTGTAATGCCTACTATTCTATGCCTCGTACTCTTATCATACTTTATCTCCTCTACGTGCCATAACGCACCTTTTTTGCTGGCATACATCAAACCCCGGTCGCATCCAATCCATACACCGCCATTGCTGTCCTCGTAGAGTGTGATTACGTTGCTGTGCGATAGACGATCGCAACCCTCAGACCAGTCAGTGCGCACTATGTTCGAACGTGTGTCGATGATAGTTATCCCGCCGTTCTGATTCCCCAACCATATCTCCTTCCCATCCGATAACCGTAGTATGGTGTTAATGTTCCTTCCATATCGACTCTCGATACTGAAACGAGGGGACTCTACACCCTTTTGCTTTTCCCCTACAAATAACCCCACATCTCGGATAGAGAGCCATATTTTTTCACCGTCATCATATATTGCCTTTACAAATCCACTGCCGTAATCTCGCTTTATTTGTTCTATGCTGTTGCTCCTGATGTGCGGTGGTGATAGTCTAAGTAGGTTTACTCCACCGCCACGAGTGCCGAACCATAGTATATTTAGCCTATGGTCATACATACACACAGATACGCTGTTGTTAGATATACTATGTGCTCGTGAGCCAACCGTTATATGGCTCACGAGCTTTGGCATTTGGAGACTGTCAACAACATAGAGACCATTGTTTGTACCTATCCAGTAGTTCTCGCTCGTGGTGTCTTTGTGTATGAAGAAAATGGGAAGAACGGATATCTCTGTATCAAATAGCCATTTGTTAAGGTTTGTCACAACCTCAGATGCTGTCTTATCACCATTTCTAACTAAGTGAATACCACCATTCCACGTTCCCACATATATGTCGCCAGACTCCTGCTCCTCATATATGGACAGCACAGTTGACTTAGGAACCATTAGCTCCAACGACTCAAACGAATCCTCTACACGGTTGTACTTTGTGAGCCCCGCAAGCCAGTATCCAATCCATATGTTGTTCTTGCTGTCGCAATATAGGCTCTTGATGTTTTTTGATTTCATAGTCGGAGAGTGCACCTCTGGAGAGATAGCCTCTAAAGTAGCCTCCTTGATTCTATACACATATAGTCCTTCTTCTGTGCCAATCCACAAACTCCCAGACTTATCAAATTCTATTACGATGATCTCTTGTGTTTCCATACCACGAAGTTCTATGGGATGGAAGGTCTCCGAGGTGGGGTTAAATGTGACAATACCGTCTATGCTCCCCATCCAGAGTAGACCATCGTAATACTTAAGGGTTCGAATCTCTTTGGTGTATGCAATTGTACCGTCACTCAAAAAAGGTGAGTATGTTTTAATGTCAAAGCCATCATATCTACACAGTCCCTCTATTGTGGCAAACCACATAAACCCTCGATCATCTCGTACTATGCCACTTATATAGTCTGAGTTTAACCCCTTCGTGTTGTTTATAACCTCAAACTTTGCTTCATTATTCTGTTGTGCACATATGGTGCTGTGTGGTGTTGCCAGAAATAAGAAAATGAGAAATATAAAAAAGATGCGTTGTGTATCAGGAATTTTCATTTGAGAAAAAAGTAAACTCTATCTGCAAAGTTACCAATTTTTATTTACACACTACAAAATGTAATAAAATTATCGGTTTTTTCGAAAAAAAAACCAGAAAAGGACTGTTTTGCACCCCTATTTGAACTATTTGACCACATTAAATCACATAATTTACTCATATATTTGTAAAAGCAGAGGGGCTTAATTTTGAAAAAATATTAATAATTCTGCTAAAAAAAAGTGTAGTTAAAAGATACTGTTATTTAGAACCTCCAGTAAGCAGCGGGCGTGCTTTATAATTATTTGATTTAGTGTAATATTATGTATAGATCATTCAATAGAATATTTGCCAAATTACTACTATTACTTGTCGTTAGTATGGTATGTTCGGTAGAATTGTTGGCACAGGAGTTTACCGTTTCGGGCGTTGTTTTAGACGAGAATGGCACTGAGATGGTGGGAGTTAGAGTAATGGAGCAGTCGGATCCAAGTAATGTTACTTTGAGCGATATCTATGGCAAGTTTTCTATGACAATCTCTCCGAATTCGATATTGTTATTCTCAATTATAGGATACCATAGTCAGAGCATAAATGTGTTGAACGACGAGCCGTTAAGTGTAACAATGGAAGTAGATGCTCAGGTCATAGATGATGTGGTAGTGGTGGGGTACGCAACAATGAATCGCAGCGATCTAACGGGAGCGACCTCCTCGATAACAGCCGACGAGCTAATGTCTGCACACTCACCCTCGCTGGGTGATGCAATGCGAGGCAAGGCTGCAGGGTTGAGTGTGTCTACAATGTCTGCAGCTCCCGGCGGTAGTCTTTCTATTCGTATACGAGGCACAAATTCGCTGCTCTCAGACTCAAATCCATTGTATGTAGTCGATGGATTCCCCACCGATGACATATCATCATTGAACACCAATGACATTGCGAGCATAGAGGTTCTAAAGGACGCTTCGTCGACGGCTATTTATGGTTCACGTGGTGCAAATGGTGTCATTTTAATCGAGACTCAAAAGGGCAGTAAATCAGCTCCTGTCATTAGTTTTAGTTCAATGGTAGGGGTTCAGGAGGTGTATCGCACTGTTGATATGCTTAATGGAGAGCAATTTGCGGAGTTGTATAATGAGTATTGTGTAAATACAGGTGCAGAGATCTATTATGATGGTTCATCTCGCCAGCGCCCGCTACCCTCAAGCGTCGGTGAGGGCACTGATTGGTTTGAGCAAATTATGCAGATCGGATTCATACACAGTTATGATTTGTCTTTGACAGGTGGCACCGATAAGATAAAGTATCGTGTTGCAGGTGGATACTATGGCAACAAGGGTGTAATCCAGGGTGGGAATCATTCAATTTTACGATTGAACGTAAGCAACACTATCGAGATTACTAAGTGGTTGGATATGAACGTAGGTCTGTTTTTGATACGCAACGACACGGATGGTTCGGGCGATAGAACTGGTCTTGAGACAAAGGGAGGTACTCTAAACAACGCTCTGAAGATGTCTCCGACGATAAACGTGTACGATGTGGATGGCAACTACAATGCGAACTACTTTCCGGGAGCTCAGGGTACGGAAAATCCTGTGGCTTATGCAAACGAGACGCTTGACAATGTGATCAATGATAATGTTACAGCAAATTTAAGTATGACTTTTCGTCCCACCAGCGGATTATCACTTCAGATAAAGGCGGGAGCTAACTTTCGATATCGTACTTCCCGCGCCTATCTCTCGACAAATACAATTGAGGGAGCCAAGATCGATGGTCAAGCATCGCTGGGCGAGCAATCCTATGAGACTCTGATCAATGAGTATGTGGGCAATTACACAAGGCAGTTTGGCAAGCACAAGATGTTGCTCACTGGTGTATTTTCATTGGAGTCTTACAACACTGAGTTTCATCAGATTACAGGTACCGGGTTGACAGTCGACGATCTTTCGTACGCAGGGATTGCATCTGCCGAGGTAGTGGAGCAGCCTCTTTTCACCAAATACAAATCGACTTTAGTGTCAGGGCTTTTGCGGCTAAACTACAACTATGACAATAGATACCTTTTGACGGTTACTTCTCGACTTGACGGTAATTCTGGATTTGCAGAGGGGCATAAGTGGGGTAATTTTCCGTCAGTTGCAGCAGCTTGGAGAATTAGCAATGAGAAGTTTATGTCGAGTGCAAAGATTGTTGATGACCTCAAGCTACGTCTCAGCTACGGTGTAACAGGTAACTCAAAGATAGGAACATATAGATCATTGGGATTGCTAAGCGATCAGAGATACCCAATCGACGGGCAGATTGAATCGGGAATGGGCCCGTCAACCATTGCAAACCCTGATTTGACTTGGGAGCGAACAGCTATGTATAACATAGGTCTCGATTTGTCGATGTTTCGCAGAAGGCTAACCCTAACGGTGGATGCCTACTATAAGCTGACCTCGGATATGCTAATGAGTTACGATGTTCCAACGACCTCTGGTTTTTCGCAAGGGTATGTCAATGCAGGCGAATTGGAGAACAAAGGTGTTGAGGTCTCTATGACCGGCGTAGCACTTAGAACAAAGAGTATGGAGGTTTCGTTTAATGGGTCGCTCTCTATCAACAGGGATAAGGTGTTGGAGCTGTATGGTGGGGAACCGCTTGTTGTAGACATCGGCGACAATCAAACGATATGGGTAACCGAGGGAGGTCCTATTCGAGAGTTTCAGTCCTATCAAATAGCCGGTATTTTTAGTTCGCAAGAGGAGATTGACAATTACACCTGGACGAATCCCGAGACAGGTGCAGTAAAGAAGATTCAGGGCAGTGCACTCCCCGGCGATATTAAATATGTTGATGTTAACAATGATGGTTCAATAGATGTTGATGATTATATAAGTTACGGAAGTGCGTTGCCAGATTTCACATATAGTTTTGGGGGTAGTTTGCGGTACAAGAGCTTTTCGTTTGACATATTTTTCACAGGCAGTGAGGGTAACATCATTCAGAACCGAAATCTTGCCTATACGCGCAACACAACAGTTATTCGCAACAATATGAGTGCCGATTTGTTGGATCGTTGGACCCCAGACAATACCGATGCATCAGTTCCTCGTCTTGGCTCTTCAACCTCCCTTCCAACATTCGAGGATGGTAGCTACCTAAGAATTCAGAACATAAACTTTACGTATAGCCTACCGCAGAAAGCCATCAAAGGCATAAGCAAGCTGTCGTTTACCGCCGGCATTGACAATCTGTATGTGTGGACATCGTACTCGGGCTGGGATCCCGATGTTAGTAGTGCCTATGGTGGTAGCGAGAATATAAATATCGGTCAGGATGTCAATAGTTACCCCCGCCCTCGCATCTATCGGTTAAGCGCAACAATAACATTCTAAATTTTTGTACAAAGAGATGAGAAGTATAGTATCAAGAGTTGTAGTTAGTTTAACGGCACTGTTATCACTGTTTTCCTGTGAGTCATTTCTCGAAGAGGAGGTTTTCACAACGGTCACCTATGAGGATTACTATCAGAACGAGGCGGAATTGGAATCTGCAATAATAGCTGCTTACTCAGAG
This sequence comes from uncultured Rikenellaceae bacterium, assembly GCA_964371475.1. Classification (GTDB taxonomy): domain Bacteria; phylum Bacteroidota; class Bacteroidia; order Bacteroidales; family Rikenellaceae; genus Mucinivorans. Next base: position 36,006 of record CAYJMA010000004.1, on the reverse strand, counting down.
TTTCAGGATAGCCGCTACTATGACAACCAGATTTTTATGATAGCCGATATGTCAACAGAGTTTGTAGAGGCACGCTTCACAAACAATGTGTACGATAATTTTATCACCGATAAGAGTCAATCTCAGTATCGCACGTTTTGGGAGGGTGCGTGGGCAGCAGCCAATGCTATAAATTGCGTCATATATTTCGGTGCGACCACTGATATAGATGATTCCATTCGCGATGAGATACTTGCCGAGGCTTATTTTCTGCGAGCCTTGAACAATTTCAATTTGATTCGCGTCTATGGTCGGATACCACTAATACTAAAGCCAACTACTTCGATGTTGGATGATTTATATCCATCGACAGTATCTCCCGATGTTGTGTACGACCAGATCATATACGACTTGGAGTTTGCTGCCGCACATCTGCCAACCAATGAGAACTCTGTAGGCAATGTTAGAGCAACTCAGGGTGCTGCTGTAGCTCTTCTTGGCAAGGTGTATTTAACGATGGCGGGTTATCATAAGAGCACTGATGGTCAATCCCTTGAGCGTGGAGATGCAAAGTATTACGCACTGGCCTACGAAAGTTTGATGCGAGTGGTTCGTGGCGAAGTCGGCAGTTATGGTTTGTTTGACAACTACAGCGATGTTTTTTCAAATGCCACTGAGAATGGTATTGAGAACATTTGCAGCATTCAGTTGGCGCGAGGGGGAACAGGGGGGGCCGACGGGGGGGAGGGTTCACAGAAGCAGACCAACTGGGCTCCTCAATATGGAATTACTCACTCTGCCTATGAGACATATCGCATCAAGGATAATATGAGTACGATACTATGGCAGAATGATAGTCGTCGTCCGGTATCAATACTTGAATCTTTTGTCGATCAGGATGGCGTGTTGCGAGAGTATGGAGTTAATATGAGTTTTACATACTGTCGTAAATATTTGCGCGATATGCGTGAGGGTGGAGTAGGGGGTTTTGAGAATATTTCTGCACGCGACGGTGAGGAGAATACCATTGTTTTGCGATACTCCGATGTTTTGTTGATGTTGACCGAGGCGGCCTACTTCAACAATGGAGGGGTTGCCACCGACGAGGTACTGTGGGGTATCAACGAGGTTAAGCAGCGTGCAGGACTTAAGTCAATCAGTGTCAGTCAAGTTTCTACCCCTGAGGATTTTATCAAACAGTTGTTAAATGAGCGTGAGCGAGAGTTGTGTTTTGAGGGTCATCTTTGGTTCGACTATGTGCGATTGGGCGAGCTCGGCAGTAGGGTTCCAAACTCTGAGAAGGTTGGCCCATATAAGTTTTATACCTGGCCAATTCCAAATTTAGAGATTAGCAAGAATCCGAACTTACTTCAAAGTCAAGGTTGGTAATAACACGAGATTAGGTTGCCATCATATTTATAATTCGACAATGAGATTATGTTAATGAAAAAGTTTATAGATATACTAATAGTTTTTACGATTTTTATGGCTGTTGCATCTTGCCATAAGGTAGAGCGCACCTATGATACGGTGATCTATGATGAGAGTCAGGTTCCAATAATCATTGCAAAGTCAGAACCGCGTGCACTCTATGCCGGTCAGGAGTATAACTGGGATGTTCGCATTGAGGCATTCAACGGCATCAAGGATGTTAAGATAAATGGTGAGGTTATACTATCATACAATAATGGGCAGTTCATCCACGACGGAACAATACCGATAGTTATGCCAGCAACAGATAATTATAGAGTATTGCTTGTTGTAACCGATGAGTTAGATAATGCAACGAGTTATCCAGAATTTACGATTGCACTTTTGGACGAAGCAACCTCAACGAGACTTGTAATGTCCGAGGGGGATGGCACCATAGTTTTTTTCGGAGATAGTGTTTCGGAGTGTTATTAATTTCAGAAAACAGTTGAAAATAATGAATAGTATAATACAAAAGATTTCAGTATTAAAGAATCAAAGAGTTGTTGTGGTCTCGATGTTTGTCTTAGGCGGTCTGTTCGTTGCATCTTGCAAGGAACCAGGTGGTGGCGACTCGACAGCTGAGCCATCGTTGCCGTTGTTTCCGACCGCAGATATAGTTGTAGAGTTTAACCATAGTCCGACTCATATTGTAAGCGATCGTTTGATGGGTTTCAACTCTATTTATTCGCACTATACCGATAGTTTTTGGGCAGAGACTTCGATTATACCAACTCTTGCCTCGCTTGGCGTATCCAACATTCGTTGGCCTGGTGGAGCTCCGACGAATCGCTACCATTGGAACGACCTCAATGGGCAAGGGTGGATGGACAACTGGGATCCAGACTATGACCACGCCAATGATATGCCACAGAGCGAGTTCACGGACATTGTGGAATATATGGAGATATGCAGAGAGACAGGTGCTGTTCCATTAGTCGGCATCAATATGGGATCTGGTTTAAGATACAACCGAGTTGAGGATGGCATAAGTGAGGCTGTAGATCTTGTGACAAAGTACGCTGAGATTGACCATTATTATCTTGACAATGAACCGTATCACAGTGGGGCAAACTATCAGATGACGTGGAGTGAGTACAGCGAGCAAATTCAGAGATATGTGCCAGCTATTTTGGCGGCTAATCCCAATGCAAAGTTTTATATAAATTGGGAGAAGGTTCGCGATGAAACACTATGGAAGCTTTTGGCAGAGGTTCATCACTTGGTTCACTATGTAGATGTTCATTGGTATTGGAACAACACGATCGCAACTTTTGATGATTGGGTCGATCAGATTCCTATGCTATCCACCACGTTGTGGTACTCCGAAGGGGGGAGTTATCACGAAGAGATAGAGTGGTTTAACGACAAGTGTGAGGAGTTGGGCTACGACATAGAGTTGTCCACCCTCGAGTGGAACATAGGAGGTAGTTCATCTGCGGCTTTGTCTCCCACCAAGTATGAAAGTTCAATAATGCAGAGTGAGATGATGATGCAGTTCATCAACGGAGGATTGCAAGTTGCAGTAATGTGGCCAATATTTTGGCCAGATAATAACGATCCCGATTATAATCCAAATCGCTATTTGATGGATCCAAGCGAGAACTATTCTTTATCTCCCTCGGTAGATATATTCGATATGTTTGGTGATGCAAAGGATCAATACAGACACTTGTCAACCTCTACCGATAAGCGCATTTATGCGTTGGCTTTGAGTCGCTCTAACACCATTGATGATGTGATGTTGTATGCTCATTCAAAGAGCGATTCGACCCATATTCTGCTTATAAAATCCACTGAATATGACAATGTAAGACACGATATGTTTACTTTCTTCGACGCCGAGCGAACAACAGGAGGTCTTGTTACTACGGTTGGCAAATCAATCTACGATTCGCTTCAAGAAGGATATGTTGTAGAGTTGCCACCATACTCACTGTTGAAACTTAGTTTGGAGAACAATAAATAAAAATTAATATTAATTCTAAAAAAAATTATAACAATGTTTAAGCGAATCATTACCACGTTATTTTTAACAGCAGCATCAATAGGTGCTTACTCGCAATCAGTAATGAACATTGAGTTCGATACGGTAGTCAAATCGGGTGTACCCAAGGGCGCCTCGTCGGTCAATTTGTGCTGGTTGCTGGACTCCGACAAACATCGCCCCAACCCGACACAATCTATGGCAGAGGCACTGAAAGAAGTTGGTGTAGGCTCGCTTCGTTTTCCATATGGTCATCTTGCCAACAATTACCTGTGGCACTCAGGTTCATACGAAGACGCTAAGCAGAATGGTCTTCGCCCCACGGTTGCTGCAACTGGCACTATTCCCGGTAATTGGGATTGGGCAGTGAATCAAGATGGCACTTTTATCGATGCAATGGACTTTGATGAGTATATCGAGTTGTGTGAATCCCAGAGTATTGCTCCGTTGGTTGTGGTAAACTGTATGTCGTTCAAATATGATGGTGGTCCGAGCGTTGCGGAGCTAGCAAAGTCGGCAGCCGAGTGGGTTCGTTATGCTCAGGACAAGGACTACAAGGTGCGTTATTGGCAAATTGGCAACGAGATGGACCACCATCCGAAGATTATTACGCTTGAAGAATTCGTGGATGTATATGTCGAGATCGCCTCTGCAATGAAGGCCGTAGATCCAACGATACAGATTGGCCCGGGTATTTTGGGCAAGGCACACTACTTTACATCGATCTATAACCGAGCCCCCGAGTTGGTTGACTTTACCACAGCGCACCAGTATATGTGGGCATTCAAGGAGAGTTGCAAAAACTATGAGTTGTGGAGTACATCAAAGCACAACTATATAAAAAACATATATCAGATGCAGGCGGCTGTAAACAAGACCGAAAAGAAGGATATGGAGATTCTGATTACCGAGAGCGGTGTATCGCCATCGAGACGGGGGATGGGAGATATTAACAATACGTATAAGTCATTGTGGTGGTTCGAAGTTTTGATGTCCGAACTTAATGTTAGAGGTGTAAGCTATGTGTACTTTTGGGGTACGCACTCACCGTGGAAGGGCGACAAGGATGATGAAAAGGATGATGTTGCACTATGGTTTCGTATGGATGACAACTCTCGTAAGCCAATAGCTGAGGTATCGAAGTTCGTCAATGAGAACCTTCTTGATAACTTTGTAAAGTGTAGGAACAACAACAAAGCTTTACGAATGTATGCAATGTCAAGTGTCGATAAGTCAAGCGGTTCTATCTTTGTGATGAATAAGCTCAAGAATTCAGTTACTCGTCAGATTACGTTAAACTCTCTTCCAGAGTCGGTACGCAAAGTGAGAGTTACGTCGCTTATGGGCGAGGCTCCCTATTCGCGATCGCTTAGTTACTCCAAAACTATTGAAGTTGAGGTGCGGGATGGTAAGATAGAGGTAGTATTCCCTGCGCTCTCAGTTACCAACATCACATATCAAACAAATATTGACTAAGCTAAACAAGAAACTTATGAGAATTATTCTAATATTTTGCGTACTGATTCTACTCCCACGGTGGGTTTCGGCTCAACAGGGTGATGAGTGGCAAGATCCCGAGGTAAATGGCGTCAATCGTGCTCCAATGCACACTAATTACTTCGCCTATGCCACCACCGAAGAAGCATCTGTTGGGTGCAAACAGAGCTCGGTAAACTATATGACCCTCAATGGATTTTGGAAGTTCAACTGGGTTCGCAATGCAGATGACCGTCCCTTGAATTTCTACAAAACTACCTTTAATGATGGAGGGTGGGACGATATAGAAGTTCCGGGAGTTTGGGAGCTTAAAGGCTACGGGGATCCAATTTATGTCAATCGGGGTTATCCTTGGCGTAGTCAGTTTAGGAGCAATCCTCCGCATATTCCCACAACAAACAATCACGTTGGATCATATCGCAAGACGATAACGATTCCGCATAGTTGGATCGACAAGGATGTTATTGCGCATTTTGGTTCCGTGACATCGAATATCTACTTGTGGGTCAACGGTAACTTTGTGGGCTATAGCGAGGATAGTAAATTGGAGGCTGAGTTTGATATTACGAAGTATTTAAGGCGTGGTGAGAATCAAATTGCATTTCAAACTTTTCGATGGTGCGATGGCACCTATCTTGAGGACCAGGATTTTTTTCGATTCTCAGGCGTAGGGCGAGATTGTTATTTATATGCAAGAGAGAAGAGTCGTATAGAGGATATTCGAATAACGCCTGATTTGGATGAAGAGTATAAAAACGGTTTGCTATCGATCGACATTGATGTTGTGGGTAGAGGCGAGGTCGAACTCGTGCTTTGCGATAGCGAGGATAGTGTAGTGGCAACGAAGGAAGTGTCAAGATCGGGGTTGTACACAATGGAGGTTGAGAGTGTGAGGAAATGGAGTGCAGAGCTTCCTAATTTATACACGCTTACGGCAATTTTCAGAAGAGGAACAAAGGTGAGCGAGGTGATCACTCAGCGTGTAGGTTTTCGCAAGATTGAGCTTGTGGGCGACCAAGTGCTGGTGAATGGCAAGGCAGTGTTGTTCAAAGGAGTTAATCGTCACGAGTTAGATCCTTATGGTGGTTATGTTCTCTCAGAGCAGAGGATGTTACAGGATGTAAAGCGTATGAAGGAGTTGAACATCAATGCTGTTAGGACGTGCCACTATCCAGCCGATGCTTATTGGTATGAGTTGTGCGATATCTATGGACTTTATGTGGTTGCCGAAGCAAATGTTGAATCGCACGGTATGGGCTACGGCGATATGACACTTGCCAAGGATGAGAATTACCACAGAGCGCATATGGAGCGTAATATTCGTAACGTGGAGCGTAATTATAATCACCCCTCAATAATTTTTTGGTCGCTTGGTAATGAGGCGGGTTTTGGTCAGAATTTTATAGATGCCTATAGATGGATTAAGTCTGAAGATCCGAGTCGTGCGGTACAGTACGAACAGGCAGAAACCAATGAATATACTGACATCTATGCCCCGATGTATCGTGGATATGAGCACAATGAGGCGTACTGCAAGGGAGATGTTCAAAAGCCTCTGATTCAGTGTGAATACGCACACGCAATGGGTAACTCGCAGGGAGGGTTCAAGGAGTACTGGGACTTGATTCGCCGCTATCCGAAATACCAAGGAGGATTTATATGGGATTTCTCCGATCAATCAATACATTGGCAGGGTATGGACGGAATTGGAATATTTGCGTATGGGGGAGATTTTAATCGTTACGATGCCTCGGATAATAATTTTCTAAACAATGGTATTGTATCTCCAGATAGGGATTATAATCCCCACGCGACGGAGGTTGATTATATCTATCAGTCAATATGGACAACTCTCGAAGATGCACAAAGTGGTGTGGTGGAGATCTATAACGAGAATTTCTTTAGTGATTTATCGCCATATTATCTTGAGTGGCAGGTGGTTAGCGAGGGTGTTGCCGTGCGAAGTGGTATTGTCGAAGATCTTGATGTGGCACCGCAGAGCAGAGCAACGATTCCTTTGGGCTATACCTTAGATGGTTTGTCAGCGGAAGATGAGCTGTTGCTAAATGTATGTTACAAGCTGAAGAATCAGCAGGGATTGCTCCCAGCAGGCGAACGCGTTGCTTATGATCAGATGGTTATTCGTCCTCATAGTTTTGACGAGCTTAGCATCGAGAATGTGAGTCGTAGTAATATATTGGTTGTTGCTCCCGAGGTTGTCGATTATGACGAATTTTATCTGATAGTAAGGGGCGAGAATTTTGTCATTGATTTTACCCGTCATAGCGGCTTTATGTCACACTACGAGGTTGGTGGTGCACAGCTATTGGATCAGGGCAGTGAATTGCGACCTAATTTTTGGCGAGCGCCCACCGACAATGATATGGGAGCAGGTCTACAATTAGAGTATTTGCATTGGCGTGCACCGAGGCTAATTCTCGATACTCTTTATCACACGACCATTGACAATATGGTGCGCATAGTGGCAAATTACACCATCGCAGAGTGTAAGTCAAAGCTATCAATGAGCTACCTTGTCAACAATGTAGGCGCGATTCAGATTGCTCAAAAGATGACTGCAAGTACGGATACATTGATCAGTGGTATGTTTCGTTTTGGAGTTAGGATGGAGATGCCAATGGATTATGACGAGGTAGAGTACTATGGTCGGGGCCCGATTGAGAACTATGCCGATCGTAAGATCTCTACGCCAATTGGGCATTACCGTCAGGATGTTAGCGATCAGTATTTTCCCTATATCCGTCCACAGGAGAGTGGTACAAGGAGCGATTTGAGGTGGTGGCGAGTGATTAACTCTGGTGGAGAGGGTCTCGAATTCGTGAGTGATGCACCATTTTCAGCATCGGCTCTGGACTATACGCTTGAATCTCTCGATGATGGTTTGCAGAAGGATCAGCGTCACTCACCAGAGGTCAAGAGATCATCGTCCACGAATCTCTGCATCGACAAGGTTCAGGCAGGGCTTGGTTGTGTAAATAGTTGGAAGGATGCGGCAAGGCCAGAGTACCAAGTTCCGTATCAAGATTACGAGTTTAATTTTATTGTGACGCCTATATTTTCCAAATACAAATTTTAGATAACTATAATGAACAGTAATATTTATATAAGTGGACTTGTGGTGTTATGGTCACTGAGTTCTTGTTCCGAGAGTTCGCAGAAGTCGGAGCTCCCAAACATAGTATATATTTTGGCCGATGATCTCGGATATGGAGATATTAGTTGTTTGGGTCAGAGTCACTTTCAGACTCCCAATATTGATAGATTGGTGTCTCAGGGTATGCTCTTCACTGAGCACTATGCCGGTTCGTCGGTTAGTGCTCCTTCTCGATCCACACTTCTCACGGGCCAGCACACGGGACATACTCCTATCAGGGGGAACAAACCCGGAGGAGACGAAGGGCAGATGGCACTACCTGCAGATAGCTACACTGTAATGGAGATGCTCAAAGAGAGTGGCTACACGACAGCGGTTATGGGCAAGTGGGGTCTTGGATCTCCATCGAGTGAGGGTGATCCGAACAATCAAGGCGTGGACGAGTTCTTTGGTTACAATTGCCAACGGCTGGCACACCACTACTATCCCTATCACTTGTGGGACAACCAACAGATGTATCCCTTGGAGGGTAATGCCGGTCATCACCAGAATGACTATGCTCCATATATCATTCACAATCGAGCCAAGGAGTTTATTAGCGATAATCAAGACACTCCGTTTTTTCTTTTCTATGCCTCAATACTGCCTCACGCCGAACTCCTTGTACCGGAGGTTGAAATAGCTCCATTTAGGGGTAAGTATCCTCCAGAGAAGAGTTACAAAGGGGTTGACAGTGGCGAGCAGTATCGTCAGGGACCGTACGGTTCGCAGAGTGATGCCCACGCGGCCTTTGCCGCAATGGTAGTTTTGCTAGATAGGCAGATAGGCGATATAGTCGATCACATCGACGAGTTGGGATTAATGGACAATACACTGATAATCGTATCGACCGACAATGGCCCACACCGAGAGGGCGGTGCAGATCCTGAGTATTTCAACAGCAATGGCGAGTTGAGAGGTTTCAAGCGAGATTTGTACGAGGGTGGAATACGTGTGCCTATGATAGCGAGGTGGAGTGGTCGGATTGCTGCAGGTAGTAGTTCAGATCACGTTTCTGCCTTTTGGGATTTTTTGCCAACAGTAGCCGAGATAGTTGGCATTACTCCGAAATCTGACATAGACGGTATATCGTTCTTACCATCACTTCTCAAGGAAGATCAACGACAAGCAAAACACGACTATCTCTATTGGGAGTTTCACGAAATGGGTGGTCGCCAAGCTGTTAGATATGGCGATTGGAAAGGCGTGAAGTACGATGTTTCACGAGGCGGGGAAATTGAGCTTTATGACCTTAGCAAAGATATTGGAGAAACAATTAATGTGGCGGCTCAAAACCCGGAAGTTGTGGCAAAGATAGAGAATATATTAAGTACAGCACGTACACCATCCACGGATTTTAAGTTTGCATCCGAGACACTAAATTCAGACACTAAACAATAATAAGCTTATGGTACACTATTTTTTTACATTAATTGCTTCTCTACTGTTGTTTGCATCGTGCACACGTAGCGAGTCTCCGCGGAGTAGAGTGTCGATGGACTTCGACTGGAAATTTATTGAACAGGACGTCAGTGGTGCCGAGTCTACCGATTTTGATGATTCACAATGGCGTACTCTCAACGTACCGCACGATTGGAGCATTGAGGGTAACTATGCAGAGAATAACCCAGCAGGGAAGGCGGGTGGCTATCTTCCTACGGGTGTTGGTTGGTATCGCAAGGTCGTTTCATTGCACCCAGAGTCAACAAAGCGCTATACGATAGAGTTTGATGGAGTGTATATGAATAGTGATGTGTGGATCAATGGGCACCATTTAGGCAAGCGCCCCTATGGTTATATTGGTTTTAGTTATGATTTAACTCCATATCTCCGCAACGGTGATAATGTACTTGCAGTTAGAGTTGATCACTCAAAGGCTCCGAGTGGACGTTGGTACACTGGTTCGGGTATCTATCGCCACGTGTGGTTAACCACCACCTCGGGTATATATATCCCACAGTGGGGAACATTTGTAACCACTCCAAAGGCCGATAGCACTTGTGCAGAGGTTCTCTTAGAGTGCAAGATAAGCAATGATACTAAGAATTCAGAGGAGTTAGAGATACGTAGCGTTATTATTGGTAAGGATGGTAGTCGAGTCTCTTCGGTCAGTAGTTTTCAGGAGGTTGATGCAGGTAGTCAGGGTGTTGTAACTCAAAGGTTTGAGGTTCTAAGACCGGAGCTATGGTCTCCCGACACACCCAATATGTATAGTGTGGTGACCGAGATTTTTCGAAGCGACGAGCTTGTAGACACGTACACAACGCCGCTGGGTATTCGCACAATCGAGCTCCGAGGGGCAGACGGTTTTTACCTCAACGGAGAGCCAATCAAGATCAAGGGGCTCAGCAACCATCACGATGCAGGTCCAGTCGGTTCGGCCGTTCCCAACGACGTGTTGTATAGCCGATTGAAGAAGATGAAGGAGATGGGGTGTAACGCTTTGCGAACTACGCACAATCCATTTGCTCCAGAGTTCTATGTGATGTGCGATACGATGGGTTTTATGGTGATGGACGAGGCCTTTGATGGTTGGTTTACGCCCAAGGCGAAGTTCGACTATGGGTTATATTTTGAGCATTGGTGGCAACGAGATCTTAGAGATTTTATGCACCGAGATCGCAATCATCCGTGTGTCATAATGTGGAGTATAGGTAATGAAGTTCCACACTTCACCGGTGAGCAGCAGAAGCTGATATCGGATTATGCTCGTTCAATAGATTCCACTCGTCCAGTATCTCAGGGGCGAGGTTATATGCAGCCGTATATTGATCTCTCGGGTTTTAATGGTCACGGAGAGTTTCGAGGCGTGCTTGAGGCACACCATAAGGAATTTCCTAATCGTACGATCGTAGGCACAGAGATTACACACACACTGCAAACTCGTGGAGTGTATCGCACCAAGACGTGGTATCGAACAAAGGATAATCCAGCACCGTGGGAGAAACCAGAAGATTTTGCAGAGATGGAGCCCAAGGTTTATAAAATTCCAGATCTAACCAAGGAAGAGGTTTTTGTCGGCATTCCATCAGCGTATCAATCGTCGTATGACAACTCGATAGTTCGTGTTGGTGTTCGAGACGATTGGAATAGAGTTGAGGCTATGGACTACTACATTGGCAACTTCCGTTGGACTGGGTATGATTACCTTGGCGAGTCGTTTAACTGGCCTGCGAGAACCGATAATTTTGGAATTCTTGATCTTGCCGGTTTCGAGAAGGATCACTACTATCTCTATCAGAGTTTGTGGAGTGATGAACCTATGGTACATCTCCTTCCGCACTGGACACATCACGGTTTGGAGGGAGTCGAGATACCAGTTGTGGTTTACACTAACTGCGACTCTGCGGAGCTATTTCTTAATGGTAAATCATTGGGCAAAAAGGCGATGACAGATGAGCGTCAGATAGTGTGGCTTGTGCCCTATGAACCGGGTACCATTGCAGTTGAGACTTACGACAAAGGTGGAGTGAAGCTATCGAAGAGTTATACTACCTCGGGTTCAACCTCAGCGATTAGTATTAAAGCAGATCGATCAGAGATATGTGCAAATGAGCAGGATGTTGTGATTTGCGAGATAACTGTTACGGACAGGAACGGTGTAATGGTTCCTCACGCCAACAACCTTATAACCTTTGAGGTTGATGGTCCAGGCAAGATCATCGGTGTTGAGAATGGAGACATACTCGATCTTTCTCCACACAAGGTGAACTATCGTAAGGCTTTCAACGGCAAGGCATTACTCTTGGTACAGGCCACGGATCAAAGTGGTGACATTCGCATCAGAGCCGCAAGCGAGGGGCTTACAAATGGTGAGATTATTATAGAGTCAAATAATTAATTAAAAAAAGTAAAAAAGATAGAGATGAAAAAGAAAAGTACAATGATTTTTCCAATTGGAGCATTAGCATTAGTTGCATGTACGGAGGACAACAAAATGGCAAGGTTTGAGGGTGAGCGCCCAAATGTCGTTTTTATCTATGCCGATGATGTAGCCTTTGGAGATTTGTCGTGTTATGGTTACGGCGTTGTTCCAACTCCTAATAGCGATAAGTTGGCAGCCGAGGGTATTAGATACACCGATGCGCACTGTGCTGCAGCAACGAGTACTCCGTCTCGCTACGCAATGCTCACTGGAGAGTATGCGTGGCGTAAGCCAGGAACAGGCATTGCAGCGGGTGATGCCGCAATGATTATCAAGGCTGAGCGATACACCCTTGCAGATATGTTCAAGGATGCGGGATATACGACAGGAGTTGTGGGCAAGTGGCACCTTGGACTCGGCGACAAAAAGGGGCAACAGGACTGGAACAACGTTGTATCGCCCAATACCTCCGACATAGGTTTTGACTACTCCTATATTATGGCAGCCACTGGCGATCGAACACCCTGTATTTTTATGGAAAATGGACGAGGCATAGGTCTCGATGCCAACGATCCGATCTATGTTAGCTATACTAAGAACTTTGATGGCGAACCCACCGGTAAGGAAAATCCAGAGATGTTGGTATTGGACACAACTCACGGACATAATCAGACTGTTGTTAATGGAATTTCTCGTATCGGATATATGAAGGGCGGAGAAGCTGCTCGTTGGCACGACAAAAACATAGCAGATACGATAACCAAACGTGCGGTTGAGTTCCTTGAGCGAGAGTCCAAAAAGGGTGAACCGTTTTTTCTGTACTTTGCTACAAACGATATTCACGTTCCGCGTTATCCGCACGACAGATTTGTTGGTAAGAGTGGTTTGGGGTTGAGAGGCGATGCTATTTTGGCGTTTGATTGGAGCGTGGGCGAGATTCTCTCTGCGCTTGAGCGACTCGGTCTCGACCAAAATACCATAGTTATCTTATCGAGCGACAATGGCGCAGTGCTCAATGATGGTTATGCAGATCAGGCAGTTGAGTTGCTTGGCGATCATAAGCCATCGGGACCATTTAGAGGCGGCAAGTACAGCAGTTTTGAGGGAGGCACTCGAATTCCGTGTATGATTCGATGGACAGGAAAAATTACGCCAGGAGTATCTGATCAGTTGGTTAGTCAGGTCGATTGGTTCGCATCTTTTGCAGAGTTGCTCGGTGTTGAAATACCTCAGGGTGCAGCTCCAGATAGCGAGAGTCATCTTGAGTCGTGGTTTATATCTGGCGAACCGGGTAGAGAGTATCTCGTCGAGCAGAACTCACACAATAACATTGCTCTAACCGATGGTGAGTGGAAGTATATTAAACCATCTGACTTTCCCGCAATGAACACTGCGACAAATACAGAGCTTGGTAACAGCAAAGATGAACAACTCTACAATTTGGATAGCGATCCTGGTGAGAGGAACAATGTCGCTAAGCACTATCCAGAAGTTTTGGAGCGTATGAAAACCAAACTCGAAGAAATTAGAACAGCACAGCAATAAAGAAAGTAAGAAAAAATGGGGTGAAATGTATCAGTAGAACCATTTGCACCCCTTTTTGAGTTATTTGACCACCCTTTTGAACATCTCGTGTAGGTATATTTGCCATAGAGCATAGCATAAGATAATGAAAAAATTTATTATATTAATTTTGATTGTAGCAGCTATCACAGGTTGTAAGAGGAATGATGTAGCTATGGAGGAGGCTGTTGCTGCTACCTTTCAAAGCGCGCTTCTTGAGGACAGTGGCAATTATGTATGGGCAGAAAACGATAAGATAGGTGTCTATATGGTTATTACCACCTCAGCAAGCTTGTCTGTGCCAATTCGAGGCTACGAGGCATTGAATGTGCCATATGAATCTATGCAGAGTGATTTGACCTCTACGTTGTTTAGTGCTGCAGACAGTGTGATTTACTATCCCGTGGACGGTACGGTGGTGGATTTTTATGCCTACTATCCTCACAGTATTAGCGTGGTAGAGGATGGAGTATATAGTGTAGATGTGTCAACGCAGAATGAACGGGAAATAGCAGTGCGTACCGCGGCAGTTAGAGCAAAGAGTAGTCATAATGCCAATGTCGAATTTTCGTTTGCCAACAGACTCACAAAGTTAACCCTAAGTCTTTTGCCCAGTCAAGAGGTAAGCGATCTTACGGGACTTGAGGCAACCTTGGTTGGGCACTACACCAAGGCAAAGGTAAACATAAGAAATGGTGAGGTGTATGACCAAAACAGTATAACAGATATAGGATTAAAGGTCTCGGTAGAAGGAACGACAGTTAGCGGAGTACTTATCCCCAC
>CAYJMA010000004.1:0-21698 GCA_964371475.1 uncultured Rikenellaceae bacterium | reverse complement strand
TGGTAGTTACATTGAGTTTAATGTGGGTGGGAAGCAGTATGTATGGAGTATGTCAACTATTGATCTTGAGTCGGGCAAAGAGATAACACTTCAGATCAGAGTTGAGAGCGCTCCGGTTGTTATAGGGGATATTCAAATTACACCGTGGGGCGAGGGTAGTGGTGGAGATATTGAAGCAAATGAGGTAGTTAACTGAAAAGTGTAATGTATTTTCAACAAGTATGTAAAATAGTGTATAACCAACAAAAATAAATAAATTAATGAAAAAAGTGTTATTATCGGCACTTGCCTTGGTAGCTTTGGCATCGTGCAAAAAGACTGACGACCATCAAACAATTAGTGATGGCACTGTATCTATTACCTCCGGTATCACATCTCGTGCCAGTGAGACTACGTGGCATAAGGGTGATAAGATAGGTGTTTTTATGGTCGATGGTAGTGCTTCGGCGGAGAACAACAATGCACTATATACGAACAGCAATGAAGATGGTGCAAGTGCAGCATTTGGCTCTCTGAGTCCTCTAAAGTATCCTGAGACTGGCACAGTTGACTTTCTTGCCTACTATCCATATAGTGCGACTACTACAGAGACTACATACAGTGTTGATGTGTCGAATCAGAGTAATCTCTCTGCCATTGATCTTATGGTATCGTCGTTGAGCGATGTGGCGGTAAACACTTCGCCAGTAAATATGACTTTTACCCACAGGTTGTCAAATATTGTGATAACCCTAACAGAAGGACGAGGTTTTGAGGAAGGGGTTACTCCATTTGATGACAACTTTGAGGTTGCACTTGTCGGAACAAACGCTACTGCTGTGTACAATCTCAGCGCAGATGAGATCACCAACTTGGCATCTCCAACCACGCTGAGCCTAAATCGCAATGGTTTAGTTCATCAGGGTATTGTCGTTCCACAGGTGACCACAAGTGTAAAGGTTGTTATCACGCACCCTGTTTATGGCGTCTTTGAGAGTGTAATCACAGGCGTTGAGTTCCAAGCCGGAAAGAAACATCAGTACACTGCAAAGGTTAATGCTTCGGACGGTTCTATTCAAATCATTGGTGCTACAATAACAAACTGGATAGATGTTGACAACGAAGATATTACTGCAGATTTGGCCAAAACTCCATTTACAACGAGCGTAAACGATGCAAACGCTATGGTACACTACATAACCTCGGCAGATGATCTAAGGCTTCTTGCCACTAAGGTCAATGATGCAGTTACTGTTTCATATGCAGGAGTGTTGTTTGTTGTAACAGACAACATTGAACTCGGCGGCACTCAATTCACGGCTATTGGAACCAAAACGGGCACGAAACCATTCAGTGGCGTTTTTGATGGCAATAATAAAACCATCTCGGGGCTTAGTGCCAATGGTAGTACTTTCCAGGGTTTATTTGGATACACGCTTGATGCAACAATAAAGAATTTGACTCTCGACGGTACTGTCACCGGTACGGGTGGAAATGTCGGAGGTATTGTCTGCGTTGCAGAAAATTCGCTGGTTACAAATTGCCACAACAAGGCTAACGTATCTGGAGGTGGATTTGCCGTAGGAGGTGTAGTTGCCAATAATAATGGATCGGTGATTGAGAATTGTGTTAATAGTGGCAGTATTACCGGGCAAACCAATGCAACAGCAGTGGGAGGTGTTACGGGCAACAATACAGGTTCGCTAAACAAATCATTCTCGGTGTTAAACTGTTATAACGTTGGGTCGATAGCAGGCATTAAGAGTCAAATAGGTGGAGTAGGAGGTAATGCTGGAGCAAACGGTAACTTCTCGGGTAATTTTGTTAATTGCTATAACGCAGGTACAGTAACAGTAGATGTTGCGACCATAAACTTTGCCGCGGTAGTTGGGAACGTAGCAAGCGACAAGGCGAGAGTTAATAACTGCTACTATGACTCAGAAGTAACACCAACACTCAATGGCGCACTTGTACCAAAGGACTCCAGTGCGGAGCCAGTAGTAACCGAAGAGAAGGCAACTGCTAAAACAACCGAAGAGATGAAAGACGCAGCATTCATTACTGAGTTAAATTCGGAAGTGTGGGCAGCAGACACCGATAACAAAAACAGCGGTTACCCAATTTTAACTACCATTAAGTATTAATCTTTTTATATGGTTCAGGTACTGTTCTAATAATAATTTGTAGGCCTTGCCAAGCGCTACTTTCTATAACAGTGCTTGGCAATGACTCAAAAGCAGAATGAGTAGATGAAAATAGTAATACTTTTAGGGCTTTCCTTTTTGTTAGCATCGTCGTGCACCACAAACAATATTTGTGCGCCGATAGATAGCCGAGAGCTTACTATAAGCTCTCCTGCTAATCACACTCGTGCCAGCGGTGCAACATGGCATAGAGGAGATGAGGTTGGAGTGATGGTGAGAAACACCGGAAATGGTTATGACCCTGCTTCAGACTTTAATGTTCGATATAAAAATAATAATGAGGATGGCTTGACAGCTATTTTCTACTCAACAAATGCGCCACAATATCCGAGTTCGGGAAGTGTGGATCTGTTGGCCTACTACCCATACCACGAAGATCTAAATTCGATGAGCTATGCTGTTGATGTTTCCTCACAAGATGACATAGCTTCGATAGATCTTATGGTTGCAAGCAAGGATGAGGTTGCAGTAAACACTGCTCCGGTGGTAATGCAGTTTAGACACTGTTTGTCGAGCATTGAACTCACACTCACCAGTGGTGAGGGATTGGTAAATACAGAGACCTTTGAAGAGTTTCAAGCCTTGCTCGTTGGCGCTAAAACAACGGCAATCTATAACCTTGAGACAGGCGACATATCAAACCTTGCATCAATTGAAGCCATTGTTCTCAAACAAACCGAAGGGTTGAAATTTCAAGGTATTGTTATCCCTCAAGAGCTAACAGGAGCAGTACTACTGTTTCAGCACCCAGTGCTGGGGATATTTGAACACAAAATTCCAACAACAAACTATGTTGCAGGAACGAAGTATTCATACGAGATTAAGATTACTGCTACAAAAAATAGTGCATTAGCTGCGGATGTTACGTGTAGAGTGTCTTCGATGTAGTACCTCCCAAGTAAGAGAAATTTAGATATCTCGAATAAATAAAATATCGCCAACTACTTCTTATAGTAGTTGGCGATATTTTATTTAACAAGCATAAACAAGAGTGAATTGTTGCTCTACCATAGTGTTTTGGGATACTTGCCCGAGTCAATCAGAGCTTCTATTTTTCCGATAACCTCTGGTTTATCCTCCTTGAACGTTACTCCAAACCACGATGAATCGCATTCCAATACTCGAAACTCACCCATACCACGCTCTATAACGTTGCTTGCCATTAGTGGTATGAAAAACTCGGACTTCAAATCGCTGATATTAGCACTAAGAAATTCGGCGAAGTATGCCCAACTCTTGGCAAAATAATCGGGCGTAAAGCCAAAGAAGTTCATCGACACGTAACTACCCATTGCAACTTCAAGTTCCGCTCCACTGGAATCTTTGCACACGATTTTTTGCTCATTTCGTTCTATCTCGAACCGCTCGTTGATGGTCGTCAAATTGCCGGCATTGTCCACATCGCAGATACCACGAGTAACAGTGCCGAAGTCTGACAAAGTGTTTTCGATATTGTACCCAATCATACTATATTTGCCCTGCTTGCCATCGACGGATTTAAGGTAGTTTGCCATAGTTGCGTATGCCTCCGAACCATAAAAATCATCGGCGTTGATCACCGCAAAAGGTTCCTTTACGATCTCCTTAGCTGCCAGTATAGCGTGATTCGTCCCCCACGGCTTTACACGCCCCTCGGGAACGCTATATCCGTCGGGCAGCAAGTCTAACTCTTGGAAGGCATATGCTATCTCTATGCGACCTTTGAATCTCTGTTGGTTAAAAATCTCAGTAAACTCCTTCTCAATAGAGCGGCGAATAACAAAAACAACTTTGCCAAAGCCAGCTCTTATGGCGTCATAGATTGAGTAGTCAATAATCGCTTCGTTGTTTGGTCCAACTCCATCGATTTGCTTAAGTGAACCGTAGCGCGAGCCCATTCCAGCTGCAAGTACTATAAGGGTAGGTTTCATAAGTGTATATGTAATATTGTGTATAAAAAGGTGTTAAATGTTTCTAATTTTCTTCTCCCACTGCCACGCCGAGTGCAGAGTCTCTTCTATGCTTCTTTCGGCTCTCCAGCCCAACTCGCTCTCTACCAGTGAGATGTCACCCCACACCTTTTCGATATCTCCATCACGACGAGGTGCATAGCAGTATGGCAGCGTTACTGAGTTTACACTTTGAAAAGTCTCAACAAGCTCCAGAACCGATAGTGGGCGACCTGTGCCGATATTAAATATCTCGTATCCGCACTTAGACTCTCCCTCAATCATACGTCTGGCAGCTGCCACGTGTGCCTTAGCCAGATCCGTTACATCGATGTAGTCGCGCAGACAAGTACCATCAGCGGTGTTATAATCATTACCGAAAATTGAGAGTTCTTTGCGAAGTCCAGCTGCTGTTTGGGTAATAAAGGGTACGAGATTATTTGGCACACCGATGGGTAGCTCGCCTATCAGAGCACTTGGGTGTGCACCTATGGGATTGAAGTAACGCAGAGAGATAGCGTTGAACTTCTCGTATGCCCGCACCGAATCACGAATTATATCCTCGCACATAGCCTTGCTATTGCCATAGGGTGAGGTTGCCTCTTTGCGTGGCGTGCTCTCCTTTACTGGAAGTTCATCTGATTGTCCATAAACTGTGCACGAGGATGAGAATATAAGGTTCTCACATTGACTCTTGCGCATAGCGGTAATAATACCCATTAACGATCCAAGATTGTTATTGTAGTATTCCAAAGGCATAGAAACACTCTCGCCCACTGCCTTAAGTGCTGCAAAGTGAATTACGCCATCAAAGTTGTGTTCGGCAAAGAGTTTGCCCATAGCCTCACTATCGCAACAGTCTGCCTCGATGAAGGTTGCCTGGGTGCCAATAATTGCACTTATGCCATCAATGGCACTCTTTGATGAGTTTACTAAATTGTCAACTATGACAACCTCAAACCCCTCTTGGTGTAGCTCCACTGCTGTGTGCGATCCGATGTATCCTGCCCCACCTGTGACTAAAATCTTTTTCATTACATAATCGTGTTATATCAATATTCTTAGAGTATTTTGACTTTACCAAGGATTATTTATCATCTGTACAGCGTGCAACTTTAGTATAATCGGCGAGCGCCATCGGAGATTACAACAGGATAGATTTTACAATCTATGCCGTATTTCTCTTTATACTTTTCGCGGACCGTTTTTACAAAATTGTCATACTTATCGCTCTTAACAATGTTTATGCAGCAGCCGCCAAACCCTCCGCCCATAACTCTTGAGCCGGTAACGCCACACTCTTTTGCCACTTCGTTTATAAAGTCAAGCTCCGGGCATGAGACTTCGTATAGTACTGACATTCCGATGTGTGTGCCGTACATTTTGCGTCCAGCGGTTTCGTAGTCTCCGATCTCCATAGCGGCACACGCATCGAGTAGACGATCTACCTCCTGACGAGCATACACCGCGCGAATGTAATCCTCTTGTGTAACCTCGCCTATGACTTCTTCTATCCACTGATGGTCGGCATCGCGTATGAATTCCACCTCTGGGTGTCGTTTCTGTATTGCTGCCACCACCCGTTCGCAACTCTCTCTGCGACGGTTGTATGGCGAGTCGACGAGCTCGTGTTTCACACAGCTATCAACCAGGCATACAGTGTATCCGTGAGACTCAGGATCGAATGGTACGTATTCAAACTCGCCACTTTTACAATCAAGTTTCATTAAGTGTTTTGCCTTTCCGTGTATCGAGGCGAATTGGTCCATAATACCACACTTCACGCCCACATAATTGTGCTCGGTTGACTGACCAACTCTTGCAAGTTCCATCTTGTTGAAACCGAGCTCAAGCATATCGTTTAGTGCAAATGCGTAGACAGATTCCAAAGCGGCAGAAGAGCTCATACCTGCACCGAGTGGCACATCGCCCGAAAATACGGTGTCGAACCCCTCTGGTATAGTTGCTCCACGCTTGACAAGTTCGCGAACTACGCCGAATATATATTTTGCCCATTGTTCAGATGGAGCGTCAGTGTCAGCACTGATACCAAACTCTGAGCTTTCGCCAAGGTCAAGGGAATAGGCTCTGACTTTGTTGGTGCCATTAAATTTAATCTCTGCTGTCATACCTTTATCTACTGCGCCGGGGAGTACAAAACCGCCGTTGTAGTCGGTGTGCTCGCCGATGATGTTGATACGTCCTGCCGATGCGTATACACGTCCTGGTTCGCCGTAGAGGGCTGAAAATTTTTCTCTAATTGTTGTTTCCATTGTCTTGACTTGTATTATTGTTGATTTTGATAGTTAATATCAGGTGTTAAAATAACCACGCTAAGATACAAAAAAAAACCAGAAAATCTACACTGTTCATCGTTTTTCGAGCATAAATTACATTGATAATTTTAGTTTTGGTATCTCGATGATTAATATTTACCTTCCAAACTTTTGTTTGGTATCAACAATGCCACATCTTTACTACGAAATTTTGTTGTGAAACCGTCAAACAGGAGAGTAGATCTATTGATATGGTAATGTGTTTGAGGGGTATTGTTTAGAAAGAAAAAAACGCTATCTTTGCGCAGTCTTAGATCCCTTGTTTGGTGTAGAGCGAGCGGCTGAGTGTTAACTTAAAATATATAGAACTACCCATAGGGTAGTACCATAGGGTAGTAAGTTAAACAAGATTCGGTAATCTCCTGAAAGTATTTGTGATTAATCTTAGGAGTTATTGTCTGCTTGATTAACTATTATTGATCGATAGATGAAGCAAATAAACAAATAAACAAACAAACAAACAAACAAATGAAACAACTAAAGAACTTACTTATTTTTACACTTTTAGCAGGCGCGCTCTTCGCCTGTAAATCAAACAAAGAGCTCCCTCCTATGACAGCCAATGAGCAAGTTTCCAGAATCGACGATATTGGAGCAAGCCTTGTTGCAAATGCAGATATTGATGAGCTGATAGATACTTATGGAGAGATTCAAGAATTTGCAGTCCTATCCCAAAGTATGTCAATCTCTACGGTTACCATTGATCCGACTCTTACCGATCAAACCATCGTAGCAGCTATTGGTCAAGTCTTGATGCCGGGTAGTGAAATGTCTATATTCAATGTTCTTGCACTTAGCTCTATAACAAAAGGAAAGTTCAACTTCGAGATTGAAAACTCAAATCAAACCTCAAACACAGCGGTTACATTTACAGTGGTTCCTGATACAGATACAACATCATTTGATTTCAACGGTCAATATATGCTAAAGGCAATATTCCCGCTTGTTGAAATGCCACAAGCTGTTGGCTCTAAAGCTGCAACGCCAACTGATTGCTTCATAGAAATTAAAAACACTACGAGCGGAGATGCTATTATCGCTGCAAATATTGAGTATGAAGGTATCACACTGGAGGAAATGCTATCTCCTATGGAGCTAATTATGGGTTCATTGGTTAACCCAGCTGCACAATTTACTGCATCTATCGATATTGCAACAGCAGGTCATAGTGTAAATGTGAATTTTGGTAAAGAAAGCACCACGGGGCTTCTGAGCTTTAATATGTCAATGGGAACGTTAGTTCCTCAGCAGAACATCATAGACTTCCAATTTGCTCTTGCTTCTCAAGTCTCTGAAACAGAAATAACAGCTGATCTTAACAAACTCTACGTTAACTTCTATGATCAACTATTTCTTAAGGGGTCTACCCAAAACAACTTCATTGGACGCCTATTAGTAGCCGACACCCCGGCAACAGTTCTGGCTGACTTTAACAATGACGTATCGGTGTACTTTAACTATGATAATTCTACAAATCCTGAAGGTATATTCTTCCTAACCGATGAGCTTAGTGATACGTATGCACCATATAAGGTAAAGTTTGTAGATTATAACGAAGAGTACTATGTGCAAGAGATTTTCACAATGGAGAACTTCCCAAAAACTATCGGATCGCTTGTTGTATATCTTAGTGAAATACTACAAACCAAAAAATAGTTCTATGAGCGCATACTAACAATTTTAGTAGATCATAAAAATTAGAGAGGCTCGAAACATAAAGTTTCGAGCCTCTGTTGTGCCACCCTGATTTATAAAAAGTGCATCTGAAAAATTTGTAAATAAGTAAATTATTGCTATTCTTAGGTGTTAATATTACTATTTTTATCAGTTGTTAGATGAAATATCAGTGGTGATCTATTATACTTTCTACTGCTTCATTGCTAAAAACAAAAAAAAGAGCGAACCCCAAAACTTGAGGACCGGCTTGCTATAATAATTGAAAATTTATGGTTAGGTTGTAGATTAGATTTGCAATTTTAAGAAATTAGTTGTAACTTTCATCTACTAATCAAAAATAGTATTAACACTTAAATGTTTGCAGCACTATGAAAAAAAATCTTTTCTCCCTTCTTATTATCACCCTCTTCTCTGGTCTGATCATCACGTCGTGTACCAACAATAGGCCAACCACCATTTATGATTTTACGGTAAAGGCTATAGATGGCAGTGAGTATGATTTATCACAGCTTGAAGGCAAAAAGGTGATCATAGTAAACGTTGCGTCGCGGTGTGGGCTTACTCCACAGTATAAGCAGCTTCAAGAACTCTATGAAAAGTACTCTGACAAAGGGTTCACCATTGTCGCTTTCCCTGCCAATAATTTTATGGAACAGGAGCCAGGCAGTGATAGTGAGATCAAGGAATTTTGCGAGGTTAACTACGGTGTTAAATTTCCTATGATGTCCAAGATTTCGGTCGCAGGAGATGACATCGCTCCACTATATAAGTGGCTCACCGAGAAGCAACAAAACGGAGTTCTTGACACCACGGTGGTGTGGAATTTCCATAAGTTTCTTATTGGCAAGGACGGTAAACTTGTCAAGACTCTGCACCCACAAGTTGAGCCTCTGAGCAAGGAGATTATCGAGTGGATTGAGGCTAATTAGTCAACCTTCGAGAGTTTGTGTATTACGAATTGCTCTATCATACCTTTTGTAGCTGCGGTGTATTGATTCATATGCTCACTCTTTAGGTGTTGAGAGAGCAGGGCATCGTTTTGCCACTCTTCGAGGAAGATAAAGAGGTTTTCGTTGTCGTTATCACAGAACAACTCATATCTAATGCAACCATCTTCTTTGAGTGTTGGTTCGATGAGCTTTAGTAGTTCTGCCTTTACGGCATCTCTGTCTTTGCTTTTTGCGAGTATTGTGGCGACAATTGATAATTTTTTCATAGTGTCAATAATTTATTTTAAGAAATAGTTATATGTTTGATGGTCTCTGCAAATATAGTGCATCTTTTTGTGTGAATTAATTATTTTTGATTTTTTTGTTTGGACAAAACTTGTATGAGTCTAATGTACTGACTTAAGATTATAGAGCAAACTAACCAATTGCGGACGAGCGACGCCCCATGCGACCTCCGCAAAGTCCTTTTGCGTAGCTCACTGGCGACCGTCTTGCTATTGTTTTATCACTGATTTTAGAGCAATCAATCCAAGGCGGACGTACGACTTTTGCGTACAAACTACCAATTGCGGACGGTCGCCACCCCACGCGACCTCCGCAAAATTCTTTGCGTAGCTCACTGGCGACCGTCTTGGCATAAACAGCTAAAACTGCCTGCCGGCGGCTTCACTTTTTGAAAAAAGTGAAATCAAAAACTTTTGACTACTTACTCTTATATATCATATAGCTAAGATCTTACAACTGACCTTTTCGGCAATTATACAACAAGCTAACGCCACAACTAACAAGTAGCTATTTTGCACCATATTTTCTTAACACGGCTTGAACCTTTTTGCGATCCTTTGGTGCCAGACCTTGAGTGAAGCTCAGAGCATTTGTTGAGCCATCTGGTAGCGTTAGATTAGGATCTGCCCCAAGTCGCAGAGCGACCTCTGTGATATCCTCGCCGTATCGTACCACACCATAGATAAGCCTATAGCCGTTATATGCCGGCTTATTGATGTCGAAACCCTGCTCGACCAGCAGTCTAAGTGTAGCGATGTCGTAGGTTTGCACAAAGAAGAACTGTCCACCATCTCCTCCGACATCGAGCTTGCCTCCAATATCAAGCACGTGTTTCAACAGCGTGGCATTGTCGTATATCCACGTGTTACATACATAGGCGTACTTTTGTGCATCTTGTGCTGCTTTTATCGTGGCAGCATCAACCCCAGCTGCCTTTAGTTGCGCTATTGCATCTTTTGAGAATGTGGGGTATTTGTAGCTAAGATCAACTCGGTCGGCAACAGAGCATAATACCTTGTTGATGTATTCATTGGCAGGGTTCCCATCTTGGTGCTGGTTGTTACGAGTAAGTATCATAAAGAGGCTTACAGGTTGAGTTGCTATGACACCTCCAGGGTATGGCTTACCACCTGGTCCTACACCATTGGGAGCGTTATGTATTGGCATTATTCGATTGATGTTTGTCGTACCGTCGGCAATGCGCTGAATTTGCCTATACTGCTCCTCGATCTTGTAGTTGCCGATGTTTTTCTTCTTCTTGGGGTCGTACATACCAAATCTTGATATGGCAAGCGTAAGAGGAGTTTGTTGACTCTCTTGTAGCCTTGGAGATGTCTCCAAAATAGTTTCATAGAGGTAGTCCACCGTTGCACCTTTGTCGAGCACCATCTTCATCAGTTCTGGGTTTTCGCTCTCAATGGCATCTACAATAGCCGTATAGCGTTCTGTCATTGGCGTACTGCCTCCGATCGTAACGGTATAGAACTCATTGATGCCCTTAAACCCGGGGTGCTCTAAAATCATACGTGCAGCCTCCTCGTTATTTGCTTGTAGTGCTACGGCAAGCGGCGGAATGCCTGCTTGTTTAGCATTGGGGCCAACTTTGCCAAGGAGTGCTTTGACCGTGGCGTTGTCGCCATCTTTGATTGCCATAGCGAGTGGAAATTCAGCATAGCTATCTGCGTGTTTGCCTCCCCCAATCTGAGTTGATTGTGCAGTGGCAGTTCCCATAAGGCTTAATAGTAGCAGTGAGAGTAAAACGATAAATTGTTTCATAAGTTTTCGAGTTTAGGGTTGATAGTTGACTCGAAAGTACAAAATATTTCGTTTCCTTGCAAATTTAATTGGTATGATCGAAATACTTTTTGAGAACCATCAGCGAGATAAGTTTCTCGGTTTTGCGGTCTCTAAACTGCTTGACATAGTTGTTTGCGTTGCGTGCAATGGTCTCTGCTTCTTGGGGGTGTGCGATATAGTATTCTATTTTTTCAAGCAAATCGGAGTAGTCAGGTTGAATTTCTATGTAGTGGTGGTTTGGTATAAGGGTACCCTCCATAAACCACGTTTCGCACGTGGGTCTGGGCATAATTGCAACTGAATTGGAGGACATCACCCACTTAAGGTTACTGGCAACGTCAATTCCTTCAAGCGCGATGATAAACTTATAGTCAAGGTGTTGAGTTAAGGTTATCTCTTCTGTTTTCCACTCCTCTGGTATTGTCGTATTTTTGTCAATGCACCCTACATCTACCATTTCGTTATTTGAGAATTTACGCATAAAGTCTATGCGATTTTCTTTATTTGTAATAGCACCACGAAATATGGCTTTATCTATCTTATCACCAAATTTCTTGTCATCTTTAACAAATGTAAAGTGTCTCACCTTGTCGAGCTTCATAACCACAGAGTATGTATTGTTACTGCAAATGGGTCTGCTTTTTACAATTGATGGGTGCTCTACCGTATGATTTACATCGCCAAACAAGTAGCACCACATCAGAGCTTTGTCAAAGTGCGCTGTGTAGCGATACGTATCGAAGAAATAAACGCTGGGATACTCTATTTTCTTGAATCTGTGTTTGCTAAGTGGTGTAGCTGAGGGCGGCAGTGTTGTGGTGCAGGTTAGCTTACAGTAGTAGTCCACTCGGCGTTGAATGTACTGTTGCTCTGCGGGTGAATATTGCTTAAACCTGCTAGCAATAATGCGCTCGGCACCCCTCTGTGGCACTACGCTAGAGTATATGTAGAAAGAAATGTTCTTGATATAGTACAGCAACTTATTGTTCTTTCCACTACTAAGGAGTCGTTTTAGTCCTAACATCTTCGTTTTGTTATAGTGCGAGATCCAACTCCTCTTGGAGCTTCAATATCTTGGGGTTTATTTCAACAAGTTTTTCGATCTTTTGTGCCATTGTTACAGGTTTCTCTGCTACGTACTGCTCGGCAATTTTTATGGTAATTGGCATACGAAAGTTAAAGAGTTCTATCATATCTCTTTCAATGTCTACCATCGAGTTCATAATTTCCATTTCCATTAGTTCGCTGGGTACTGTAATTTCGATGTTTTGCTCTGTGATTACTGCCGTGTCAAGCCACTGCGCTATTCTCGTCTTGTGTCTACTCTTCCACAGCTCTGCCAACTCCGAGAAGCGTTTACGTAGTACGTCTATGCCCTGCTCAGGGGTAAGTTGAGGTTTTTTCTGCTCCGTCGAGCCATCACCCTGCTCCTTTTGTTGCCGAGACTGCGATATGGAAATGCCTAACATCGATCCACCACCTACCGAGACACTACTCTTTGGCTTTTCAACCGTCGACACCTCCACCTTTGGCTCAGACTCCGATACCTCTATCACCTCCTTTGGCTCTGCAGTCGGGGATTCACCTTTTTTTTCCTCTCTCTTCTCTTTGGCTACCTCCACCTTTGCAATATGTGGAAGTGTAGCACTTTGATTACCCCCACCCAGCTGAGAGTTAAGCCCGGCGAGCTTCATCAAAGCGAGCTCTACGTGTAGTCTACGAGAGGTTGCACCCCGATATGTGGACTCCGCCACCGAAAAGAGATTAATAGCACCAAAGATGTATGCCACCTCCAAACCCTCTGCCTGTGAGCTATACCGCTTTGCCACACTACCGCTCACCTCCAATAGCTTAACAGTGTTCGGATTTTTGGCAACCAAAAGATTTCTAAAGTGCTCGGCAATACCTGCCAAAAAGTGCCCTCCGTCGAAGCCCTTGCCAAGAATAGTGTCAAAGGCAACCAGCAGCGCCCCATAGTCGCCCGTTACGCCCATATCGACGCACGAGAAGTAGGTATTGTAGTCCAACGCTCCCACGCACTCTGCAACCTCTGCAAACTTTAGATCACTGCCACAAAACGACACCACACGATCAAATGTCGATAGTGCATCTCGCATACCTCCATCTGCTCGCTGTGCAATAATGTCTAGCGATTCATCATCATAGCTTACACCCTCACTCACGGCAATATGTTGTAGATACTCTACAATGTCTTCGAGTCGAATACGGTTAAAGTCATATATCTGACAATGAGATAGAATCGTGGGTAGTATCTTATGCTTTTCGGTTGTTGCCATAATAAAGATGGCGTGCGCAGGTGGTTCTTCGAGCGTCTTTAGAAATGCGTTGAATGCGTTTGACGATAGCATATGCGCCTCGTCGATTATATACACGCTATACTTCCCGATTTGAGGAGCAACCCTCACCTTGTCGTTAAGCACACGGATATCGTCCACACTATTGTTGCTTGCAGCATCCATTTCGTGGATATTAAAGCTCCTGTCCGCTGCGAAGGCAACGCACGATTCGCACTCTCCACACGCATCGTGATTTTCAGTAGGATTCAAGCAGTTTATGGCACGTGCAAAGATCCTTGCGCACGTTGTCTTGCCTACGCCACGAGGACCTGTGAACAGATAGGCGTGCGCCAGATGATTACTTGCAATGGCACTCTGCAGAGTTTGAGTAATGTGTCGCTGACCAACAACGCTGTTGAAGGTCTGAGGGCGGTACTTCCGTGCCGATACTACATATTCGCTCATACTTTTGTTATAGAAATTACAAGATTAATCCCCTCAATCTCTATCTCAATGCCACTCACCTCATCAGAGATTTGCACCTCAGTGGCAAGGGTCTGGGCAGCGATATACTCGCTCCAGTTATTCACAGCACTGTCCGTCGTACTGTTACTCGAAATCGACAGCTCGATTCTATCGGTTACCTCCAGTCCGCTATCCTTTCTGAGGTTCTGCACACGGTTTACGATCTCACGTGCTATTCCCTCCTCTCGCAACTCCTCGCTAATTGTCACGTCCAGAGCAATGGTTAGCGCACCCTCGGAGGCAACCAACCAACCGGGCATATCCTCCGAGCTTATCTCCACATCCTCCCTGTCGATGACAACTCCCTCCATAAGGGCAAATGTACCCTTGCTCTCAAGCTCGGCAATCTGCTCACCATCCATCTTTGCAACTGCTGCGGCAATCTCCTTCATCAACTTGCCATACTTCTTGCCCAGAATCGGAAAGAGAGGCTTTATTCGCTTTGTGATAACCCCAGTTGTCTCCTCTATATACTCAATCTCTTTGACATTCACCTCGCTCATTATTAACCCTTCGACCGCCATTAGCTCTACCTTTAGTTTAGGGTCAATGACCGGAATTATCATCTTGCTGAGTGGTTGGCGCACCTTGAGAGAGACCTTGCGCCTTAGGGCAAGTACCATCGAGGTTGCTCGTTGAGCAAGTGCCATTTGCACCTCCAACTCTTCCTCAATGAGCGATTTATCGGCTACCGGGAAGGAGGCTAAGTGCACAGATTCGGTTGATCCAAGATCGCCGAAGATCTGCTCCGTAATAAACGGTGCAATGGGTGCTGCAAGTTGTGCCACCGTACGCAAACACTCCTCCAAGGTCTGATATGCTGCCAACTTATCACGACTCATCTCACCTCCCCAAAATCTTTTGCGATTGAGGCGAACATACCAATTCGAGAGGTTCTCACCCACAAACTCAGCAATCTCACGAGCCGCTGGCGTCGGATCGTAGTTTTCATAATGCTTCGTAACACTATCCACAAGCGAGTGAAGCAGAGAAACTATCCATCGATCAATCTCTGGACGCTCTGCCATCGGCACAGTATCCTCCCCACCGCTATAACCATCAACATTGGCATAGAGTGCAAAGAACGAGTAGGTGTTATAGAGCGTGCCGAAGAACTTACGACGAACCTCATCTACGCCATCTGCATCGTACTTCAGGTTATCCCACGGCTGTGAGTTGCTAATCATATACCACCTCACTGCATCGGCTCCGTACGTCGATAGCGCCTCAAAGGGATCTACGCCATTTCCCAAACGCTTGCTCATCTTATTGCCATTCTTATCCAAAACAATACCATTGGAGATAATATTCTTAAACGCTACGCTGTCAAAGAGCATAACACTAAGTGCGTGAAGGGTAAAGAACCAACCACGAGTTTGGTCAACTCCCTCGGCAATGAAATCTGCAGGAAAGTTCCTCAACTCTCCCTCACCCATATAGTGTTGCTGTGCATAGGGCATCGCGCCGCTATCGAACCACACATCTATTAGATCACTCTCCCGATACATCTTCTTGCCACTTGCCGACACCAACACTACATCGTCGACATAGGGTCTGTGAAGATCATTGATCTCAAAATCGGGGGCCAAGAATCCAGCCTTCTTCGACTTCTCGATCTCTGCGCTTAGCATCGCTCGACTTCCGACACAAATCATCTCCTCGCGATCCTCTGTTGCCCAGATAGGAAGTGGGGTTCCCCAGTACCTACTCCTCGATAGGTTCCAATCTACCAAGTTTTCGAGCCACTTACCAAAGCGACCACTACCAGTCGAAGCAGGTTTCCAGTTTATAGTATTGTTGAGCTCAATGAGTCTATCTTTTACAGCCGTGGTGCGTATGAACCACGAGTCGAGCGGATAGTACAACACCGGTTTGTCCGTCCTCCAACAGTGAGGATAGCTGTGCGTATGCTTCTCGATCTTGAACGCCATTCCATTGCTCTTGAGCCACATACATATCTCGATGTCAACTGTTTCATCCCCATCTTTTTTGGTCGGGTCATAACCATTCTTTACGAATTTACCCTCCCACTCTGCATACTCAGATGTTATATACTCCTTGGCATACTCTGCATCAAGGTCAGCGATGTTAAAAAATTTGCCACTTTTGTCAACCATCGGATTCTCCTTACCACTTTTATCCACAAGTGTCATAGGTGCAATGCCGCTTTGTTTGGCTACACGATCGTCATCAGCTCCAAAAGTTGGTGCGATGTGCACAATTCCCGTACCATCTTCGGTGGTTACAAACTCACCACATATCACCCTAAAGGCATCCTTGCCCTCAGACACCATAGGTCTAACCCACGGCAATAGTTGCTCATAGCGCATACCCTCAAGATCCTTGCCTTTGCACGTCTCAAGCACCGTGTACTCACCCTTGCCCATTACCTTTTCGAGCAGCGGTTTGGCAAGGATAACGACTACCTCTCCCTTTGTATATGGATTCGATGTTTGAACCTTTACGTATTCGATGTTAGCACCCACGGCAAGAGCAGTATTGCTTGGAAGTGTCCACGGCGTGGTAGTCCACGCAAGGAAGTAGCACTCTTGACCCACAACCTTAAACTGCGCAATACAAGTCGTATCCTTCACATCTCGGTAGCAACCCGGCTGATTCAACTCGTGATTCGAAAGCCCAGTGCCGGCAGCAGGAGAGTATGGTTGAATGGTATATCCTTTGTATAGCATCCCTTTTTTGAATAGCTCGCCGAGCATCCACCACAGTGTCTCTATGTACTCATTCTCATAGGTGATATACGGCCTGTCCATATCTACCCAATATCCCATCTTTTCGGTAAGCTCCCTCCACTCGCTTGTGTACTTCATAACCTCGCTACGACACTCTGCATTGTACTGCTCAATAGATATCTTTGTGCCAATGTCTTCTTTTGTTATGCCGAGTTTTTTCTCAACTCCGAGCTCTACGGGCAGTCCGTGAGTATCCCAGCCAGCCTTACGCTCTACCTTGAATCCTTGTTGGGTCTTATAGCGACAAAATATATCTTTGATCGTGCGCGCCATAACGTGATGGATACCCGGGGTGCCATTGGCCGAGGGAGGACCTTCGAAAAATATGAATGGAGTTGCACCCTCTCGCTCGTCGATGGAGCGCTTAAAGGTATTATCTACTCTCCACTTTTCGAGTATTTCTTCTGCTGTTTTTGGTAACGATAGTGATTGATACTGTTTGAATTTCATTGCTATTGATATAGTTATTTATAAAATTTTCGATCTAAGTTTTTTCCACCCCCCAGCATTGCCATCAAGAATCCTATGCCGTAGCCCGTGAGTTGCACAACGGATGCAACCAACGAAAGTATTCCAAGCTCGATGCCTCCGTTTTTGATCGTGGCGTCGATGGTAATAAGCCCAGCCCATAGAGCAATGGGAGCCCAAACGTAGGGTATAAAGGGTAGTGCTACAACTGTTGCAACTGCAAAGATAGTAAAGCATAGCGGTAGTAGGTGTACGATCTTTAGAGTTCCGGGGTGCTTCTTCGAGAGAGCTATGCGAGCTGCGCCCGATGCTCGAACTTGTCGAAAAAACTTCTTGAAATCGACCCTGCGCTTATGATATACCCAAGCCTCTGGAATAAGGACAGTACGTGCCCCCGCTTTTATGAGTCGAATGCTCAGATCAACATCTTCTCCAAACCTCATCTGCGCAAACCCATCAACTCTATCGAACCACTCTCTGCGTATGCCCATATTAAAACTTCGGGGATGGAACTTTTCCACACTTTTCTTGTTTCCTCGTATTCCCCCCGTTGTAAACAGCGATGTCATCGAGTAGTTTATTGCCTTTTGTATGGGGCTAAAGTCTTTGCTCGCACGATCGGGCCCTCCATAGGCATCGATCTCACCCTTTACTATCTCTTTGTTAACGGCTTGCAACCACTCCTTTGGCATTACGGTGTCAGAGTCCAAAAAGATGAGCCACTCTCCGCAACTATGCTTCACCCCATAGTTGCGTGCCATAGCCGGCCCTGAGTTCTCTTTCTCAAGGTATTTTATATCGAGTCGATCGGTGTAGCTTGCAACTATATCATTGCTCTTTATCGTAGAGCCGTCCTCTACAATGATGACCTCTGTGTCGAGCCAGTACTCTTGCGTTGTGAGGCTGTCGAGGAGTTCGCGGATCTCCTCGGGGCGGTTAAATAACGGTATGATTATAGAGTAGCGCATAAAAAAATTATATCTTTGCAAAGTTACAAAGGTATTAAAAAAATGGCAAATCATAAAAATCTTTTACCCGAAGAGTGCATAAGGCAGTGGTTTTTGGAGGAATTAAAGCGAGCAGGAGTTGAGTCATATAGGGTTGCAACGGAGTATGCCGTGAGGGTTGGAGGGCGGACACTGAGGGTTGATGTTGCGGTTTTTAGAAGAGGAGGCAGTGATGTTGAGCTTATTGTGGAGTGCAAGGCTCCGTCGGTGGCAATTACCCCTGAGGTGGTTACCCAGGCGGCGGTCTACAACTCGGTTGTGGGCGCAAGGTATATTGTTGTAACAAATGGCTCAAAGACATTCATTTATGACACTCAGAGAAAACTATTTGTGTCAAATCTCCCAGATGGATTGTAGCCTTTTTTTTGTCTTTTTCGATAATTTGTATATCTTTGTGGCGTTCAATGTGGTTTGTAGAGACCACTATTCACAAAGAAGAAGAGAGAGAGAATGCATATTAGGTTTAAGATAATATATCTATTTTTACTATTGCTGCTCGCCGCTTGCTCGACCAATGGCAGAGAGGAAACATATCAGTATGGAGAGTTTCAGGGCGGATTGTCGTTTAGTATCACTCCGCAAGAACTGCAATCTCGTGCAAGTGTACTGCCAATTCCCGTGGTCGATGAATTTGTTATCTCTATCTATAATGATATAACCGACAGCCTTGAATATGAATCCCAGCTGGGAGATATGCCAATAGCTGTTGTGCTCGAAGAGGGAGAGTATCGTGTTGAGGCTCGCTCGGGCTTCAATGAACCGTTTACTACAGAGTTCCCAACTTACTACGCTGGGCAAAGTGCCGTTGTAGAGATTGGACATAACACCCAGGTTGACCTTACCGCTACAATTCAGAGCTATGTGCTGGATGTTAACTATAGTGAAGACTTTTTGGCGGCATTCAGTGAGTACTACATTGAGGTGCACATAGGTGATGGTAGATTTAGCTTTGCTCACGATAAGAATGAAGTAGCATATCTCGCTCCTGGTCAGTGTAGGCTTGTGCTTAAGGGTACTACCACAGATGGGCGTGCGTATAGCTCAGTGATCAAAGAGATTATCTCTTCAGGACGTGAACTCTATGAGCTTGACCTCACCATTCGACCACAAGGACACAGCTTCGATATTGCGGTCGATAGTAGCGTTGAAAACCTTGATGTTAGCTCCAATATTGATCCAAGTCTGTATCCAGATATGCACGAAATTGAACTCGGAGAGATGAACTTTACTGAGACTGCAATATATGACCCAGCAAGTGCAGCCAATAGCACTGTAACAATTAGTGCACTAAGTTATATTAAAGACGTAAGAGTGCAATTCCTTGACAAAAAATTTCTCGACTATGAAATAGATACTGCGCGTGTTTATGCTCTGTCGAGTGATGATGACCGCAGAGATCTTGAGCTACTGGGTGTTGAGTATAGTGATGATTTTGTTGGAGCTATTAGCGGTACACTAAATTTCGGGCTCTTTGCCCAGCAACTACAAAATGTCGGTGGAGTAACTACGTATTACAAGGTGAAGATTATTGCCGTGGATCAACTAGAAGGTGTCCAAGGCGAAAACCTTAGCGACGACGTGGAGATGACCCTGAAACTCTACACACCACAGTTTTCGATGCCTGCTGTAAACCTTGCAAAGGTGTGGAGTGGAGAATTTACCGTGGATAGAGTTGCTCAGCAGAATGTTACTAAGGGAGATTTTAGTGTGATGGAGAGCCGAGGAGGATTTAGTTATGAGTATCGATCAGAGGTCTCAAATTGGGTTGCAATTGACCCAAGTACACTTAGAGTCGAGGGGCTGGAGCAAAGCTCATCGCCTACGAAATACTATGTACGGGCGATCTACCGAGGAGTTAGATCGAGTGAGGCAGAACTATCGCTTGAGCCAACAAGGCAAATCCCTAATAATAATTTTGCGCAGTGGTACGATGCACCTGTGGCAGATCAACCGTGCTATTGGTTCTATCCAGAAGGAGCAAGTGGCGCTGATATGTGGTGGGCAACCCGAAATAGCAAGACCGCTTCAGAGGGGATAGATGCCGGCTATACTCAATATTCTGGTTCGAGACCACTCTCTGGCAGTGGCGTAGATCTTGTGACGTGCGGTTGGGGTGCAGGAAATACAAATGTGTTAAATTCAGGAGATATTATCTACAATATTTGGGCAGGAGCTATCTTTATCGGCTATTACACTCCTGACACAAAGGATAATTCGCAAAATGAACACCACGGCAAAGAGTTTAACTCACGACCAACTGCGATGACTTTTGATTGTCAGTTTGCGCCATACACTCAAAGAGTAAGCTCTGATAGTTATGTTGCAAAGATTTGGCTTGAGAACCGATCGGGTGAGAGCGTGACCAAAATAGGCGTAGGTAACCTAAGTGAGAGTACCGCAATTTCGAGTTGGACAAATAAGACAATAAATATAACTTATACCAATACCGAGTTGCCGGCTACCCATATTTGTATTGCTTTCTACTCTGGCATCAATGAGGGTAGTAGCGAATACCTCAATCACAGAGATGCTTGGAGCACTCATAGTTCCTTCACTGGCACGGTCTTTAAGGTCAACAATGTTACCCTTGTATACGATAAATAGAGATATGATTAGAAATATTATAACATATTTTATAGTTGCTGTTTTTATGACCGGATGTGCTCAAATAGAGCATAGCGAAGATGGCGGAGAATTACGTTTGCTTGGCGTTGTTGTTGACAGCTCGGTGGAGGGGAAGCAAAACAGTGGTGAGGTCGTATCTCGAACAAGTGCCGAAGACCATATCTTTGAGGTAACCATAACTGATAGCCTTAGCGGAGAAGTAGTTGAACACTATGACAACCACCTTGATGTACCATCAACAATAGTTTTGTCGGCGGGCACGTACTTAATCGAGGTATATAGTGCAGATATAAATTCGCAGTTGCCACTTGGCGGAGTTGTAGGATTCGAGCAACCACAGTATGGAGCAAGTGAATATTTTACCATAGTCTCAGGATCGGTAACACCACTAACACTCACAGCTCGTATGACAACTGTTGGTGTAACTGTCCAGTACAGTGACCTGTTTAAGCGAATATACCCTTGCAATGAAGAGGGTGAGGATTATCACGTTGTTGTATATAGCTCTCACGGGGATTATATTACTTTTAATAGTTCTGAGGCAAGGACAGCCTATTTCAAGCACAATGGAGCTGCTATGGAATTACTATACCAAGTATACATCAAGCGTGTTGGCAGCAGTGGGTCTATCGAGGAGTTAACCACAGCAGAGCCCACGTCATTTGTTTCTCAGGATATATGCAAGCCAGCAACGATCTACGATCTAACTGTCGAGGTAGGCAATTAGTGAGGGGTATTTTTCTTTGAGTTTGCATTTAGAGCGGTTCTTACAGTTAAGAGTAACTGTTTCTAATGATTTGTTATTGCAGAGTAGTCAAAAGTTTTGATTTCACTTTTTCCGCAGATTAAAGTTGTAAATGCGACACTTTG
>CAYJMA010000003.1:0-48463 GCA_964371475.1 uncultured Rikenellaceae bacterium | reverse complement strand
ACCTTAATAAACAAACAAAATAACAAAGTGTCGCATTTACAACTTTAATCTGCGGGAAAAAGTGAAATCAAAACTTCTGACCACCTACTCTAAAATAACCGTACTATAAACACTGCCTAATACAATAAATAGACCTCCCGTATAGGAAGATAACGACTGTGAGCTCCAAACCACCAATCCTCTATCTCTGCGGTTACTCTATAATTACTGCTGGCAAATCTTTCTCTGAGCTCCGAAGATCCAAGCACCTTGTCAAACATAGCAATCCTATCGTCCTTGGCTGCTATAATAGGGTTTCTATCGGGGTGCATTTTGATTAGCTCCTCAAGAACATATAGACCAAGTAACGTAATGGGTGCAGCATTGAAATCTGTTATGTGGATCTGAACACCGTGAAGCCTAACCCCCTTCTTACTACCATAAAACGGCTTGTAGTGAATCGGGCGAAAGATTACACCCTCAAGACCCCTATCGTTTAGTCGTTGCGAAAGTCCCTCAGCATCTGTGATCCACTCTGCCCCCATCAGCTCAAAGGGAAGGGTGTAGCCAACCCCAATGTTTAGCGTTTGTAACTCGCCAATCATACCAGTTACCGGATAGTACATAGCTGTCTCCCACTGTGGTATGTGAGGCGAGGTCGGAACAAAGCGTAGACCGGTATCATCCCACATACCACCCCTGAACCAACCCTGCATTGCAACAATCGTTAACTTAGCAGGATTAGCCTTCAGAAAGCCCTCGCCACAGTACAGACGCGCGAGTTCCCCAACTGTCATACCGTGCAAATAGGGTATGTCATACTTGCTCACAAAGCTCGAATATCCACTCTTTACACCACCACCCTCTACCTTTAATCCTCCCACTGGATTAGGTCTGTCAAGAACCACAAACTCCAAGCCATTCTCACCAGCAGCCTCCATTGCCAAACCAAGAGTTGAGATAAAGGTATAGGAGCGGGACCCAATGTCTGCTATGTCAAACACAAGAGCATCTATGCCTTGGAGCATCTCTGCTTTTGGCTTCATACCATTACCATATAGGCTATATATCATTGCTCCGCTACTTGGATCAATAACGTTGCTTACAACCTTTCCTGCTTCGATATCACCCCTCACGCCGTGCTCTGGAGCAAAGAGTGCAACGAGTTCAACACCTGCCGACTTTGCCTCAACAGAGCTCAGTATGTCAATGGTAGAGCGTAGAGAGTTGTTCACCCCAGTAGGGTTTGTTATAAGACCGATGCGTTTGCCACGGAGTTGTGAGAACCCATTACTCTGTAGTACGTCAATGCCTGTAAGTATTTGCGCCTTTGCGCTCAGCGATAACAGCAGTAGGGCAATGCCCATTGAAAAAAATCTAATCATAACCGATAACAAAGATAATACATAAATTGAGATTTTTGATACATATCTCACAGCAAAGATAAAGGGACGGGGCATAGTTCTCATAGACTATGCCCCGTCCCTTTAGATCTGTTTGTGGTTGTTTCCGCCTCAGCAGAGAGTGTGCTACAACAGCGAGTACGCCACTGTGAGTCCTGCCATAACGATCGCAACCATACTCATAAGTTTTATGAGTATGTTAAGCGACGGGCCACTTGTGTCCTTGAATGGATCTCCTACGGTATCTCCCGTAACGGTAGCTTTGTGAGTATCAGATCCCTTGCCTCCGAAGTTGCCTTCCTCGACATATTTCTTGGCATTGTCCCACGCACCACCAGAGTTTGCCATAAAGATAGCGAGCACGAAACCTGCGCCAAGCCCCCCAACAAGGAGCCCCATAACACCTGCCACACCGAATATAACACCCGTTAGCACTGGAGTTACAATAGCAAGAATAGATGGTAGGAGCATTTCGCGTTGCGCACCTTTGGTAGAGATCTCGACACAGCGAGCATAATCTGGCGTACCCTCTCCTGTTAGAATCCCTTTGATTTCGCGGAACTGGCGACGCACCTCCTCAACCATACTTTGAGCTGCGCGTCCAACCGCGTTCATAGTAAGCCCACAGAAGACAAACGCCATCATCGAGCCAATAAATACTCCAACAAGTACCTTAGGGTTCATAAGATTAACTCCGTAGTACTCCATAAAGTGAGGGATTTGAGCCGTTGCTACATCAACGACCTCTCCTGCCACCTCTATGGTAGATTGTCCGAGGTGTAGCAGTCCGATTTTAATCTCCTCAATATAGGATGCCAGTAGTGCAAGTGCTGTAAGTGCTGCCGAGCCAATAGCAAAGCCTTTACCAGTGGCGGCAGTGGTATTGCCCAGCGCATCGAGAGCATCGGTACGTTTACGCACTTCGGGATCGAGTCCTGCCATCTCTGCATTACCTCCTGCGTTGTCTGCTATTGGGCCATAAGCGTCAGTTGCAAGTGTGATTCCGAGTGTGGAGAGCATACCAACGGCTGCGATACCGATACCGTACAGACCTTGAGATAGGCTCCCTGCTTCTGTAAAGTTGAGGGTAAATCCATTGGCACACAAAAACGACAGTATTATGGCTACCGCAATTGTCAGTACGGGAATAGCGGTGGAGAGCATACCGAGTCCAATGCCCGATATAATTACAGTTGCAGGACCGGTCTCACCACTCTTTGCAACCTTCTGCGTGGGTTTATACGAGTGCGAGGTAAAGTATTCAGTTGCTTGACCGATTATAATACCTGCCACGAGTCCTGTGATAACCGAAAATGATAGTCCCACCCAGTTTTCAATACCGAGCACATATAGTATAGGGAATGTGCACACGGCAATAAGCACCGAGCTTACGTTTACTCCGAGTCCGAGCGAGCCGAGTAGTTGTTTCATCGACGCTCCCTCCTTGGTGCGCACAAGGTAGATGCCCAATATCGAGAGTATGATACCTACTGCAGCAATTGCCATAGGTGCAAAGACTGCGTTTAGTTGTGCTTGACCACCTTGCACTGCATAGGCTGCAGCACCGAGTGCGGCAGTTGCGAGAATAGAGCCACAGTAGCTCTCATAGAGGTCGGCACCCATACCTGCAACATCACCTACATTATCGCCCACATTATCGGCAATGGTTGCAGGGTTGCGAGGGTCATCCTCAGGGATGCCTGCCTCAACCTTACCCACCAGGTCAGCTCCTACGTCGGCTGCCTTGGTGTAGATGCCACCACCTACACGGGCAAATAGTGCCTGGGTTGATGCACCCATACCAAAGGTTAGCATAGTTGTTGTCATAATGACGAGTTTCGTTGAGCTATCGTCAACAAAGTAGTCGAGGATCAGATACCATATCGATATATCGAGCAGTCCGAGTCCTACCACAGTAAGACCCATTACAGCTCCCGAGCGAAATGCTACTTTCAAACCTCTGTTGAGGGACTCAGACGCTGCTTGAGCAGTACGCGCCGAGGCGTATGTCGCTGTCCTCATACCGATGAAACCGGCAAGACCCGAAAATAGACCTCCCGACAGAAATGCAAATGGAACCCACTTATTCTGAACTTCGAGTCCATAGGCCAAAATCACAAAGAAGATAACAAGCACTAAAAAGACCCAACCAACAACCTTGTACTGTTGGCGAAGGTATGCCATTGCTCCTTTGCGTACGTGTCCCGCTATCTCTTTCATACGATCAGTTCCTTCGCTTTGTCGCTTCATCTGAACAAAGAAAATACGGGCAAAAAGAAGAGCTACCACCGATGCAACAACAAGTGCATAGGGAATTAAATCAGTAAAATTTTCCATATACGTTTTTTTAGTTATTAATTAATGTTTGAAGAGTCAAAGTTATTAAAAAATGTTGTTAATTCACAAATTTTATAACATCTAAAGTTATTTTTTTTACTCACTACCCCTTCAAAATTAGCTCAAGACGAAGTCTATTGAGTGCATACGCAGTGAGCCTCTCGACGAATACCTCTCGGGGCTGCCCGAAGTTGCGCCTCCACACCGTTGTCTTACCACCACTACGTGCAAGAGCTATAAAAACATCTCCTATCTCCTTGCCCGAACCACCACCCGTCGGGCCTGCAATTCCACTTGTGGCAATAGCATAATCTCCGCCCATAGTCCGCAGTGCTCCCTGTGCCATAGCCTCTACTACCTCCGAGCTGACTGCTCCATAACGCTCTATCAACTCCCTATCTACACCCAAAACCCCAACCTTTACACCATTATCATATGCCACCACACCGCCATTAAACCACCCACTTGCGCCACTCATCGAAGTACACTTTGCAGATATCGCTCCTCCACTACAACTCTCCGCCACCACTAACCTTTGCCCACTCTCGCCGAGCAATCTCGCCACCTCCCCCACAATGCTACAACCCTCCTCGCCCAAGTAATACTCAGGTAATAGCCCCCTCAACTCGCCAACTGCTCGCTCAACATCACTTTCCACACCTCCGCTAACTCTGAGTCTAATCCCTGACGGATTGGGCAAGTAGGCAAGGGTCATTCCATTAGATTTTAGAGCCGCCTCCCACACTTCAATTCGACTCGCCAGCTCGCTTTCTGGTAGCCCATAGATCACAATCGTACGTCTGTGATAGCTCTCCACCTCCCATTCACTGCACATAATGGGTAGCACCTCCTCCATAAGTAGTGCCTTCATCTCGAAGGGCACACCCGCAAGGCAAAAGAGCATCTTTAGTGAACCGCCCTCATCTCTAAAGCTATGGTAGAGCCCTGGGGCAGTCCCCAGAGGGTTTGCAAGGGCGATGAAGCCTTGAGGTATATCGGCCTGTGATTCATTAAGGGCGTTAAACTCAACCCCTCTGCTCTCAAGCATCGCTTTGACCCTGTGGTATGTCTCTTCGTGACGACAGAGCTCAACGCCAAAGTGCTGAGCAAGAGTTCTTTTCGTAATGTCGTCTTTTGTGGGCCCCAGTCCGCCAGTTGTGATAACTATGTCGGAACTCTCAAACGCGCTTTCAATAGCACGCACTATATCCTCTGGGTTGTCCCCCACCGAATGTATGCCAACAACCTTAAAACCCCTCTGTGAACACGCCGCTCCAATATATGCAGAGTTCGTATCTACGATTTGCCCGATAAGAATTTCATCACCGATGGTAATGAGCGTTAGGTTTGCCATAAAATCTACTCGGTTTTTTCTTTGCCAGAGAGGATGAGAGCCTTGCAGATTTTCTTTGCCAGGGCTGGACCCTCGTATATCATACCACTGTATAGCTGTATGAGCGATGCTCCGGCATCCAACATCTCAAGTGCTCTCTCCACGCTTGTTATCCCTCCAACACCCACGATCGGCATTTTGCCCTGAGTCTTCTGCGAGATGTAGCGAACCAGCTCCACACTACTACCCCACAATGGATCACCACTAAGCCCCCCCTTACCAATCCTATCTACTATCTCTTGTGGAATTGTCTCCCTACTCGTTGTAGTGTTCGTAGCAATAATCCCATCTACTTTATAGGCCATAGCCACCTCTATCATATCATCTATTTGATCTTTACTCAGATCGGGAGATATCTTGAGTAGTATCGGTCGATAATCGCTTTGCCCCTTACGAAACTCTTTGAGATCCTTCAAAATATTCGACGTACCCTCCTTGCTCTGTAGCGCAGTAAGGTTTGCCACATTCGGGCAACTTACATTGACCGCAAAGTAGTCTACATAGTCATACAGCCCACGAAAGACACTCAGATAGTCCTTAGGGGCATCTTGATTGGCAGTGAGCGTATTTTTACCGATGTTACCTCCGATGATTACCCCTCTTCGATTATACCTCTGAAGGTTTCTTGCCACTCGCACCTTCCCCTCGTTGTTGAACCCCATACGGTTGATAATCGCTCTTTTGCTGATAACTCTAAAGCAGCGTGGCTTGGGGTTACCACCCTGCGCACGAGGAGTCACAGTGCCAATCTCAACAAAACCAAAGCCAATATCTCCAAGTGTATCGTAGCACTGCGCATTTTTGTCATACCCGGCGGCCAACCCCACAGGATTGGCAAAGTGAAGACCGAATAACTTACGCTCCAACGACCTATCCTTTACTCGATAGCAACCACGCATAATCATACGCGCAAAGGGAATATAGCGACATATACGCAACACCCATATTGTGAAATGGTGCATACTCTCGGCCGAAAACTTGAATAACAGTGGTCTAACTATTCTCCTATACATCTCTCTTCTATTAGATTATATCTTTACTAAAATAAATTCTATGTTTTTTTCAACAACGCTGTTCTTTGCTTATACGCACACCTAAGACGAAAAGCTCCTATCCTTTGCGCACTCTGTCCAACTCTCTTTTACTGTCCTGCTCCTTGATATACTCTCGCTT
This sequence comes from uncultured Rikenellaceae bacterium, assembly GCA_964371475.1. Classification (GTDB taxonomy): domain Bacteria; phylum Bacteroidota; class Bacteroidia; order Bacteroidales; family Rikenellaceae; genus Mucinivorans. The sequence goes on along the minus strand of CAYJMA010000003.1, from coordinate 42,178 downwards.
GTCATAGTTCTTTCGCCCACGCCCCAGACCAATAAGAAGTTTTGCCAGACCGCTATCATTGATATAGAGCTTAAGCCCTACAACGGTATTACCTTTGTCCTGCATCGCACGAAAAATCTTGTTTAACTCCCGTCGGTTGAGTAGCAGTTTCCTATCACGCTTCGGTTCGTGATTGTTGTACGTCCCCCAGCTGTACTCCGAGATGTTCACCCCTCTTACAAATAGCTCACCCTTACTCTCATAACAGTAGCAATCCACAAGCGAAGCCTTGCCGCTACGCAGCGACTTGATTTCAGTCCCTTGTAGCACAATTCCTGCAGTCCACGTATCCGACACTTCATAGTCGAAACGTGCACGACGATTCTTTATCTCAACCTTTTTTTGCTGTGCCATTCTCTATCCAAGTAAAATAATACTAAGAGCCATTATTGCCATACCGACAACAAGGCCCCATATTGCAGTGTGTGGTCTTCCCCACTCACGTGCTGCGGGCAGTAGTTCGTCGAGCGATATGAATACCATAATTCCTGCCACGGCGGCAAAGATAATGCCCAGTGAGGCTGGCGATAGAAATGGTCTGAGTATGAGGTATCCAATAACAGCTCCTATGGGCTCTGCAAGTCCGCTAAGGAACGACCACTTAAAGGCTTTTTTGCGCGAGCCAGTGGCATAAAAAACAGGTATTGCCACGGCAATTCCCTCTGGAATATTGTGTAGTGCAACTGCCGAGGCTATGGCAAGTCCGATGTCGGGGTCTTCGAGTGCGGCGATAAAGGTTGCCATACCTTCGGGAAAGTTGTGGATGCCGATTGCCAAAGCGGTGATTATCCCCATACGCTTTAGTTTCGTTTTGTTTTGCGCCGAGGAGCTCTCCATACTCTCTACCGAGTGTAGCGAGTGTGGGTTGTCTATGGTTGGCACGAGCTTGTCGATAATGGCAATTAACAGCACCCCTGCAAAGAACGCTACGGTGGTGTAAATCTGCGCCATTTTGTCGCTCATCGACATTGACAGCGAGTCTGTGGCCTTGGGAATAATATCGACAAAGGATACATATATCATCACTCCTGCCGAGAGTCCAAGTGCAAAGCTCATAAACTTTGTACTTGTTTTCTTTCGCAGCAGTGCAATAAGAGAGCCTATTCCGGTGGATAGCCCCGCAATTATTGTAAGTGAGATGGCGTATATGAAATTTTCTTCCACTCTTAAATGTTGAAAAATGAGCTGGAGGCTATGAAAAAGTGCCGGGCGAGAGGAGTCCTACTTGCAGCGAAACTTGAATGTTATGCTACCGAGCTCTTCATTTGCTTTAGTTATTTTACTCTTCATATTTTCTTTGAAATCGAGCACCTTTTGTTGCATTTTTTGATCTCCGGTACCGATAATCTGAGCTGCGAGTATTGCTGCATTTGTGGCACCGTCCAGAGCTACCGTTGCAACAGGTATGCCAGAGGGCATTTGCAGTATCGAAAGTATAGAATCCCAGCCATCAATAGAGTTGCTCGACTTGACCGGAACTCCAACAACGGGTAGTGGAGTAAGAGCAGCTATAACGCCTGGTAGGTGTGCCGCACCGCCAGCTCCAGCAATAATGACCTTTATGCCACGAGTGTGTGCATTGCGCGCAAAATCGAGCACCATATCGGGGGTGCGGTGTGCCGAAAGAGCATTGATCTCAAAGGGAATCTCCATCGAGTCGAAAAACTTAGCGGCTCCTTCCATAACTCCCATATCGGAGGTCGAGCCCATAATAATTGATACAATTGGTGTCATTTCTAATTTATTTTTTATAATTTTGCGTACAAATATAGCTCTTTTTTATGAACGACACTATAAAAATCAAAGATAAAATTTTCGCTCCATATATTCTCGAAAAGGATATTGACGAGGCGATTGACAGGGTTGCAGATGCAATTAATAGAGAGTATGAGGGCTGCGCAAAGCCTGTTGTTATGCTTGTTACCCTTTGCGGAGCTATGCAATTTGCGGCCGAGCTTAACAAAAGATTGAGCTTCCCAATTGAGTGGGCATTTGTTAAGTGCTCGTCATATGGGCAGAGTATCGAGAGCTCTGGACTGGTTAGCTTCGACGTGCCTATTACTATGGAGGTTGAGGGTAGAGATGTACTGGTGGTAGAGGATATTGTAGATACCGGTGCGACGTGGGTTGCACTACACAAATACTTGATGGACAGAGGAGTTAATTCACTAAAGATCGCATCACTTGCTATCAAACGAGAGGTCTACGATAAGGATATTGAGGTCGATTTTGTTGCCCTTGAGCTCGAAAATAGATTTGTGGTTGGGTATGGCTTTGATTATGGTGGTTTGGGACGAAATTTGAATGGAATCTATGCGCTTACCTCTTGTTGAAGACTTTTACACCTTGCAGGGTGAGGGTCGGTATGCGGGTCAGGCTGCGTACTTTATTCGTTTGGGAGGGTGCGATGTTGGGTGTAGGTGGTGTGATGCTAAGTTTACGTGGAGGGCAGATAGCGCAGATATGACCGAGGTCGAGGTTATCGTAGGTAGAGCTATGCGATATCCTGCCAAAAATATTGTTATCACCGGTGGAGAGCCAACCCTTTATGACCTTGGAGAGCTAACCCGACGGTTGAGGGAGAGTGGCTTTGAGATATTTATCGAAACGAGTGGGACTAATAGACTTGTAGGGCACTTCGACTGGGTATGTTTGTCGCCCAAACCGCAAGAGCCACCGCTGGAGGAGAACTTCTTGATGGCAAACGAGTTGAAGGTTATTATATCGCGGGGCGAGGATCTGGAGTTTGCAGAACAGTGTGCAAAAAAAGTTAGAAGTAGCACGCTACTATACCTGCAAAGTGAATGGAGCGTTAGTAAAGAAATGAATAGGCATATTGCAGAGTACATTATGGAGCACCCAAAGTGGATAATGTCGTTGCAGAGCCATAAATATATTGGAATACCGTAATGAAAAAAGTAATTTTAACATTAACTTTTGGGGTGATAAGCAACTTTTCGATAGCTGCTAACCCTACCGACACGCTGTGGATAAATGCCGGAGTGGACTACGCCGATGGTTTCTATACCGAGGCTGCCGATAGTTACAAGAAGATAATGGATATTGAGGGTCCGTCGTGGGAGTTGTACTACAACTTAGGTTCGGCATATTTCAAGGGAGGAGAGTTAGGCAAGGCGATACTTTGTTTCGAGAGGGCGTCGAGGCTCAACCCAACAAACGAGGATGTTAGGCACAACTTGGAGGTTGCAAATTCCTTTACAAAGGATAAGATCGAGAGTGTGCCGAGTTTTTTCTTGGTGGAGTGGTTGGCATCCCTGCGAGATATGTTAATGCCAAATGTATGGACGATACTGCTCATTTTGGCATCAGTAGGTGCAGTTGCAGGATGCGTCGGATGGTTTGCGTTGCGTAGGAGGAAATATTTGATTATGATGTTGGTGTTTTTAGCCATTGCTCTGATCTGTTATGGATTTGCTCATAGTGCATATAGCAGGGCGAGTAGTAGTGATGAGGCGATAGTGATGAACAGTGCTGCGGTGGTGCGTTCATCTCCCGATAGGTCAGGCAAGGAGCTTTTCATTTTGCACGAGGGTACAAAGGTAGAGATCGAGGATGAAATGGGAGAGTATAGCGAGGTGAGCATAGCGAGCGGGAGTATGGGGTGGATATTGAGCCAAGATATTGAGGTAATATAGTGTGATTGTATGAACAGGGAGTGTGATTTTTTGGTAATAGGTAGTGGCATTGCGGCGCTAAGCTACGCACTCCACGTTGCGCCGTATGGGCGCGTTGCGATTATCACAAAATCTACGCTTGATAATACCAACACGAGTTATGCTCAGGGAGGTATAGCGGCCGTTGTTGAGCGGGACCAAAAGGCAGCGCAGAGCCACATTGAGGATACTATGTTATGTGGGTCGAATCGAAGTAATAGAGAGGTTGTGGAGCGTGTTGTAGATCAAGGTTTAAGTGCCATCGAGCAGTTAAGTGGTTGGGGTGTTGAGTTTGATCGAGATGGTGCAGGAGATTATATGTTGGCAATGGAGGGTGGGCATAGCAGAAGGCGTATTTTGCACCATAAGGATAGTACGGGGAGGGAGATTCAGCAGAAGTTGATCGAGCGGGTGCGTGGGTGTGCGACTATAGAGATTTTGGAGGGGCACTATGCGGTGGATTTGTTGACACAACACCACTTGGGGAAGCTCGTAAAGAGGTCATTGCCAGGCACTGAGTGCTATGGAGCTTATGTACTTGATATTGCTACGCAGAGGGTCTATACCTTTAGGGCACGGCGTACGATTGTGGCAACGGGTGGTATAGGCAATATATATCACACGACGACTAATCCTGGGGTAGCAACTGGTGATGGAGTGGCAATGGTACATCGAGCCAAGGGTAAGGTGAGGGATATGGAGTTTGTGCAGTTTCACCCCACGGCACTCTATGATACCTCTGCTCGACCATCGTTTTTAATCTCTGAGGCGGTTCGAGGGTTTGGTGCAATACTCAAGGATCAACGAGGCGAGGAGTTTATGGAGAAGTACCATCCGAAGTTGGCACTTGCGCCTCGCGATGTTGTGGCACGGGCAATAGACAATGAGTTGAAGATAAGCGGAGATGAGTATGTCTATCTTGATATTACTCATAAACCAGCACGGGAGATTATCTCTCACTTTCCGAGCATATATAAAAAATGTATGGAGGTTGGTATAGATATCACCAAGGATATGATACCTGTGCGCCCAGCGGCGCACTATCTATGTGGAGGAGTTGAGGTGGATGGCGATTCACAGAGCTCTATTTCGAGGTTATATGCCATAGGGGAGGTTGCGTGCACGGGGCTTCACGGAGCAAATCGCTTGGCAAGTAACTCCCTTCTCGAAGCAGTTGTCTTTGCCGAGATTGCCGCAAAACACTCTGTGGTTGGATTCAAGGAGGCGACGATGCCAGAGATCCCAGAATGGGATTTCCACGGCACTACCCACCCCGAGGAGATGATACTCATCACTCAAAGTATCAAGGAAATGCAGCAGATTATGAGCTATTATGTTGGTATTGTTCGATCTGATATTCGCCTGGCACGAGCCCTTCACCGACTGGGCACTATCTACGAAGAGACCGAACATCTATATAGACGCTCGGTTGTTTGTGTGCCACTCTGCGAGCTTCGCAATATGGTTGAGGTCAGCTACTTGGTCATCAAGCAGGCTATGGCACGTGGAGAGAGCATAGGGTTGCACTATTCGATCAACTACTAACTCTCGTTGAGAGCATCAAGCAAAAGGAGAAGAGCATCAAGAGATGATGTGAGGGCGGTTGCCTACTTTCTAAAGAGGTATGTCTTAGTCTCTGAGCCGTTTTTTAGGCGTTTAATGTTTGCTCTGTGCGTGTACACCATTGTTGAGCCTACAAGAATGGAGAATGTTACCATTGTAGGAGAGATAGCATCTCCAAAGACAATAAATTCGAGCGTTGTCCAAATAGGAAACGTAATTCCTGCAAATATTGAGCCCAACGACAGGTAGCTTGTTATGCTCCATAGAATCACAAACACCGTGAAACTACCTGCAAGCGGTAGTGGAGATATGGCAATCAAGCACCCTGCAATCGTGGCAACACCCTTCCCTCCTTTGAACGATGCAAAGATAGGGAATATATGTCCAAGTATTGCTACGACCATTAGCGTGATTCTCAGAAATACGAAGTGCTCCGAAAACTCAGCACCACCGACCGGGGCAAGAGAACTAAACCAAGCCAGCATTACTGCTCCATAACCCTTTGCAGCATCGATAATAAATACTGGAATTGCCGCCGCTGTACCAAAGACTCGAAGAACGTTTGTAGCTCCAGCATTACCAGAACCATAATCTCTGACATCTTTGCCAAAGAATAACTTGCCGACCCATACTGCCGTAGGGATTGAACCAAGTAGGTAACCTCCAACGACTAAAAGTGATATTAATAGTGCTTCGTGCATTTTGTTTTAATTGTTTTTTGTACCTCCACGATGCGTTGTTCCATATCGTCACACATCAGATAACGAACCATCGAAAGATCTGTTGCCCCTGCATTTAGGACTTCTTGTATGTTATCCATAAATATCCCTCCGATTGCAATCACCGGTACATCTGCAATGCGCAATACCTCGGATAGTAGATCTGTGCCAACCGTAGGGTCAGGTTTCTGTTTTGTTGTTGTTGGGAATATTGGGCCAAAGCCTATATATTCGGGATTATGAGTCAGTGCCTCCTTTGCCTGCTCTATGGAGTGTGTCGAAAGCCCTATTGGCATATCTCCAACTATTTGTCGTGCTTGCGCAACCGATATGTCATCTTGCCCGAGGTGTAGCACGTCAGCACCACTGAGCAGTGCTATGTCTGCTCTGTCGTTTACTACAAACTTCGTGTCAGTGCCAGCAGTTACCTCTTTTATCTGCCGAGCTGCCTCAAGAAGTTCTCTATCGCTAAGAGTCTTCTCTCTGAGCTGTAGGTATCTAACTCCTTGGCGGACGCAAATCTTAGCAACCTCGCTATAGGTAAGCGTAGGCTGAGTGGCTATGACATATAGTCCTTGATGGTTCATTACAGTTTTTCGAGCATAAGTGTTGCTGCTTTGAGCCCAGATAGTAACATCCCTCCAAAGATAGGCCCCATTCTCGGAGCGCCGCTCACTCCGTTTGATGCCATACCGCTAACAAAGAGTCCTGGATAGATCTCCTTGGTATTCTCAACAGTTGTACGCTCTGCCACCTCCACGTCAAGCGACATTTCACCGCTCACGCCACCAGTTGGTGTGTTAAGTTTTACGTCGTTTTTGCGAGCAACAATAGATGCTATCATACAGTCGTGCCCAGTTCCATCAAGAACAGTCTTAGCCATAATCATCAGTGGGTCAACGTGCATTCCTTCACGAATAACCGGCGCCCAGTTGACCACCAGCCCTGATACTCTCCCTGCCTTGAACACTACGTCCTCCACCGAGTAGCAGTTAAATATAGTTGCTCCGGCTTTTGAGGCAGCATATATAAGGGCAGATGTTGCGTGCACTGAGTCCACCACATAGGCGTCATCTTGGTAGTGTTTGTAGCTAACACCGAGTTCATCGAGGATTGGCAGTGCATCTTTTTGAACAACAATATCGTTGAACATCATAGCTCCTCCCCACATTCCACCTCCTGGAGCTAATTTTCTTTCAAAGAGAGCGACTTTTTTTCCAGCTTTAGCCATATAGTATGCCGCCACGAGCCCCGAAGGTCCACCACCTACAATTGCGCAGTCCAGTTCAAGGTTATTTTGCAGTTTTGAGAAGTAATTATCTATGATTGCTTTTGAAACTAATTTTTCCATTTTTACATTAATGTTTTTGTTTTTAATAGAATTGCAAATGTACAAAAAAAAAAGTGTTAAAAAAATTTGGAAATATAATTTTTCTAATTACCTTTGCACTCACAATTTCGGGGTGTAGCGCAGCCCGGTTAGCGCATCTGCTTTGGGAGCAGAGGGCCCCAGGTTCGAATCCTGGTACCCCGACAATTAGATAGATAGAGGATGGTCCAACGATAGTTGATTATCCTCTTTTTTTTGTTTTATATGCGAGTGGGAGACCGTTTTGGTGCTATTATTTAAAAGGTGGATAGGTAGTGTTAGAAGGTTGAGATGTAATAAAATAGCAAAAGGGTTGCCAGTGAGCTACGCAAAAGGAGCGAATAGAACGAATGCCTCTTTTGCAATGGTCTCAAGCGGTAATACAGTCCAGAACACCATAGACTTAATCTCATATATGGACACACACACACACACAATAGCCCCTTTGCCTCACTCAAAAAAAAACAACTCCTTGCCGTTACTTGCTATGCGCCTGTAGAGTTTCGCTACTGCAGAAAGTCATTCGAATCCGATGGTGCTTGCGCCCTATCTGTTAGAGAGTAGTCTCGTATAACCGTTGCTATCCTGATGTTATATTTTTCAAATAGCAAGTCGTGACCACGCTTTTGCCCCTTGCGATGTTGCTCATTATTGCGCCACTTATTGAGTGCCTCCTCACTCTCCCAAACATTTATGCTAAGTAATTTGCCCTTCTCCGAAAGACTCTCATATCTCTCACCAGAGATGAACCCCTCTGCTTTACTTAACTCCTCACGTAGTTCGGCTGCAATTTTCAGATACTCCGCCTTGCCCTCCTTGGTGGGTGTAACCTCAAATATAACTATTACTTGCGAATTGTTCTTTGACATTTTTTCTTAGATTTAGGTTTTGGTGCAGGATCTATTAGTTCGGGTATTGCCCCACCAGCTACAGCCCAAAAATAGAGGCTTGCTACTGTGGCGTAGGGAGAGAATCTGCGGTGATACTTTGCAAAGAGCTCCTTGGTGATCTTACGGTGGCGAAAAATCATACGCATACCTCTGTGAATCGCCAAGTCGCCATAGCTCATTATATTGGAACGTTGCATCGAGAAGATCATCATCATCTCGGCAGTCCAGACACCGATGCCCGTTAATTTGGATAACTCTCGACACACCTCCTCATCGCTCATATCATAGAGTGCAGAGATGATAAACTCTCCATTCTCAATCTTTTGCGACACACTCTTCATATACTCCACTTTACGAAAGCTCAAACCATAGCTTTGTAGGTATTGCGGGCTTTGTGAGCAGATGCTCATTGGGGTGATTTCACCCAAGCCCTCGACCATTCTAAGCCAAATTGTGGCGTGTGCTTTGGTTGATATTTGTTGCCCGATTATTGAGTGTATGAGCGAACCGAATAGGTCGGGGTTAACTTCACGATCTATGTGTCCGACCTTTGCGATCACCTCAGATAGTCGTTTGTCTTTGCCAGAAAGGTACTCCTTTTCGACATCTGAATACTTAAAGTAGTGCTTTGCCATTATCTATTCGCTATCTCCCAACCAATTATTGACCTCTTGCGCTCACTTCGCCAGTGATATTCGCCCACAATGCCCTCTCGTCTGATTACTCTATGGCACGGAATTATAAGCCCTATGGGGTTTCTTGCCACGGCTGATGCAACAGCTCTTGTGCTACTCGACATCTCAACCATCTCGGCAAGCTGTGAATAGCTTGTTAGGCTACCACTTGGTATCGAGAGCAGTGCGCGCCACACCTTTATCTGAAATGGTGTGCCTCTAAGAAGTAGTTTTACTTCGCCCTTATCATTGCCGAACATACCTCCAGTTACCTCCCTAATAGCGGAGTCGTTGCGTATGAATGTAGCCTCTGCCCACCTATCTTTTACGCTTTGTAACACCTCTTCAAAATCACCATCCACAAACTCAAACGAGCATATACCACGCCTCGTAAGCGCAACGAATGCCTCGCCAAAGGGAGTCGCCACCAAACCATAATTAATCTCTATATCTTTGCCCTGCTTTTTATACTCGCCGGGGGTCATAGCCTCGATCTTTACCATTAGGTCATAGGCTCTCGATTGGGCAGAGAGTCCAACATTTTCGCTTGCTGTGATGAGATTGTTACTCTTAACAAGTTCCTCCTTTAGAGCCTCGACAGTTAAGTGTTCGATAAACTGCTTTGGTGTTACCCCAGCCCACTCGGAGAAGATGCGCTGAAAGTGAAACTTACTCATACCTACATACTGCGCTACCTCCTCCAAGGATGGCTGCTCCTTGTAGTTTTGCGACAGGTACTTAATCGCTTTCTCAATTCTCTTGTAATTTATACTGCTCTCCATAAACAACCATTGGTCATACAAAGATAGTCATAAACAAGCAAATAGAACAACCCGAATGTTGCTAAAGAGGATAGGTTTTTGGAAATGGCGGTATTTTCGGCAATAAAATTACTTTTTATGACACGCTGTAAAAACAAAAAAAACTCTGCTACGAGCGGTTCGCCTGGGATTGGCGATGCTTGTAGCGGAGATGTGGTTGAGAAATATCAATGATAGAAACGAAGCCCCCGTAGACTCCCCGCATACCTAAAGGAAGAGTAACCATACAAACGGAAGGAGTCGAAAAATCAAGTTGCTCAAAAGAGAAAATAAAGCTAAAACGATTTGTTAGTCGGCAAATAAAATACTATCTTAGCATAGTTTTATTACCCATAGATATAAAAAAATCATAATACAACGCTTTGCAATAGTTAAGTTGATTTCTTGCGATATGAAAAACATATTTTTAATTACACTTACGTCTCTGATCATCTCGTCCTGCTCTCAGACATACCACCTCCCACCGCACACAACCTATAACTTTATAGAGGTTGACTCCCATAGGATCTTCTATCGCGAGGCTGGCAATACAACCAACCCAACAATAGTGCTCTTACACGGATATCCCTCTTCGTCGCATAGCTATCGCAATCTTATACCGATGCTCGCCACGCACTATCACGTAATTGCCCCAGATAACCTTGGGTCGGGGTATAGCAGTAGACCCAGTGTCGATAGTGTAGAGTACAGCTTCGAGTTGTTGGCAGAGATAAACAACAAATTCTTAGATGCAATAGGTGTGGAGAACTATACAATGTATATGCAAGATTTTGGAGCACCGGTAGGGTATCGAATGATGATCAAAAATCCAAGTCGTATTGATGCCCTAATTGTGCAAAATGCAAATACATATCTTGATGGTCTTACCACCGAGAGGCAAGAGTTTTTTCGCTCTGCACAGTTGGACACCAGCGCGCAAAAAGAGGCTCAACTCTATGCCCTGACAAGCAAAGATGCGATCATTAACAAACAGTATCTATTTGATATTGCAAAAGATAGCCTAAATATTCAATCTCCCGACGCGTGGGTGCACGATCTTAACTTCTTGCAAACACACAACGATCGCCTTATTCAAGTTAGATTGTTCCAGGATTACAACAACAATCTGCTTAGCTACGACACGTGGCAAAAAATGTTGCGAGATGAACAACCTCCAACACTGATTGTATGGGGTGCGAAGGACCTGAAATTCAATAAAAATGGCGCCATAGCTTATCTGCGAGATCTCCCAGATGCTGAGTTACACTTGATTGATGCTGGACACTTTGCAGTGGAGGAAAAAGCCACTGAAATAGCACGACATATTCTGCGCTTTTTGGACCAAAACATAGAGGCGAAATAGAGTGCCAAGGTAATACGATAGAGGTGCGGCATCGAGAAATTTACTGCCATACTACGAAGTTTATGTACTTGTGTCTGGCAGTGCAAAATCTCGATCTTAGATAGTTCAACGTGTTATCTTTTGAGCTGTGTGTAATGGTAAATTGAGCAAAAATTACTATCTTTGTAGTCGGTCAGAAGAGTAAAGAACGACACACAGTGGTAAACTTGCTCTCTATGCTAGTGCGCAGAGAGAGCACTGTAAGAAGGATTAGATTTTATAATATGCCTAAAAGATAAATAGTAATATGAAAAAACTACTCATCGCATTAATTGCACTAACTTCCCTTATTGGGCTAAACTCTAATAGTGCCTATGCTCAGCACCCAGACGATGTCCGATTCACACTCGGCAAATACGCATTCGGTTCCAAAATATACCCAACCATAGCACTCTGGAATGCTAACAATAGATGGGCAAATGACATCTTTTTCTACTTTAACCTTATTCCTCCAAGAGATGGGGCAGTTGTTCGAATCAAGATTGAAGAGAGCCCACTTAATTACGAAACCATAATCCAGGAAACAGCATCTAAAGGAGGACAGTGGCTTTCAATTGATCCGTTAATTAAGTGGAAGTTAGACAAATTTCCCGAGATTACGCAAGCCATAAACTTTACACTGACTGCAGTGTTAGAGATTGATGGAGTGGAGATTGATCGTATCAACGAGGGGGTGCAGTGTCGACCGATTAATGAGATCGTATTTGGATACTATAATAGCAAAAACGAGTGGATAGACACCAGAGATCTATATGCTTCTTTTGTCAATGAAGATTATGAAGGGATAGATCCTATTTTGCAGGAGATTCTGGCAGGAGGAAGAGATCGGAATTTTGTTGGATATCAGCAAGGAGTTCAGAAGGTTTACGATCAGATATATTGGATTTGGGAGTACTTAGCCAAACTGGGATCGCGATACAGTAGTATTGGGACTACCTCAAACGTGCAGTCAAGGGTGAGCGTGCAGACGGTTCGTTTTATCGATCAGGTGCTAAACAACACACAGGCGAATTGTGTGGATGGGAGTGTGATGATGGCATCATTTTTTAGAAAAATAGGACTCAATGCCTATATTGTCTTTACGTCGGAGCCTCATCACTGTATGGTGGGTGTTGGAATACCCAATGGAGATGGCACGGAGTCTGTGATGTATATTGAATCTACTTTGATAGGTTATTATGATGATCCATATACTTCGTACAAAGCTGCCACGCAGAGCGCATACAAGACTATCACCACCACGCCATCCTATAAGTTAGTGAATATTGAGAATGCGCGAGCACGGGGTATTGTGCCTATCCCTCGATATATGTCTAACGATTAGGTGCAGCTCTGTACGCGAGTGCGATAATGCAATACCGAAAAGTTTCTTTTTCGTTTTTTTTGCTCTTCAAAAGTAACGGAAGTTTTTTACACTGTGCAGGGTTCTCGGGTTACTTTTGACCTGCAAGTTACAGATAAAGAAAGCTAACCGAAGGCGGACGGTCTCCACCCCGAGCAGCCTTTTTGCTTTTTTACCAATGATTTAGAGTATCCAACCAAATGCGGCCGAACGACCCCCACCAATTGTCGACTGTAGTGGCTGCCGCAACTTGCGTTGCTTATCTGACCGCCCTCCGTCGTTCGACTGCAAGACTTTTAGAGCAACCAACCCAATGCGGACGTACGACTCCCCCCGAGGGAGTCCGCCAACTGCGTTGCCTCTTTGGACTCCCTCAGTCGTACGTCTCTGCCTACCAACTACCAATTGCGGACGGTCGCCACCTTTTTGGCTGATTTTTTATCACTAATTTTAGAGCAACCCACCAAATGCGGGTGTCCGACGCCCCACGAGGACACCTGCAAAATCGCTATTCGCTCCCTTTGCAGAGTGCCCTCCGTCGTCCACTCCGAAACCTTTAGAACAAACTATCAAATTGCGGAAGGTAGCCACCCCGAGCGAGCTCCGCAAAATTGCTGTTCGCCCCTTTTACGTAGCTCACAGGCGACCCTTTTTGCTTTTTTTATTCTTGAAAAAGCTCGCGCTGCCTGACAGCAACTTCGCTTTTGACGCAAATTCAAATATAAATTTTGGTTTCTGCAAATGTGCCTAAATTCACACTCTTTTACATATCTGTTTCTCATTGATTCTCAATCACCTTACAAATTTTGTAGTCATCTTGAACCAAGATTGATATGTTTATTCACTATTTCACCTAAAAGAAGAATATATTAGATTCTATATCCTTATGCTATTAGAAATAGTATTTAACTGGCGCGCCTTTTACGTAGCTTGAAGTAGCCCCAAGAACCAAAAATAGTTATAGTGATGGTATAGTATAAAAACGAGTAATTACCAGAGTAAAAGTCGTCAATCTGTACAGCCCAAAGACATAAGAGAGATAATATGTAAATTGCTGTAAGTAGTGTATTTTTCGTTGTCATTGTAAATTTTTAATTTTTTGCCCCCCCCTCAGCTAAGATCGAATGCAAAGATAATAAATGATATGTAAAACAGCTACATTTTTCTAACAATTTCCACTTTGAACACCTGCCACATTCCTTCCCTTCTCTCACCACAGCTTCACTTCCGCAAACAAAAACAGGAACAACAATAACGGTGCTCTATAACTCCAAAGTGATCCGAGTTAGAGCATTATCTGCCTCAAGATCATCGAGCAACTCAATGGTCAACTCCGTAGTTTGAGAGCTTAGATGCAGACTTGGCGTGAGCAACGTCGAGTTATACTTATCCTTCGTAATGGTGACCTCGCCACAATCAGCAGAGAGGTTTGTAGATACTCTGAAGCGCATATCGTCGTTCGCCTGACGACACTTTATCCGCAGTTTGTACTCCCCCTGCTCATTGACCGATATTCGATATGTTGCCCTTTCCCCCGATTCATTAAAGCCGTCAAGATCGTGAGCACTATTCACCAAGCCTGCTGAAATCGACGCAGGAGCATAACACAATATTTCATAGTAGTTCGTAGTCTCGGAACCTCCTATGACAAAGATCGAGGAGGTGTAAGCACCCTGATCCGAGAGTATGGAATTGTACCACAACATCAATTCGTCTTTGTACTGCTGAGCAAGCGCAAGTTGACTGTTGTAGATGTTATACGCCTTTTCCTCCTTGCGCTCGCTGACAAGATCCCAAAACGAAAGAGCGTCAGCTCCATACTCATTGAGAAGCAACTTGTATCGCCCCTTGCGAATACCAATATGTTGAAGCTCGGGGTCTATCTGACTGCGCAGCTCATCGGTGAGCGGCACCTCGTCAAATTCAACTCCATCCTCAAAGGTTCCATCCTCAAAGAATGGTGCCCAGTGAGATATGTATATAGACCGAGAGTTGTCGATAGTTGACGGAGCACGAAGCAAATCTGCAAAACTCACACCATCCAGAGGCTTCGGTAGTGAGAGCGTCTGTGCCTCTGCAACCTCGCAAAGAGTCGGAAATAGATCCATAACCGATAGCAGAGAGCTATTATCGGTTGATACCGTTACGCCCTGCCAATGAATTATCAGTGGCGAGCGTATCCCCCCGTCATAGTTCTTTGACTTACTGCCTGTATATCCCGAACTGTTCCTCTCTTGCCACTCACCATCCGAGAGAGTGTATCCCGTGGTCGAGGTGTTAGCACCATTGTCGCTCATAAATACGATCATCGTATTGCTACCAATGCCCAACTCCTTGACCTTATCAAGAACTCTACCTACTTGATAGTCCATATGAGTTAGCATACCGTTGAGAGTGGCAAAGTTTTCGGACTGCCCCTCGTTGCGATAGCCCTCGATATACTCCTTAGGTGCAGCCCAGTCCGAGTGTACCGATAGAAACGATAACATTGCAAAGAATGGTCTTGAGCTATTGCTATCTATAAAGTCGAGAGCCAGATCGGTAATTCTATGATCGCACCAACCCTCAAGGTGCATACTCTCTCCGTTGAACAATCCCGTGTTGTTGTAGTGGTGGTAGAGACTCGCTACATACGCTTCGTCAAAGCCTCGATGCCAAGGGTAGTAGCCGTTGCTTGTCCCCGAGTGCCACTTGCCCCAGATGCCAGTCCTATATCCGCTTGACTTTAGAACCTCGGCAATGGTCGTCTCGTCAAGGTTTACAAAGTCTCTGCCTGCGTGAAGACCCGAAACACCGGTGCGTAGGAAGTGGCGACCAGTGAGAAGTGATGCCCGAGTGGGTGCGCTCACCGAGTGAACAAAGAAGTTGCTGAATCGCATTGAATTCTGAGCCAGGCTATCGAGTCGAGGGGTGTGCACAGCACTATTGCCGCGATAGCTCATATCGTCAACCCCCATATCGTCGGCTACAATAAGTATGATGTTTGGTCGTAACGGTAGTATCGTCTCTGGTGGATCGGGCTCAACGGGGTCTTGGTCGTCAAGCTCAGGTTGCTCGCACGACGATGAACCAACGATCAATGTAGATAGTATGTAGCGTGAAAATTTGTTCATTGCCTACCTCCTCCTTGTCTCAAGCTGTGAGGATTACTTTGTCCACTGATTAAGAAAGATCGTGTAGGGGTGGTCATAAAACTCCACGAAGTTGTCGTAGGTTAGATCCCCTTTGAGAGGTACCCACACTCCCGACTTGGTGTTGGTCCAGGTCAGCGCATAGGCTATTTTGTGTGCGCTGGGGCTTGCCAAAACAGGTCGTAGAAAGCTCTCTGTAAACCACAACGAATCGCTACTATTATTAATGCCATTGCGATAACCAAATTCGGTTAGAGCTGGCACCTTGTCGTGCTCTTGTGCATACTCCACGATGACCTCCATAGCCCTCACCATCTTCTCGACTTGTCCCTCGCGGTCATTGATATAGATGTCCACACCAGCAATGTCGAAGTAGTCGACACCGGGGTTTCGAAGCTCGTAGCTATCAGCCACAGTGCCATACGATGGAGAGAAGGCATAGATAAAGTTGTTCACTCCCTTCTTGTCGCGGAGGTACTCCACGGTAAATCTCCACAGCTCGTTGTACTCCTGCTCTGTTCCTGAGTCGCTACCCCACCAGAACCAACCACCCTCCATCTCGTGAAACGGTCTGAATATTACTGGTATAAGCTCTCCGCTACTGTCCTTCAGCGACTTTAGGAAGTCGGCTATAAGGTCGAGTTTTGCTTTGTAGTAGTCGTGATTTTCGCCACCCTCAAGAATACTTCTAAAGGCATTGTTCTTTTCAAACTCTTGCATATCTTTGGTGTAGAACTCCTCTCCTTTGTATGGCTCTCTGAAGTGTCACGATAGGGTAGTGAAGATGCCCTGTTTGTAGCACTCGACAATGTAGTTGTGGATCTCTTCGGATTGTTTGTCGTACCAGTTACCGTCAAAGTCATTCTCGTCGTTGGTCAGCACAATGAAGTCTTCGCCGGTTAGAAGCGGATACTTACCACTCACCTCCGATATGTCGCACTGCGTGCTATACTCTCGAACGCTTTGACCGTGCCCCTCGATATAGGCTTGTTGCTGTCCGAGGATGACCCCCGTGTTTCTGGTCGTGCCAAGATTGTTGAGCAAGGTTTTGGTGCTCTGCGTGGCATTCTGATCGACCATACTAAATTCGATTGTGCCTCCAGGTATCGGTTCTCTGTTTCCATCTCCTTGCTTTGCGCAACTAAGCAGCATTAGGGTTATGAGCGGAAGAATCAAGCCAAGGGTAATCTCTCTAATGGCAATTGTGTATAATCTGTTCATTGTCTTGCAAGGGGTATTAAGCCGTTATGTTTTTATCTCTGACTAACGAAGGGTCTTGGTAATGTTCTTCTCAATCTCCTTGACCGTAACAACTTGCTTTGAGTCAACAAATTTCACGAAGTCGGCCTCAGATTTATGACCTTTGTATGCGCTGTAAAAGTGCTCTGGTTTGTCCCACGCATTGCGCCATAGTAGCACATAGCTTATCGAGTCGTTCGAGATGGCGGGAAGCAATACCTCGCTCCACCAACCCTCCACAGGTATGCCCTCAGAGCCGGTCTCGGTAATTGCAATCGGTTTGTTGTACTTCGTGCGATACGCCACAAGCATATCCAGTTTTTTTCTAAGCCCTTTGAGGTAGCCCTCCACATCCTCTTTTTGTTGGTATTGGTCAAGACCAAGCATATCGAATCTATCGGCAGATGGAGTTTTATCCTCGGCATTCAGCACCGGCATATAGCACCACACAAGGTTGTTGAGTCCTTGCCCTTCCATAAACTCGTAGGTCATATCCCACAGCTCTACATACTCGGCGTGGGTGCACCAACTCTCCCCCCACCAGAACCAATCTCCGTCGTGCTCGTGCCACGGTCTGAAGATAATGGGTATAAGCTCTCCACTCTCATCCTTAATTGAGCCAAGGTACTTTGCCACGGTTGATAACCATCCTTGAAACATATCGTAGTTTTTGCCACCTTTTAGAATCGAGCTCACAACACCAGCTTCTTCGTCCCACGAGTCGCCACCAAAGGGGTTGAACGTATGCCACGAGATGGTGTTAATACCGCCGCGATTGTGCTGTTTGATGATTTCGCTGCGCAATAGATCAAATGGCACTCCGTCAAGGCTCTTGTCATTGCCAAGCTCAAGCCCTCCGATCTCCCAACCCATAACAGCTGGATAGTCGCCCACAACTTCCAAAATGTCGGAGCGATTCTCTTCATACTTCCACGAGTGCCCATACAAAGGGTCGTCTTGGTGTCCAAGCATAATGACACCGCTGTCTATGCCGAGCTCTATTACTTCGATGAGTTTCTCGGCTGGAGTCTTAGAGGTTGGCTCTTGACGTGGCGAAAAACACGAAGTGCTTATCATTAGAGTCGCAACAAATAGTAGTAGAATGGTGAATGATTTGGTTGAAGTTTTCATACTGTTTTATGAGTTTTTAGTATAATGATAGATCTATATTGAAGTTTTGGCTCGTAGTCTATGCTGTTGTTATTGTAAAGTATCTCTATAACTCTCCTTTGCAAAGGTACGTCAATTACGCCGTGCAAAATAATATTTTGTTAATTTTTTGTAACATTTTTTATACTACTTTTTATCGCTATGGTGTTTTTTTGCTTTGATCTCTTGTGGTGTTGTCAAAGGCGTGTTTAGCAGTGATTTGTGTTGATTAGTGCGAGAGTTGTGGGGGTGTAGTCTTGAGGAGTGGCTGTATTGCTAAATGTTAAAAAAGTATTAGTTTTATCGATAAGGAATACATAACTTTGTAAAGAGAGTGTGGGATTATTATTAAAAAATTTTCAAAAAAGTATGAATAGAAGATTTTTACTACTACTACTTTATTATATTAGTATCGAGCCTTACGACACTATACGCTCAGGAGGTGTCCATTAAGGGTGTGGTAACAGACTCCAAAGGTGAACCTATGGTTGGCGTAACTATTGTTGTGTTGGAGACAGACAAATGGTCGACCAGTGATCTCTATGGTGATTATACTATAACTGCGCCTGGTGATTCCAAGTTGCGTTTTACCTTTACGGGTATGGAGCCCATAGAGCTTGAGGTGGCAAACAGAGAGGAGATTAACGTAGTGATGCAAGAGGATGCAGTTCTTATCGACGAGATGGTTGTCATAGGTTATGGCTCTACTCGCAAGAGTGATCTTACGGGTTCGGTGGGTTCGGTAAAGTCTGACGATTTGACCATTGGCGACCCAACGAACATCGCCGCTGGACTTGCAGGTAGACTGGCAGGGGTTAATGTACTGCAGAATGATAACTCACCCAGAGGAGGCTTTAGCATAAACATTCGAGGGGTAAATTCCTTTTCGACCTCATCGCAACCGCTATATGTCTTAGACGGTATTCCGTATGAGACAACAGGCGTGCCTTCGAGCGATGCCAATGGTGGTATTCAACAAGCGGATAACCCGTTGTCGATTCTCAACCCCAATGACATTGCCTCGATCGAGGTTCTTCGCGATGCCTCGGCAACGGCTATTTATGGTTCGCGGGGTGCCAACGGCGTGGTGTTAATCACAACAAAGACAGGGGCAAAGGGACGAGATAGAATAGAGTTTTCGGCATCTCTGTCTTATGCTCAGGTCAACAATAAAATTGATGTATTGGATGCCTATGAGTATGCGCTCTATTGCAATGAGCAGGCCTTTAACTCGCACTACTACAACGGTGCGTCGCTTAGTGTTCCATACCCCGGTACGTGGAATCCTCTCGATGGGACGTATAGCCCACGACCAGAGGATTTTCTCAACCCGGGCTACTATACCGATCCTACCGGAACGTATATCGATTGGGTTGGAGTTGCCGACTGGCAGGACGTCATATTTCAGAATAGCTTCAAGCAGGACTACAATCTCCGTCTATCTGGCGGCGGTGACAAAGGTAGCTATCTTATATCTGGTAGCTATACCGATCAAGAGGGTATTGTTAAGAACTCGGGCTTTAGGCGCTACACAATCAGAGCCAATGTTACTCGCAACCTCTTCGGGTGGCTAAAAGCAGGGCTCAATATGAACTACGGAAACACTCAGACCAATATTGCAAAGACCGTAACATCCTCCTCGTCGGGTATTCTCCGCTCAGCACTCCTATACCCTCCGACCTATGACCCATATATCGAGAACGAGGATGTTGCAGACGAGCTCTCTTGGTTGTCGGGCAATCCTCTAACTTTTATTAACAACGCCAAGGACGATCTCACGAGTGTAAACATATCTACCTCTTCGTATCTTGAGTTTAATATCCTAAAGTCGCTGAAGTTTAGACAAAACGTTGGTATAAGCTACTCGTCGAAAAATAGAAGTAGTTACTACGATGAGTCGACCAGAGAGGGTATGTATGTAGGAGGGTTGGCAGGTCAGAGGGCAGTTTATAGAGTTGAGGTGCTCAAAGACGGTATGTATAGCATAGGCATTAGAGCTCGACACACATTCAAAGAGGAGGCAACCTTTAGGATCTTTACCAACCTTAATGAAAATTGTGGAGAGATTAAAATCGGAGAGAAAAAGACATCGTTTCTCTACCTAAAGCTCACAACAGGGGTTACATCTATCGGTGTTGAGCTCTTAACTCCGACCGAGAAAGAGTTTTCGCTTATCAACCTCGATGTGTTATACAAGAAATAGTAGGATATGAACTTAAGAAAAATATCACTGATGGCTGCTGCCGTGGCAGCAGCTGTTGGTTGCTCGAAGGTCGAGCAAAGACCAAACATTGTGGTGCTATATATCGACGATTTGGATTTCGAGGAGCTGGGCTATATGGGCGGTAAGGTGCATACGCCCTTTATCGACTCGCTTGCCTCTCAATCTCTTCAACTGACGAACTACTATGTCGCCTCACCGGTGTCTACCCCCTCGCGCTACTCATCCCTTACGGGTCGCTATGCCTCAAACTCAAGTAGCTTTGCGCAGCACGATAAGGCAGATCCTGCCTATATTCGGTGGAATGCAGACATTGTGGAGAATCTCGATGTTACGATTCCAACGTATCTCAATGAGGCGAACTATTATAGTGGAATGGTTGGCAAGTGGCACAACGGTCAACCGATAAAGGAATCGAAGTTGTCGGAGATTACTATGCAAAGTGCAGATCTCAATGCTAAGATAGCAGAGGTCTATGAACAGCAGCGTAGCTATGTTGAGCGTAACTCCGGATTTGACTATGCGGAGTCAATATATGCTAACAACCTTCACGCTATTGGTTTGCCCGAGGAGATGCAGCTCCACAATATGGAGTGGGTCACAAAGGGTGCGTTAGATTTTCTCAGTGGGTGTAGTGGCGAGAGACCTTTTTTTCTATGGTTTTCAACCACAGTGCCTCACACTCCCAATGCTATTGCTTCGTTGCAGGGCGATGCTCGAATAACGGCTCAGGGAGTTATGGATAAACCGATAGAGGGAGTACAACCCTCGCGCGAGGATGTGTTGAGGCGTACGCGGAAGCTCGGCATTGACGACTCTCACGCAGGAATGCTATGGCTCGATGATGGTATTAGAGCACTATTTGCAAAGCTCCAAGAGATGGATGTGCTCGACAATACCATTGTGATATTTGCCAGCGATAATGGTGAATCGCAAGGAAAGATGACCTGTTATCAGGCAGCGGCTCACCTCCCTGCGTTTGTCTACTGGAGGGGGAAGATCGCACCAGCAAAAGTCGATGAACTCACCTCGAACATTGACATCCTACCAACACTGCTCGAAATTAGCGGTGCGGAGCAAACGGCATTGGAGCTCGACGGGGAGAGTTGGGTAGATATGATCTTTGAACAAAAACCACTTAAACGTGAGGCTCTATACTGCGAGATTGTTTATCAGCGAGCAGTGATAACAAAAGATTGGAAGTATATAGCGACTCGTTTCCCGAGGAGCACCGCCGAGGGTGTTAGTGCGCAAAATCGTCAGAATTACTCCATCGAGGGCATAGAGGCGAAGGACAGATATCGAAACGATTTGCACTATCCCGCCTACTATGACGACGATCAACTATATGATCTTCGTACAGATTATAATGAACAAACGAACCTCTATCACGATGCTAATCACACAGATGAAGTTAAGCGTATGAGGGAGTTGATGCAGAGGTTTGTAGCAACCGTGCCGTTTGATTTCGGCGAGTATAGAGGTAGGGGTCGGATGGCGGAGTAGTGTGGCGCGAGCAGCTCTTCGGTAGAGCCAATACCGACAGAGAGTGTTAGTATATGACTCTCTTTTTGCGATAGATCTCGCGAAACTCCTTTGGGGTGATTCCCTTGCGTTTTTTGAAAATACGGTTGAAGTTCGATAGGTTGTTGAAACCACACTCGAAGCTAACCTCCGAGATACTCTTTGTCGTGTCAATCAACATTCTACAAGCTGCTCCAAGTCGTATCGATGTGATATAGTCAGATAGGTTCGACCCCGTGCGTAGCTTAAAGAAACGACTAAAGGCAGGTGGAGTCATATTGACAATCTCGGCAAGGTGCTCCAAACGAATCGAATTGTGATAGTTGGAGTTAATATACGAGTAGATTTTGGCAACTCTGCGAGAATCTGCATTTTGCTCCAACTTTGCAAAGGCGATGTTGCTTAGGGTCTTACTATTGTTGCACATCGATAGCTCGTGAAATAGCCTAAGGACTGTTATGTAGAGCTCAAAGCCATCCTTTGACGAGAGTGTATCGAGAGTGGAGTAGACCTTCATAATGGTGGTCAGCGGAAAGGATATACCGCGCTGTGACCGCTCAAGCATCTTGCCAATAGTGTTGAATGCTGTACGTTGGAGCAGAGCCTCTGAGAATATTTCGCTGGAAAACTGTATGGTTATCTCTCGAACCGAGGAAGAGCGACAGTCGCCCTGATTCCACGAATGCTCAAGATTTTCTCCGCCGATAAGCACCAAATCAAAATTCGATATAGTCTCGATGGAATCACCAACAACTCGTTCGGCACCGCCACCATTCTCAACAAAGTTCAACTCAAACTCTTTGTGGCGATGTATCGGGAAGGTGAACTCAGATTTATGACGCTCAACAATATAGAAGCAGTCTTTGTCCAGGAGCGGAGAGATTTCATTGATTACCTCGTTTGTTATCTTTGCCATTTGTCTCTATCCTTTTAATAGACACAAAGTTAATGTTTTTTTTGATAATGATTGATTTATGTTATAATAATATCACTTTTGTTGGGGTAATGTTGAGTAATTTTGCGAAAAATAAAAAGTGTAGAACTATGATAAGAAAAGGAAGAGTATTACAATTTGTTCTCTGCGTCTCGAGCCTCACGATTTTTGTGTCGTGTGGCGGTAAAAGAGCCGAATTTTTTAGAGTGGAAAATGGAGTTTTTATGCAAGGGAGCACTCCATATTACTTTATTGGTACAAACTTTTGGTATGGAGCAGTGCTTGGCTCAAAGGGTGAGGGCGGCAATAGAGAGAGATTGCACAAAGAGCTCGATTTTTTGAAAAGCATAGGGATAACAAACCTTCGTGTGATTGTCGGGGGTGAGGGAGAGGTCAAACACAGCAGCAAGTTCGAACCTGTGTTGCAGCCATCTGCTGGAGAGTACAACGAGGAGCTTCTCGACGGACTTGATTACTTTATGTATCAGCTCCAAAAGAGGGGGATGAATGCAGTGCTCTATCTTACCAATGCGTGGGAGTGGAGTGGTGGTTTCACACAGTACTTGGAGTGGAGCGGAGAGTTGGATTTAGACATTGCCGATATTAAGGTGTGGGGATGGGGCAACTATGGAGCTGAGGCCTCGAAGTTTGTTCGCAGCGAAAAGGCAAAGGAGATGTTTGCCGATCACGTCAGGTTTATAGTATCGAGAACCAACAGCTATACGGGTGAGAAGTATGTCGATGATCCCGCAATATTTTCGTGGCAGCTCTGCAACGAGCCTCGTGCATTTGGCGAACAGAACAAGGAGCTTTTTTATGATTGGGTGGCAGAAAGTGCAGCACTTATTCGCTCGATCGACGCAAACCATATGATCTCTACGGGCAGTGAGGGTGAGATGGGATGCGAGAACGACATAGAGCTATTTGAGGCAATACACTCTCTTGAGGATATAGCATATCTCAATGCACATATGTGGTCGCTCAACTGGGGGTGGATAGACCCTCAGAATATGGACGGTACAATAGATAGCGCAATTGTGAAGTGCGAGGCATATATTGACGCTCATATTGAGGTGGCACAGAGACTTGGCAAACCGCTGGTTATGGAGGAGTTTGGGCTCCCTCGCAATCAGGGTGCTATCGAAAAGGGTAGCCCTACGACGCACCGTGATAGACTGTATGCTATGGTCTTTGACAAGGTTGTCGAACATTCGAAGCGTAGGGGTGTCTTTGCAGGGTGCAACTTCTGGAGCTGGGGTGGTTTTGCAACTCAGGTGGCAGATAAACCATTCTGGGCAGTGGGGCAAGACTACTCTGGAGACCCTCCACAAGAGGCTCAAGGATTAAACTCAATATATGTGGAAGATAAATCAACAATAGATATAATTAAAAATAGCACTAATTTGTTATAAAAACTTATACAAAAATGGCAATAGATTTTAAGAACAGAGTGTTGGAGGTTACCAAAGCACACGAGGAGTTATTGACAAAGAAAAACGAGAAAGTTGAAGGCACTAATGGTATATACCAGAGGTATCAAAACCCAATCTTAACTGCCGAACATACTCCGCTAATATGGCGTTATGATTTTGATCCATCGAGCAACCCGTTTTTTATGGAGCGCATCTCGATGAATGCAACTCTCAATAGCGGGGCTATGAAGTGGGGTGATAAGTATTTGCTTGTAGTTAGGGTGGAGGGTGTCGATAGGAAGTCTTTTTTTGCTGTGGCAGAGAGCCCCAACGGTATTGATAACTTTAGGTTTTGGGACTACCCCGTCACAATGCCAGATGTGGAGGACGTTACGACCAATGTGTACGATATGCGACTCACCGCACACGAGGATGGTTGGATATACGGTATATTCTGCGCCGAACGCAAGGATCCGAATGCTCCGGCAGGTGATCTAAGCTCGGCAACTGCCACAGCAGGTATTTCGCGCACCAAGGATCTTAAAACGTGGGAAAGACTGCCAGATCTGAAGACCAAGAGTCAACAACGCAACGTGGTGCTTCACCCCGAGTTTGTAGACGGAAAGTATGCACTATATACTCGCCCACAGGATGGTTTTATCGATACGGGTAGTGGCGGAGGAATTGGCTGGGCGCTGCTCGATGATATGACAAATGCAGAGGTTGTGGAAGAAAAAATCATAAATCACCGCTATTACCACACCATCAAGGAGGTGAAAAACGGCGAGGGTCCACACCCAATTAAAACTCCACAGGGATGGCTACACCTTGCGCACGGCGTGAGAAACTGCGCCTCAGGACTCAGATACGTGCTCTATCTCTATATGACCTCGCTTGAGGATCCCACCAAACTCATTGCAGAGCCAGCAGGGCACTTCATTGCACCAGTTGGTGAGGAGTATGTAGGTGATGTAGGCAACGTTGCGTTCTCAAATGGATGGATCGCTGATGAGGACGGAAAGGTCTTTATATACTATGCATCGAGTGATACGCGTATGCACGTTGCTACATCAACGGTGGAGAGACTTGTGGATTACTGTCTGAACTCTCCTGCAGATGGCTACACTACTGCGCAATCGGTCGAAACCATCAAAAAACTTGTGGACAAAAACCTGCAAATCATTAACAAGTAGCAAAAGAGTATGACCACTATCACTAATTTTCAGAGCGAGATACTGCATAATCTAAAGGAAAATATCTTAGATTTTTGGAGCACCAAGATGCTGTGCAGCGAGGGTGGGTTTTATGGCAGAATGGGAGGCGATGGAGCGGTCGACAAGAGGGCAGATAGAGGCGCAGTGCTCAATGCGAGAATCTTATGGTCGTTCTCTGCCGCATATAGAGTGTTGGGTGAGGAGAATCATAAGTATTTGGAGTGTGCGAACCACGCCAAGGAGTATCTCCTTGCGAGGTTCTATGATGCCAAGGAGGGTACGCTGTGTTGGAGTGTGGATCATAGTGGACGGCAGGTAGACACTAAAAATCAATTCTATGCCCTTGCCTTTGCAGTGTACGGTCTGAGCGAGCACTATCGAGCCGTGGGCGATGAAGAGTCGTTGGAGGCTGCCAAGGTGCTATATGGCTCTATCGAAAAGCATAGCTATGATGCGAAGTCGGGAGGGTATCTTGAGGCAAAGAGTAGGGAGTGGCAGGATATTGAAGATCTGCGCCTGAGCGAGAAGGATGACAACGCCCCACTTACGATGAACACCCATCTTCATATCTTGGAGGCCTACACAAATTTATATCGAGTGTGGCAAAGTGATGAGCTCAAGGGGAGTCTAATTAGGCTAATCAAGATCTTTACGCAGCGAATCTTCAATCCGCAGACAGGGCACCTCTCGCTCTTTTTCGATATGGAGTGGAACCGTCTGGATGGCATCTATTCCTATGGGCACGATATCGAAGCGTCGTGGTTGATTTTGGAAGCGGCGCAGGTTGTAGGCTCTGAGGAGTTGCTGGATGAGGTGATGAGCGTGACGGAGCGAGTAGCCGAAGCATCGTTCGAGGGGATACAGAGCGATGGGTCGATGATATATGAAAGGCACGGTGATGGCTCGTATGATATGGAACGACACTGGTGGGTGCAGGCCGAATGCGTTGTTGGGCTTATGTGGCTCGCAAAGTATCACAAAAGGGGAGAGGAGGCTATCGAGGCGGCCATAGAGTGTTGGGGCTATATCAAAGATAATTTGGTGGATAGCGAAGGTGGAGAGTGGTGGTGGAGCAGGCTTGAGAGTGGGGATGTAAACCGTGTGGAGGATAAGGCAGGAATGTGGAAGTGCCCCTATCATAACTCTCGTATGTGCCTTGAGGTTGTGGAGTTGTTGAGAGCGGAGGGGGGGCTAAATGGTGAGAATAAAGGGCTTGTCGGATAATAACTTTCGGTAGAGGAGGTGCCTTTTAGCCTGCTCCTATGGCGTGCTATCAATGCCTTGTCTGACTACTTAATGTCCTCTATTTCGATTAACTTGTTGACAATGGCGTAGATGGTAAGCCCGGCAGGGTTGTGTATCTTAAGTTTGGCAGCGATGTTCTTTCTGTGTGTCATAACGGTGTGAGTGGAGATAAAGAGCGAGTCGGCAATCTCTTTGTTGCTCTTTCCAAGTGCAATTGCCGCTACCACTTCTCGTTCTCGTGCGCTTAAGACCTCCTGCTCCTTGCTCTTTGGAGCTCTCCTCTTGCCACACAGACGGAGCAGTACCCCTTCGATCTCTTGAAGGCTGTCCGATATGGTAATCACACCATCAAAATCACGCAACTGCTCGCCACTTATCACCGAGCTCTGAAGGGCAACGTACTTAATACCACTATGGTTCTTCTCAACACCGAGGTTAAGAGACTCTGCGTACAGTGGATTGATTAGCACTATGTCTGGTTCTGACTGTGCAATCTGCCTTTCGATATCTGACACTTGCTCACTTTGACTTATGTCTATACCGAGTGTCTCTATCTCAAGCAGCGCACCGACCACTCCTTGACCGATAATGAGTGATGGCTCAATGACTAAGATATGAACTCGGTTACTTTGCATTGCCTTAAAACTTTTTCTCTTCTTCTTCTTTACGTACAAGTGGCACAAGTAGTCTATCTTCCACATCGTTGTGTTTCGAGAGATCATAGGCATAGGACAGTAGACTGTGTATGACGCTCACCACCTCTTCGCTATTCTGGGCATTGTAGTACTTAATGATAACGTCCTTAAACTCTCGTAGTGGTTCAGCAATATGGTCGTGTTTTTGGCAAAACAGCTCCACACAATATCCCTTTGTAGACTCGCCCTTTGTAAGGCGTTCAATGTATGGGAAGAGCTCCTCTTCTTCGTATCGCAGGTGCTCCTTGATTTGCATAACGTAGTCGTCGAAGTACTGTATAATTAGCCTTGAGATTTTATCATCGCCGAGCACGCCTATGAGTTTAGTGCGAATTTTCGGGAGTTTTGTACCGAGATAGTATTCGTGCGAACGGCGAAGAAACTCTACAACACCAATTAGCGATACACCCTCCACACGTGGGGTATATGCTCCGTCTCTGAGCAGTAGGTTTACAATTGCCAAGAAGGTAATCGAATCAATGCCATTTTCGCAGCATACCTCCTCGATCGACTTTTCGGCAAAGCCAAGCGGTATTCCAAAGCGACTGATGATGCTGAGCATCGTGTGGTTGTCGCAGATGAGTTGCGCCATAGAGTCTTCGGGGCGGTAGTTTCCTTTGGTGTACATTGTTTAGGACATTGAGTTCAGCAGTTGGCGGCGTAAAGTTACGGCTTTTTTATTCACTATACAACATATCTTAGTTTGATCTCTGGAGTGGTGGTTTTATGAGCCTTTGTTTTTCGCAGCAGGTATCTGCTACATTGAGCAAGTCTGTCATAACCGAGCATTGTGCCGAGAATAAAGTCTTGTTCTTCGGTAAGAAGGTTGAGCGGTAGACCATCAAAGGAACGAACGACGTCTACGCACTCCTTTTTGCCGAAAAATATGTTAATATTCCCGTTCGATAGCTCGGTTATGAGGTAGTCAACCCCACATCTTGTGAGTCTATTCTCAGCGTCGGCGCGACTCGAAGACTTCATCGTGTGAAGAACCAAGTGCCTGAGTCCTTTTTTGTACTCATAGATGTGATGACACAGAACTTGCATTGTGATATTTAGAATTGATTAGAGATGTTTGCTACCCAGCTTGCTATTTTAGAGCTCTTTTCGCTCATTTCATCGTCGTCGAGAGCGAGCCCTACAAACATACCATCGATCTCAGCCCTCGACGACAAGTGGTTGTATGTAGCGGCAGATACCTCACCGATGATTGTAGCACCTGCTCCTCGTGCGGCTTCGTAGAGAGAGTACATACCATCGACAAATGTGTCGGGGTATGAACTCGAATCGCCACACCCAAAGAGTGCAACCTTCTTGCCTGAAAGATTAGAGCCGCTGAGGGTAGAAAGAGCAGCATCCCAGTCGTCTTGCAAATCGCCAAAGCCCCAGGTCGAAGTCCCAAGAATGAGAATCTCGGCACTCTCCATATTGCTTCGAGATGCACTCGAAACATCGATTACTCGGACACCTTCTGTGCCAAGTGAGGTTGCAATCTCTTGAGCGGCAGACTCTGTGTTGCTTGTAGTAGAGCCGTAAATAATTGTAATTTGAGCCATAATTTATCGTTGAATTTTAATACGTTTAATTAACACTACAAAGGTAACGCAGTGCCGCATCTGCCACAATCCCTAATAGTTGGTATTTGAGCTACATCCTAAAATATCAACTCTCAGCATCGTGCAAAACAAAAAGCTATCTGCCCCATCGTCGGGTAGATAGCTTTTTATCTATTGTAGGCAGGTGAGAGACCCTACTGCTTGCGCAAGAAGCAACACTTCAGCACGATGCTCGTACCCTCAATCTTACAGTCTACCTCTTCGTGATTCTCTGTAAGGCGAATGGAGCGAACCTTCGTTCCACGTTTGATGACCATCGACGAACCCTTTACCTTCAGATCCTTTATCACCGTAACTGCATCGCCATCCAAGAGTGCAGCGCCGTTGCTATCGTGTGGCGTCTTCTGTGAATCACCATCACTGGTCGTTGTGTTATTTGTCCATTCATAGGCGCAGTGGGGGCAAACGTTCATTGTGCCGTCAAAGTAGCAGTCGTCCATCGAGCACTGCGGGCATTGATTATTCATAATTTTTGATCTTTGTTATAGATTATTAAAATTCGTAGTCTATTTTATAACGATCGGTTAGCTCACGGCGAGCATCCAGAGGCATATCATCGTCATACTCCTTTTGCAACTCACCAAGCTCCTTATGTGAGCTCGGCTACAACCTCAGCATAGTCGGCATTGTTGTACAGATTGGTTAGTTCATTAGGGTCGCTCTCAAGGTCAAACAGCTCCCAGGTGTCAATATCGTAGTAGTAGTGAATGAGCTTGTACCTTTCCGTGCGAACGCCATAGTGAGGCTGCACACGGTGCCACTTGCCAAAGAGCGATGTGCTGTATCCACTTGCCTGCAATAGCTTCTGTGATTGCATCTGTGTGCTGTCGAAGCGTATGCCGCCCTCGTTCTGATAGAAACCATTGGTGGTGCTATACTTGCCAGTTAGTATTGCTGCACGACTCGGACCAGAGATAGAGTTTGTAACCATCATATTGCGAAACAGTGCGCCATCTTTGGCAATTGCGTCAATGTTTGGGGTCGGGGCAAGCTCTGCATTGATGCCTCCATAGGCACTGATGGCTTCGCGTGAATGGTCATCCGAGAGTATAAAAAGTATGTTGGGTCTCTTATCCCTGGGGCTCTGAGCGAATGCTATGGCTGGAAGCACTGCATAGCTAAGCAATGTTAAGGTCTTTGGTCTACTACTCATAGTTCTCTTCGTTTTTTTATTATTGTTGTCTTATATGTTGCATCCACACGGGGTTTTGGGCTGCGATTTTGCTATACACGGGCACTCTTCGCTGTGAGCACCACTCAGATAGCCACTGCTCATCAAAAACTCATTTACAATCTCCACACCTACAAACCTGAAGTGCCTCTTAAATAGCTTCACCCACTCGCTTAACTCAAGCGGAGAGTTTTGCTCCAACCATCCCCCAAATGAACCGTACTCGCTCTGAATCTCGACTATCGAACGAGCATTATAGATTACAGCCTCGATCTTCAACCTATTTCGAATGATTGACTCATCACCCAGCAGTCGCTCAACATCGACCTGAGTATAGCCTGCAACACTCTGAACATCAAAGTTGCTGTACGCACTCCTAAAGGCACTCTGCTTCTTGAGAATCGTAAGCCAACTAAGTCCAGCTTGATTTATCTCAAGAATGAACCTCCCAAAAAGCTCATTGTCGCTCGCTATGGGGAAGCCATAACTATTGTCGTGATACTCACGATGTAGTTCTATGTCTTTGTCCGTTGACTGGGCAACGTAGTTACAGTATTGAGACATAATGTGGGTTGTTCTTACTTAAAAAAAAGGAAGTCTGTAGTGGACTGTGTCTATCTCTTTCTAACTCTTTACTTACCGATCTCCTCGTTCTCAGCACGTATGTGCAACACTCGATTGATTGCAATGTTTACCATAACACCAATTGCAACGTCGATGAACAGTACAATGTTCACGTTGTATTTCAGCATCTGGCTAAGAATGATATTGAGGATAAGAATTCCAATGGTCGACAGAAGTAGAATCGCTGTGCTGGTAAGGTGTGAGAAGCCGAGTGCGAGTAGCTTATGGTGTATGTGGTTTTTGTCGGGATGAAAGGGCGACTTGCCGCGAGAAATTCTACTGACAAAGACTCTTGCCGTATCGAACAGTGGTACAAAGAGAACTCCAACAATCATCGAGAGTGGAGACTCCAGATCAATAGTGTTAACTGAAGCAACCTCAGCGGATGCCACTGTATAGAATTTAAGGGCGATAAAGGAGATCAGAAATCCCAGAGTAAGCGAGCCGGTGTCTCCCATAAAGACTTTTAAGCGTTTGCCCAGGACGTTAAAGAGGAAGAAGACAATAAGCACTCCGATCATCGAAAAAGCGAGCATAGCGTATACATACTCTTGACTTGCAATAAACCATCCGGCAAATGCCCCAAGCGAGATGATTCCTATACCTGAGCAGAGTCCATCAACGCCATATATAAGGTTAAACGCATTAATCGCAAATATGATAAGCACTATTGTTAGTGCGCCGCCTCCAATTACCCCCATATCTGTAATTCCGAGCAGTCCCTCGGGGTATCTAATATAAAGACCCGAGAAGACAAGTATGGTGGCAGCTGCAAGCTGTACCCAAAACTTAGACTTGTATCCAACCCCGATCAAGTCATCTGCCATACCGATCATATAGAGCATAAAGAGTCCGGAGTTTAGCAACAAAAATTCGATAAGGAATTGTCGTTCATCTTCGATGTTTATGCTTAAGCCAAAGTAGTATCTAAGCCCCAGTGCGAAGCAAAAGGCAATCATCATAGTAGGGAAGAATGATATTCCGCCCAGTCGAGGAACATTATCACTGTGCACCTTTCTCAGCGATGGCTTATCGAAGAGGCGCTTTGTCTTTGCAATGATGACAATGTTTGGTATTGCTCGCCATCCGATGGCAACCGAGATGACAAATGCCAAAAGGACGAAGTATATTAGGTGTATTTCTATGTCAAGTATCATAAAATAAATGATGAATTTTAGGGAGGTGTTACAAACTACAAATATATAGCATTTTACTATATATTACAACACCTCGTATAGCAATAAATCGCCATAGCTGATGTTTTTGAATCGTATTTTGTTAGTGTGCCTCAAGCCAACTGTTGCCCACGCCTATGTCAATGGTAAGGGGCACCTTTAGCTCTATGGCACCACTCATTGCCTCTTGCAGTATCTCTTTTATGGTGTCTATTTCTTCGTCGGGGGTCTCGATAACGAGCTCATCGTGTACTTGTAGTATTACCATTGCTTTGAGTTCTCGTCTGCGAATCTCACTATCAACACGGATCATCGCAAGTTTCATAATATCTGCTGCGCTACCCTGTATTGGTGCATTTACTGCATTCCTCTGAGCAAACCCTCGCATTGTTTTATTCGACGAGGTGATATCTGCAAGGTATCTCCTTCGGCCGAAGATGGTCTCAACATATCCACGAGTCGTTGCCTCCTCCACAACCCTGTCCATATAGTCCTTAACGCCACCATAGAGCGCAAAGTAGCCATCGATTAGCTCCTTAGCCTCGCCATTTGAAATGGCAAGTCGGCTTGCAAGTCCATAGGTCGATATACCATATATTATACCAAAGTTAGCTGTTTTTGCTCTGCGTCGCTGCTCGGAGGTAACCTCACTTATCGGCACGCCATAGATCTTGGCTGCCGTAGCGGTGTGTATATCCTCGTCCATTACAAAGGCTTCGATAAGTGCACTATCTTCACTGAGGTGCGCCATAATGCGCAGCTCGATTTGCGAGTAATCGGCAGCTACAATCTTCCAGCCATCGCACTGAGGTACAAAAGCTCGGCGTATGTCCCGTCCCATAGCATCACGAATTGGTATGTTCTGTAAGTTGGGATTCGACGAGCTGAGCCTGCCAGTGGCAGTTGCGGCTTGGTTGAACGACGTGTGGATGCGACCCGTACGAGTGTCAATCAACTCGGGAAGTGCATCAATATATGTAGACAACAACTTCTTGATGCCCCTCCACTCCAATATCTGCCCAACAATGGGGTGGCTATCCCGCAGAGACTCAAGTGTAGCTTCGTCTGTTTTATACTGCCCGGTCTTTGTCTTTTTAGCCTTGTCGTTGAGGCGTAGCGTGTCGAATAGGAGCTCTCCGAGTTGTTTGGGAGATCCAAGGTTTATAGCGCGACTACCCGAGGTTGTGTATATCTCATCTTCAATCTCTGCGAGCCTACCACTGAGCTTCTCTCTTGCACCTTGTAGCTGGGCAGTGTCTACCCTCACACCGTTGCGTTCAACACCGCACAGTACAGATATAAGTGGCTCTTCGATCTTGCTATATAGCTCTACAATACTCTTCTGCTCCATCATTGGCAAAAAGTGCTCAAAGAGAGTCAACGTAATGTCTGCATCCTCGGCGGCGTAGTCCTTCAGTAGCTCTGCTGGCACTTGACTCATCGATAACTGCTTTGAGCCCTTGCCGATAAGCTCCTCAATTGAGATCGGGCTATAGCCCAAAAAGTTGCGAGACATTGCATCCAACGAGTGGCGACCCTCGGCATCGAGAAGGTAGTGCATCAACATCGTATCGTACAATCTTCCTTGAACAGTGATCTCATAGCGTGCAAGAACCTCGATATCATATTTTATGTTTTGTCCAACCTTTTCGATTTCGTTACTCTCAAGCACTGGGCGAATAATCTCTATGCTGTTGGGCGTGGAGATCGGCACCCAGTATGCCTCGCCACTTGCGACCGAAAACG
Source organism: uncultured Rikenellaceae bacterium (assembly GCA_964371475.1). Taxonomy (GTDB): domain Bacteria; phylum Bacteroidota; class Bacteroidia; order Bacteroidales; family Rikenellaceae; genus Mucinivorans. The sequence continues at coordinate 8,610 of CAYJMA010000003.1, read as the reverse complement.
ATACGCCAAGTAGCTCTGCTTGCATAGCGTTGAGTGATGTGGTTTCAGTGTCGAATGCTATGCGCTTGCTCTGCGATAGCTCCGTCATTAGAGAACGTAGTTCATCTTCACTATCTATGAGTTTATATGTATGAGGGCGATTGGCGATGGTTAGGTAGTCGCTCTTAGGATCTACATACTGCCCAGTGGTTGGACTCGAAAAGTGAACAGGCGTGGAGTTGCTCTGCTCGTCAAATAGAGATCCTTGTGTTGCCTCTGCTTGTTTTTGTTCTGAGTAGCTTTGTGCTTGAATGCCACTGCGTTCAGACGAGGCGGCTATGTGTAGAGCCTCCGAATCGAGTCGCTGCAAAAAGTATCTGAAGTTATGAGTGCGATACAACTCTCTGAGTGTCGGTGCATTAGGCTCGCAGATGCGCAGCTCGTCGGGCGAAAAATCTATGGGGGCATCAGTGCATATCGTGGCAAGTACCTTCGACATACGAAGATTATCCATCGAAGTCTCTATTTTTTCTTTAGTCTTGCCCGTTATCTTATCGATGTTTGCTATGACTCCCTCGACGCTTCCAAACTCTACCACCAGTTTAGTTGCTCCTTTCTGACCTATGCCAGCAACCCCCGGTATGTTGTCTGAGGCATCACCCCATATCGCCAAAATGTCTACAACTTGCTCCGTGCGCTCAATACCAAAGCTCTTGCACACTTCCTCAACCCCCCACACCTCAATGCCACTACCACCCTTCGATGGTTTGTACATCACCGAGCAGTTCGTCACAAGTTGAGCATAGTCCTTATCGGGGGTAACCATATAGGTCATAAACTCACCGCTACAACACGCCTTGCTACTCAGCGTGCCGATAACATCATCCGCTTCGTAATCTGCAACCTCCAAAATTGGGATGTGCATAGCTTCAAGTATCTCCTTGATAATAGGCGTAGCATATATAATATCCTCGGGAGTGGCATCTCTGTTTGCTTTATAGTGCTCATAGATTTTATGGCGAAAGTTACCACCCTTAGGATCGAAGGCGACGCCCAAATACTCGGGATTTTCCCTATCTATTAGCTCATACAAAAACTTTACGAAGCCAAAGACCGCCGATACGTTTCTCCCCTCGGGGTTGCGCATCGGGTTGGTGACAAATGCGTAGTGAAAGCGATAGATAAGGGCGTAGGCATCAATTAAAAACAGTTTTTTCATAGTGTCATAAAATGTGGAGTATTTATGGGCGATAGGTTACCTGTGAGTTTTCGGTCTCATAGAGTTTCAGTTCGCTAAGGGTAACCCCAGATGGTAGATTGGCAGAGATGATCGAAAAAAACTCTACCACCATATTCTCGCACGTTGGTTGATAGTCCACCTCGATGATATTTCCCCAGTGCTGTCTCATCATAGCGAGTAGTTCGGGCGGTGTGCTCCCTCTTTTGATGACAAACGAGTGGTCGTACTTCTCAAGAATGGTCTCAGAGATGACACGCTTTAGCTCTCCAAAATCAATAATCATACCGAGTTTAGGGTTGCTGGAATCCTTGCTCGGAGTGCCACTGACCGTAACGAACAGCTTGTAGGAGTGGCCGTGAATATTGCGGCACGCTCCATCGTAGCGGTCAAGGGCGTGCGCCATCTCGAAGGTAAACTTGCGGGTGAGACTAATCATAGCAGTGCGATTTTTTTTTTTGTTTATTACGGGCAAAGATAACGAAAAAATCTCTATATTTGTACCATATGAAAATAGTTCTCAGAGGTAAAAACATAGTACACCACTATGGCACTGTTGAGGTGTTAAAGGGCGTTGATGTCGAGGTTCGCAGTGGCGAGCTTCTTAGCATAGTTGGGCGTAGTGGAGCAGGGAAGAGCACACTGTTGCATATTCTCGGCACGCTACTTACGCCAAGCTCAGGAGAGATCGAGTTTGCAGAGCAAAACCTAAGTGGACTCAGCGACAAGAAGCTCTCGGCATTTCGGGCGAAAAACATAGGATTTGTCTTTCAAGAGCACCATCTACTGCCTGAGTTTACAGCACTTGAGAATGTTGCCCTTGCAGGCGCTATTGCAGGCAGTAGCACCGCAGATAGGGATGCCATAGAGTTGCTCGACAGACTGGGACTTGGTCATCGCAAGGATCATAAACCTGCGGCACTGTCGGGTGGCGAACAACAACGTGTGGCGGTAGCTCGTGCGCTGGTTAATCGTCCGATGGTTGTCTTTGCAGATGAGCCAACGGGTAATCTTGATAGCAAAGCTCGACGAGAGCTTAATGCACTCTTTAGCGAATTGCGCAACGAACTTGGGCAAACTTTTGTGATTGTAACGCACGAAAACGAACTTGCCGAGATGTGTGATAGGAAAATCGTTATCAGTGATGGCGAGGTGGAGTAGTGCAGGTCAGCTCAAAGAGACCCTCGATAGCCTCGAACAAAGATATAACGCTCCGAGTTTTATAGAGAACGACCCGATATCAATTCCGCACCTCTTTTCGCAACAGATGGATCGAGAGGTAGCGGGCTTTTTGGTCTCTATTATTTCGTGGGGCAATCGCACGATGATTTTACGCAGTGGTCGTTCGATGGTTGAGCGTCTGGATGGTTCGCCCTGGGAGTTTGTTCGTTGCGGTACGCCGCAGGAGTTTCAAAGGGCAGCACGTGGCTTTGTTCATAGGACCTTCAACGACGAAGATTTTCTTGAGGTGCTGACTCTACTCAGCGATTTTATAAAGAGATACGGTTCGCTGGGGAGTTACTTCGAACAGCAATACACGCAAAGTGGGGATTTGCGCCCAGTCTTGGCCTCGTTCTACAGCGATTTCTTTGCCCCAAGCACTCCCTGTCGTACCCGTAGGCACATCTCCTCAATTGCAAGAGGCTCGGCGTGCAAACGTCTCTGTATGTACCTTAGATGGATGGTGCGCCGCGACGGTAAGGTTGACTTCGGACTGTGGCGAGAGATCCCCCCCAGTGCACTTTACATACCCCTTGATGTGCACAGTGCTCGGCAAGGGCGAGATTTTGGACTGCTCACCAGACGCCAAAACGATTGGCGAGCAGTCGAAGAATTAACCACGGCTCTAAGAGAGCTTGATCGCTGTGACCCTACAAAGTACGACTTTGCACTCTTTGGCGTGGGGGTTGATCAGAAGAACCTTTAAGTTATAGTCGAGCCAGCATATTCAGCACATTACCCTCAATGCGCTGTTCAATACCTTCGGTGCTGGCAGGAGTGAATTTTTCGCCCACGATTTTTTCATATAGCTCGATGTAGCGCTCTGATACACTCTCGATAAATTCGTCGCTCAGCTCTGGCATTTTGTCATCGGGGCGACCCTGAAATCCGTTTTCCATAAGCCACTCACGCAAGAACTCCTTGCTGAGTTGTCGTTGTTGCTCCCCTGCATCGAAACGCTCTTGGTACCCTTCGCTATAAAAGTATCGAGAAGAGTCGGGCGTGTGGATCTCATCAATGAGGTAAATCTTGCCGTCCTTCTTCCCAAATTCATACTTCGTGTCCACAAGGATTAGTCCACGTTCGGCAGCCATTTTCTGCCCACGTTCGAATAGAGCCAACGAGTACTTTTCAAGTTGAATGTAGTCCTCCTCGCTTACAATACCTTGAGCGAGTATATCCTCGCGCGAGATGTTCTCGTCGTGCATTCCAAGCTCTGCTTTTGTGGTTGGCGTAAGTATAGGAGTTGGGAACTTTTGATGCTCTTTCATATCATCTGGGATAGGCACACCGCATATTTCCCGCGCACCATTTTTGTAGTCTCTCCACGAGCTCCCCGTTAGGTAGCCACGCACGATCATCTCCACTGCGAATGGCTCACAACGATGCCCCACGGTAACCTGAGGATCTGGCGAAGCGATCTTCCAGTTTGGACATATATCCGCTGTGGCATCCAGAAACTTTGCTGCAATTTGGTTCAACACCTGACCTTTATGTGGCACGCCTTTAGGCAGTACTACATCAAAGGCAGAGACTCTGTCGCTAACGACCATTGCCAACAGATCGTCGCCGATGCTATATACATCACGAACCTTACCAACATAGAGGTTCTTTTGGTTTGGGAAGCTGAAGTTTGTTTTGGTAAGTGCTTTCATTAGTTTTATATTTTTAGTATATTTTATGTGAAAACTACAAAGGTAATATTTTTAGCTGATTAAAATGTCATACCAGCCACCAAAAGCTAAAAAAAAGCGCGAGAAGAATTGAGCTTTGACCAATCTCTTCTGCACGTTTGCTCCGAGGTGCGATGACTATTGGCAAAAATAGCGTGAGGTAGCTGTCATAATTTAAGTAGCTACTGCTCCTCTTCGTATATCTTTATGATTTGCCCAACGAGCGGATGGCGTAGTATGTCTCTTGCTTGGAACTCAAGTATTGCTATGCCTTTGACACCCCCAAGTCTTTCGACCGCAAAGCGCAACCCAGAGCTTTGCGTAGGAGGCAGGTCAATTTGGGTCATATCGCCTGTGATGAGGAACTTTGCGTTTCTTCCCATTCGAGTCAGAAACATTTTAAGTTGTTCGCGAGTTGTATTTTGCGCCTCGTCGAGAATCACCACGGCGTTGTCAAGCGTTCGTCCACGCATATATGCCAGCGGTGCTATCTGTACAACTCCCTCTTCGATATACTCGTTTAGTTTCGAGCGAGGTAGCATATCCCCCAGCGCATCATATAGTGGCTGGAGATATGGATCGAGTTTATCTTTCATATCCCCGGGTAGGAATCCGAGTTTTTCGCCAGCTTCAACCGCAGGTCGAGTGAGTATTATTTTCTTCACTTCTTTGTTTTTGAGCGATTTCACGGCAAGTGCAATTGCGGTGTATGTTTTGCCCGATCCGGCAGGCCCGATAGCAAATATCATATCGCAGGAGGGATATTCCTTGACAAGTTGTTTTTGCGCTGGTGTTCGAGCTTTTATGGGTGTGCCGTTGTTGCCGTAGACAATTAGATCTGTGGAGGTCTCGGCACTTTCTTTATTTATGGCTTTGGGCGATGTTTTTATAGGACTATCGTCGATAAGCGAATCTATAATGTCGGGTGATAGGTGTCCGTACTTTTCGAGATATTTGACTATGTGGTTAAGTGCATCTTCGAACTTTGCGATTTGTGCCTCAGCGCCGATCACTTTGATCGAGGAGCCACGTGCTACGATTTTGAGAAGCGGGAATTTCGCACCAATGTGTGTTATGTTGTGGTTTGCTGCGCCCATCAGTTCTACAACCGATAGGGAGTTGACCGTAATGATTTTTTCCATAGCTTACGATTAAGAATAGTTAAGTATTCTAAAAGTATTGCTCAAAATTACGAATTTTTCTCTGAAAAAATAGTATGTAATTAATTTTTTTCATCAAAAAAGGTTTGAGTAAAGAAAAATTTGCTATCTTTGCACCTCGCAAAAATATATAAGTATCAACCAAAACAATTAAAAGAACAGTGGATTCACTAAGTTACAAGACAGTTTCGGCCAATGCCGCAACAGTTACCAAGAACTGGTATGTGATTGATGCCACCGATGTAGTACTTGGTCGTTTGAGCTCTCAAGTGGCAAAGATATTGCGTGGCAAGAACAAGCCAAATTACACTCCGCACGTGGATTGTGGCGACAATGTAATTATTGTAAATGCCGACAAGGTGCGCCTAACCGGAAAGAAGATGACCGACAAGCAGTATGTACGTCACACGAACTACCCCGGCGGTCAACGTCTAACAACACCTCGCGAGTATCTCGCCAAGAAGCCAGAATTTTTGGTAGAGCACGCCGTAAAGGGAATGTTGCCAAAGACACGCCTTGGAGCAGCGATATTTCGCAATTTGTATGTTTATACAACATCTGAGCATCCGCACGCTGCCCAACAGCCAGTGGAATTAAAAGTGAGTGATATTAAATAAAACGATAATAAATGAGTCAAACTATTAATGCTGTGGGTCGCCGTAAGAGTGCGGTAGCCCGTGTTTATCTTAAGTCTGGAAGCGGTGCGATAACAATCAATCGTCGCCCAGTTGAGGAGTATTTTCCTCTTGAGATTCTGCAATTTGTTGTTCGTCAGCCATTTGGAGTTACCGAAACTGAGGGTAATTATGATGTTACTATCAACCTTACAGGTGGTGGTATTAAGGGTCAGGCCGAAGCTGCACGCTTGGGCATTTCTCGTTGCCTGATTGAGGCCAATGAGGAGTTGCGTGGTGCTCTCAAAAAAGCAGGCTTCCTTACTCGTGATGCACGTATTGTAGAACGTAAGAAACCAGGTCGTCCGGGCGCACGCAAACGCTTCCAATTCTCAAAACGTTAAGAGAAGACCTTATACAACATATTTGCACGGGAGGAATTTTGAAATTTTTTGGGACTGCTCTGAAATACCTTTAGTTAGGTTGAGCACTACCCGAGAAATGTTCCTCGCTGTGATACAAGAACTCTTGCAGACTACCATACACTGCCGTGTTAGTACTACTGCTGAGAGTTGATTAAAGAGTTAAAAATTAAAAAACAATAAAAGAAAATGGCTAATAAAACAACATTTGAACAACTACTCGAAGCTGGCGTACACTTCGGACACCTAAAACGCAAGTGGAATCCCAAAATGGCTCCATACATTTTTATGGAGAAAAACGGTATCCACATAATCGACTTGCACAAGACAGCTATTATGGTTGATACAGCTGCAGAGGCACTTCGAGCTATTGCGCGTTCGGGTCGCAAAGTACTATTCGTTTCAACAAAGAAGCAGGCAAAAGAAGCAGTTTCAGCACGAGCAGGTGCCGTTGCAATGCCCTTTGTAACTGAGCGTTGGGCAGGTGGTATGCTAACCAACTTCCCTACAATTCGCAAAGCTATCAAAAAGATGACATCCATTGATAAGATGGCAGCTGATGGTACTTATGACAACTTCTCAAAGCGTGAAAAACTGCAGATAAGTCGTTCGAGAGCCAAATTGGAGAAGAACTTAGGTAGCATTGCAGACCTAACAAGACTGCCAGCTGCACTCTTTGTAATCGATATACAAAAAGAGCATAATGCAGTTAAAGAGGCAAAGAAATTGGGTATTCCGGTATTTGCTATGGTTGATACTTGCTGTGATCCAGCTCTTGTGGATTATGTTATTCCTGCCAATGATGATGCAAGCACATCCATCGATATGATTCTCTCGATTGTATGTGATGCGATTGCAGAGGGTTTGTCAGAGCGTAAGTTGGAGAAGGCAAATGAGGAAGCTGCAGGAGCCTCAGCCGCTGAAGTTGCAGCAGACGGTACTCCAGTAAAGCGTACCCGCACTCGTAAGGCTGTGAACAAAAAAGAGGAAGATATCGAGAAGGAGGTAGAGGCAATCGTTGCATCAGTTGAGGAGGAGGTCGTGGTTGCTGAGCCGTCGCCAGTAGTGGTAGAGGAAGAGGCAGTTGTTGAGTCTCCAGTGGTAGAGGAGGAAGTAAAAGAAGAAGAAAAATAATTATTTAGATATAAAGGACAGAAAATGGAAATTAAAGCAACAGATGTAGCAAAGCTACGTAAGATGACTGGTGCCGGTATGATGGATTGCAAGAATGCTTTGGTAGAGGCTGAAGGCGATTTTGATCGTGCACAGGAGATAATCAGAGAGAAGGGAAAGTTGATAGCAGCCAAGCGTTCAGATCGAACAGCGACAGAGGGAGTTGTAGTATCTGAGGTAAGTGGCACGAAGGCATATATGCTATGTTTGGCGTGCGAGACAGACTTTGTTGCCAAAGGCGATGAGTTTGGAGCAGCAGCAAAGGCATTTTTGGCAGAGGCTGTATCTATGGATGCTGCCGATATTGATGCTCTTAACGCTAAGGTAGCTGATAAAGCGACTGAGCTTTCGGGTAAGACAGGCGAGAAGGTTGAGGTTGCTCACTACTCTCGTATTGAGGCTCCGATGTGTGTTTCATACATTCATATGAATAATAAGCTTGGTACGTTGTTGGGTTTTGACAAGGTCATTGACGAGTCAGTGGCACGAGATGTAGCAATGCAGGCTGCAGCAATGGCTCCAGTGTCTATCTCTGAGGCTGATTGTCCGAAGGAAGTTTTAGAGACAGAGCATAAGATCGGTATGGAGCAAGCTCGTTTGGAGGGCAAACCCGAGCAGATGTTGGAGCAAATTGCCAAGGGTAAGGTTGGTAAGTTTTTGAAGGAGAATACTTTGGTTAATCAATCTTTGGTAAAGGATAATAAAAAGACAGTTGGTCAATTTTTGGAGGAGAATGGTGGTGCGTCAGTTGTGGCGTATAAGCGTTTTTCTTTGAACGACTAAATTCGCCTGTTCTATTCTATTAGGGTAGAAGCTATATAATTAGAAGAGAGGTTGCAAATGGTTGCAATCTCTCTTTTTTTGTGAGTGTGGTTTGGTTGACTAATAATGCTTGGTCTGGATGGAGAGTTGAGGGGGAGATTTCAGATAGAGAGTGTAGTCCGATTTTTTGAAAGGCGAAGCTGTAGGCAGGTCAGTGCGAGCTGGTTATGCCAAGACGGTCGCTTGGGGTGGCGACCGTCCGCAATTGGTTGGTTGTAGGCAGAGACGTACGACTGAGGGAGGATGGCAACGAAGTTGGCGGACTCCCTCGGGGGGAGTCGTACGTCCGCCTTGGGGTTAGTTTGTTCT
>CAYJMA010000002.1:0-56148 GCA_964371475.1 uncultured Rikenellaceae bacterium | reverse complement strand
TTTGAGCTTATCTCGAAAAACATTATCGAGCAGAGTCAGCATCGAGTTGGGGAGTTGAACCAAGAGAGGTTGAGTACCATTATTAAACCCTTGCAGAATGAAATAAAGGAGTTTAAGGATAAGATCGAGAGTACTCGCACGGCACAGATCGAGGAGCGTACTCGCATCGAGGAGCAGATAAAGAGTATGGTGGCAGTCAGTCAGAGTATGAACAAGGAGGCGGAGAGTTTGAGCAAGGCTCTCAGAGGCAACAATAAGAGTGCTGGCAACTGGGGGGAGAATGTTTTGGAGAACATTCTCCAAAATTCGGGTCTGATGGAGGGTAAGATGGGCTACGAGCTCCAATCTATGGTGCGCGACGAACAGGGTAGCGCACAGAGCAATGAACAAGGCAAGCGAATGATTCCAGATGCTATCGTTCACTTTCCAGACAATCGCAACGTTGTCATAGACTCGAAGGTCTCCATATCTGCTTACACTGACTACTGTAATGCCGATAATGAACAAGACAAGAGGCTCTATTTACAGCAACACGTGAACTCGATTCGAGCACACATTGATGGTTTGAGCAGGAAGGATTATAGTAGTTATGTAGGCGGCACGCTCGACTTTGTGATGATGTTTATCCCCAATGATTATGCTGCAATGGTTGCAATGCAAGAGAATCTCACACTGTGGCAGTATGCCTACGACAGGAAGATATTGATCATCTCGCCCACCAACCTTATCACATCGCTAAAGATTGTGAGCGATCTGTGGACGCGCGAAAAGCAACAGCGCAACATCGACGAGATTATGAAACGAGGAACATCTCTTCTCAACAAGTGTAACTCCTTTGTCGACTCGATGTCAAGGGTCAAAAGGGCACTCGACAGCGCAAACGACGCATACAGTAGTGCTCAGAGCCAGTTGACGGGCAAGGGTGGAGTAGTGCGCCAGATCGAGAAGCTCAAGGAGCTGGGACTACGCTCCAATAAATCAATGTCTATGGTAAGCGATGAAGCCACAGATGAGCTCCTTGATACAGCGAGCGAGGAGTGGGAAGAAAAAAAGGGCTCGACAACCTTTTAGTGCCGAACCCTCTTAAAATTAACTAATGTCTAAGTTGTAGAGTCGCCTCTGTCTGAATTGCTTGCTCTATTTCATCAACTCTGACAGCCTTTCAGTGGTTTGGTCTACGAGCTGAGTGTAGTAGTAAAAAGCACTCTCTTGTAGAGGGGTGTAGCGACCGATATATGCCTTTAGTTGTGCAAGGATGATCTTTTCGGCATCCTTCTTCTCTTTTGCACTTGGACGTTTCACACCGTGCTTCGAGGCAGCGTATGCAATGAAGTCATTATACAGATTAGGTCTACTCTCAAAGAACTTGTCCAGCTCCCGAACGCTGCCAATAGAGTTTATCTCCTTACGGTTCGCATCGGCATAGATCTGAGCATAGGGGAATATTGCATTGTTGATGTATACCGTTTCAAAGTAGGTTGGGAATTTTTCACTGGTGTCGATCTTAACGAACTCATCTGGGGTTATTCCACCACCACCATATAGGACTTTTCCTCCCTTGGTCACATACTTCTTGGATGTATCGGCCGAGAGGTTCACGCCGGTTGATACCTCACCCCCTTCGAACCTTTCGAGTAGCTCCTTATCGTAGCTATCGGAGTCCCCAGCGGTGTATGGTTTTTGAACTGGTCTGCCAATGGGTGTGTAGTATCGTGCAACTGTGATGCGAGCTGCCGAACCATCCTTATATGGAATCTGCTCCTGCACCAATCCCTTGCCAAAGCTCCTGCGACCGATAATCGTACCACGATCGTTGTCCTGAATAGCTCCAGCAAATATCTCCGAGGCGCTGGCACTCGACTCATCAATGATAACGTAGAGCGGAATGTTTTGAAACGCACCCTTGCCATTTGCCGTTTGTTCGCTGCGTGCAAAGTGTTCACCTTCGATATATACTATCTTTTGCCCACTGGCAAGGAACTCGTTGGCAAGCAGTAGTGCTTGGTCGAGCCTGCCGCCACCGTTGCCTCTAAGGTCGATCACAACAGAGTGCGCACCATCTTTGACAAGTGTATTGATGGCAGATATAGCGTCCACATAGGTGTGATCTGCAAAGGTATTTATTTTGATATATGCCGCACTGTCTCGGTTGAGAAACTGCGCCTCGACGCTGTTAATTGGAATTACATCACGAGTGAGCGTAAAGTCGATAAGATCTGGGTTCTTACCTCTCTGAACACCAATGTTTACAGTAGTTCCTTTTTTGCCACGAAGTTTGCCTACGACATCAAATTGATTAGCCTTAACCCCTGCAATCGTTGTGTCATTTACCGTAATGATTCTATCACCTGGTTCCACCCCGGCCTTTGCACCCGGACCACCAGAAATAACGCTCAGCACTATTGCCGTATCTGTTGCCATATTAAAGACAACACCGATGCCCTCGAACTTACCCTCGATGCCTTCATTTACGGCATCAATGATCTTTGGATCGATATACTCTGAGTGTGGGTCGAGCTGCGAGATTATCTGTGGTACCAGACCGTCGAGAATCGAATCGATGTTGATTTGATCCACATATTTTTTTTCAATCAGGTCTATTGTCCACTGAAACTTAGAACCGCCATAGCCTTGCGACGAGGGAGATATCACTCCAACGATCCTATCTTTGAAGAAAATTCCAAGTGCCATACCGAGGCATAGCCCTAGGAGGAGTGTGATAATACTTTTTGTTTTCATTTTTTATGGTTGTAATTTTGTGAAAAGTTGCTTTTCGGGTAAAAAATGTGAAATAATCTATGCAAAATTACTATTTTTGTCGAATATCACAACACGAAATGTATCCAAAAATATCATTTATTACCGTAGTGCGCAACAATGCTGAGGGTTTGCGCAAAACGCTGAGAAACCTTAGCGAGATCTCCTACCCCAACAAAGAGTTGGTGGTCATAGATGGTCTATCTACTGACGGTACGGTTGAGGTAGTGGCAGAATTTGCACACTCAATATCGTACTTTGTTAGTGAGGCTGACAGAGGAATCTATGATGCAATGAATAAAGGACTGGATGCTGCCACCGGAGTTTTTGTGTGGTTTGTCAATGCAGCAGATACGGTGAGTGGTGTTGCCGAGCTAAAGCGTTTGTTTACAACCGACAATCTGCTTCCAGACATTATCTATGGTGATACAGCTATTGAGAGTGAGAGTGGAGAGCGACTCGGACTACGGCGAAAACCTCTCCCCGAGGAGCTTACTGTTAGATCGTTGCGCAATGGTATGGTCGTGTGTCATCAATCTATGTTGGTTCGCCGTACGATTGCCCCGAAGTATAGCTTGGAGTATAGATACTCGTCGGACTATAACTGGTTGATTGAGTGCACAAAGGCAGCAAAGAGTACGGCGAGAATCGATGGCGTGCTATCTACCTTTGCCCTTGGGGGAGCCACCACCAAGCACCATAAAGATAGCCTAAGGGAACGTTTTGGCATAATGAGTAAGCACTATGGGATAGTAACCACACTGCTTCGACACATAAAATTCATATTCGATGCGCTCTTTACTGCTAAGTATCGTTAGTGTTTTGCTTGCCACGCACGTGGCTATGGGAGGAGAGCCAACGCCTCTGCGAATTGGTTTTTATAATCTTGAGAATCTATATGATACGATCAATGATCCTTCGGTCGATGATGGAGAGTGGGTGGATAATAGAGATTATGACTATCGGCGGAAGATTGAGGAGCTGAGTCGAGCAATTTCGTTGTTCAGCCCCGATGTTTTGGGAGTGTGCGAGGTGGAGAACTACTCCACACTGCAGCGACTTGCCGATGAACTGCACGGCGATGGAGTTAGGGGGTATGCCACTGTTCACTACGATTCGAGAGATAGTCGTGGGATTGACGTTGCGGTGTTGTACGATTCGGCAAAGGTGTCTGTGCTAAGTAGTGAACTTGTGGAGGTCGATTTTTTGTGGCGTGGATTCCTCAGAGTCGAGATGGCGGTGAATAGTGCGCAGAGTGAAGGGTTTATATTGTATGTGCTTCATTTGCCATCACGTAGAGGCGGGCGCAGTGCTCAACGGTTGCGTAATCGCGCTTTGAGCGTACTTGATAGTTTGGTGAGGGTTGATGGAGGTAGGCGAGTTTTGGTGTGTGGCGATATGAACGACGACCCGACGCATCGCAAGGAGCTCTATAATTGTGCAGTGGCGGCATTTAAGAGTGGTGCGGCAAGCTATGCCTATGGTGATGTGTGGAGTATGCTCGATCAGATACTTGTCAGCTCAGATCTTGTCGATTTTGTGCGTTACGGCTCCCAGCAAACACTTATTCACCCCGAATTAATGAACCAACGGGGACGATTCAAGGGCTATCCACGAAAGGGTAGACCCTCTGATCACTTCCCGGTCTATATCGAAATTATGTTATGATGTTTGAAGATGACAATAGACGTTTTATGAAACTTGCATTGCGCCAAGCCGAGTATGCACTGGATGAGGGCGAGGTGCCTATCGGCGCTGTGATTGTGTGTGGAGGTCGAGTGGTTGCTTCGGCGCATAACCTTGTGCAGAGGCTCTTAGATCCTACTGCCCACGCCGAGATGCAGGCCATAACCTCGGCGTGCAATACTCTGGGCGGAAAGTACCTTGCGGATTGCACGCTATATGTTACAGTTGAGCCTTGCCCAATGTGTGCCGCTGCCCTGCGATGGGCGCAAGTAGGTGGTGTCGTCTATGGAGCAGCAGACCCAAAGCTCGGATTTTCTACAATATCGAACAACCTATTGCACCCCAAAACTACTGTTACCAGAGGTGTTCTGGAGGCAGAATGCAGAGAACTAATAACCACGTTTTTCAAAAGCAAGAGGTAAATAAAGTGAATAAAAAAAGTAAAAAGTTGAAATTTTTACTTAACTTTGCCTGTCAGAGGACGAATATTTTTTATAAAAATAAAGTAATAACACAAATACAGAAAAAAAAGAAAAAGTTATGAAAACACTTAAAATCTTTATTGCAGCCCTAACTTTAGCGTGTCTAAGCGCACCTTCATTTGCTCAATCTATGGACGATGCTCAAGCTAAGTATGGCGAGGGTGTCGAAAAACTTAAGGCAAAGGATTATGCAGGCTCAGCTGCTCTTCTTACTGAGGCTATGAATGTCGGTTTTGATCTTGGAGACGAAGGTTTGGATATTGTAAAGGAGATTCAGGGTCTACTACCCAAGGTATATCTTCAGGCAGGTGTAGCAGAGTTGCGTACCTCAAATTTTGATGGAGCCTTTGCAAACTTGCAAAAAGCGTTTGATATGTCTGACCTCTATGGCGATGTGACAACAATGCGCCAGGCAAGCCGTATGATATCTAACGGATATCAGATGAAGGGTGCCGCAGCATTCAATGAGAAGGACTACGCAACAGCCCTTGAGAGCTTTAGTAAGGGATATGAGCAAGATCCATCTAACATCAAACTTGCACTGTTTACTGCTAAATCTAATGCAGAGCTTGGCAACCTCGAAAAAGCACTGGAGATCTATCAAGGTGTAATCGATGCCGGAGCTCAAAACAGTAAATTTGAGAGCGAGGCAGCTGAAGCTCAAAAGGATATAACTACCTACTTGCTTGTAGCTGCATCGAATGCTGCCGAGAAAAAAGATCTTGACAGAGTGCTCGAAATAGCAAAGCTCGCACCTACGAATCCCGATATTGCACTAATGTCAATGCAGGTTGCAAACAACTTGAAGAAATACAGCGTAATTATAAGTGGTGCAGAAGCAGCAGCAAATGCTCAGAGCGACGAGGCTAAGAAATCTGATATCTTCTTTATGCTTGGTGATGCATATACTCAAACAGGCAACAAAGCCGAAGCAATCACTGCACTACAAAAGGTTGCCTCTGGTAACAATGTTGCAGCTGCAAAGGCAAGAATAGTAGAACTTAAGAAATAATCTACCCCGATAGGCCGTGAAAATAGTTATAGCCGGTGCAGGTGAAGTTACCCTGCACCTGGCAAAAATGCTTAGCGCCGAGCAAAACGGTGTTACTGTTATTGATGACGATGAGCGTAACCTCGACTATCTTGCATCGACAGCTGATGTTATTACCGTTGAGGGAGATATCACAAATTTCGAGGTGCTCAACAAAGCCGATGTTGCTCGCAGCGACCTCTTCATAGCAGTCGGGCCGTACGAAAACTCAAACATCATATCTGCAATGCTTGCCAAACAACTTGGCAGTCGTAAGGTAGTGTCGAGAATCGACAATGACGAGTACCTACGCCCAGGCGTTAAGGAGGTCTTTGTCAATATGGGACTCGACTATATGTTCTACCCCGAAAAAGAAGCAGCAGAAGAGGTGATCAAACTATTGGGGAATACCTCAACGACAGAGTTTGTGGATTTCTCGGGCGGTAAACTCGCTATGATCGCCTTCAAGGTCGAGGAAGGATCACCACTTGTGGGGCAGAGCATAAATTGCTTTAGTGGGGATGAGAACTGCCAGACAAAATATCGTACGGTTGCTATTGCTCGCGGGCACGAAACTATTATTCCGTCAAGCGATGTGTACATTAAAGTGGCAGATATTCTCTATGTGATTTCGGTCAAGGAGACAATCGAAGAGGTGGTAGGATTTTCAGGCAAGCAGCAAGTGGAGATTCACAATATGATGATCCTTGGCGGAAGTAAGATTGCACGGTTAATTGCCAAGCGACTTCAGAGTAGCATCAACATAAAACTTGTGGACTACAACTCCGAAAAAGCGCAAAAGCTTGCCGAAAAACTCGATAAAACACTCATAATCAACGATGATGGTAGAAAAATCGAGGTGATGGAAGAGGAGGGACTTGAGAATATGGATGCATTTCTTGCCCTTACCGGCAGGTCGGAGACCAACATACTCGCAGCGATGCTTGCAAAGCGAATGGGAGTCAAAAAAGTTATTGCAGAGGTCGAAAATCTTGACTATATCGGACTCGCCGAGAGCGTGGGGATTGATACCATAATCAACAAAAAGTTGGTAACAGCATCTTCGATCTTTCGCTTTACAATAAATACCGATGTGCAGGCCATAAAGTGCCTCAATGGTTCGGAAGCTGAGGTGCTGGAGTTTATTGCAAAGACCGATTCGATAATCACCAAATCACCCCTACGCGAGGTTGAACTCCCAAGCGGAGTAATAGTCGGTGGGGTGGTTCGTGGCAAAGATGCCTTTATTGCGTGGGATAGCACTGAAATTATGCCATACGATAGAGTAGTGGTATTTGCTCTGCCCTCGGCAATCGCAAAATTAGGTAAATTCTTCGAATAGTGTGATACGCAATTACCTACTTTGTGCCATACTTCTTACGATGATAGGGTGTGGTGCGCATCAGAAGAACTATACGCAAGTTACAGGATTTACGCAAGGTACGACCTTTAATATTATATACTCCCAGAGCGTTGACCTATCGGAGCAAATTGATAGTCTGCTGTTGGTCTTTGACAACTCACTATCTGTGTTCAAAGACTCGTCGCTTATTAGCCAAGTGAATCGTAATGAGACTGACTCCATCGATAGGCTCATTCTACGATCGTATGAGTTAAGTCGATTTGTGTATGATCTCAGCGGTGGACTCTTCGATCCAACCGTATCACCTCTCATTGAGGCTTATGGCTTTAGAGATAAGAGTAGAAAATATGATGTACTGTCTCAAGACGAGCTAAGCAAGTTGATGAGTGTCGTGGGGCTTAGCAAAATCTCTATCTCGGAGGGAGTGATTATAAAGCAAAGCAGTGGCATAGAGCTCGACTTTAATGGCATAGCGCAGGGACTGTCGGTGGACTATTTGTGTGAGTACTTTAATTCCAGAGGTATTGCTGACTATATGGTGGAGGTCGGTGGCGAGGTATATGCCACTGGTGTTTCTCCCCGTGGTGGTCACTGGCGTATTGGAATAGATAGTCCTACTGAAGGTAACTTTGTTAGCGGAGCAGATCTCGCGACCGTCATTGAGCTCAGTGGTAGAGGTCTTGCCACTTCGGGCAATTATCGTAATTTTATCGACTCCCCATCTGGAGAGCGTCTAACTCATACTCTTGATCCTCGCACGGGCCATACCGTGAGCCACAACCTCCTCTCTGTGACTATACTCGCAAAAGAAGCCGCCCTTGCCGACGCTATTGCAACAGCGTGTATGGTGGGCGGCTATCAGTGGACCGTGGATTTTATACCCTCGCTAAGCGACACCTTAGAGGTGGAGGCTTATTTGATATACTCGGGTGAAAATTCTCACGATATGCTTCTTAAACATATACCTTAGTAGCGGTATATATTCAGCAGTGTTTTAGTACGTGTCGTTTTTAATCTCTTGGAATGCTTGTGGATGGTTGCACACAGGGCACATCTTAAGAGCATCTGTTCCCGAGTGCTCGAATCCACACTCACGACAACGCCAAATTTGCGTCTCTTCTTTATGGAATATGCCCTCTGCAATAAGCGTAGCAAGAAGTCCACGATACCTCTCTTCGTGCGCCTTTTCAATCTCCGCAATTTGAGTAAACTTGCGAGCAACATCATCGAAACCCTCCTCCTTTGCAATCTTTGCAGCCTCGGGGTATAGCGTGTACCACTCATCATACTCTCCTTCTGCCGCTTCCTTTAGGTTCTCGATAGTTGTGCCAACAATGCCAGCCGGGTATGAAGCAACAATCTCTACCATACCACCCTCCAAAAAGCTGAAGAATTGCTTAGCGTGCTGCCTTTCATTTTCAGCCGTTTCGTCAAAAAACTTGGCAATAACCTCGTAACCCTCCTTGCGAGCTTGCTTAGCATACATATTGTAGCGATTGCGTGCTTGTGATTCTCCTGCAAATGCTGCAAGTAGATTTTTTTCTGTTTTCGTTCCTTTAATTGATTTCATTTCTTTGTGGTTTTGATATTTTTTAATTAATGTTTGTGAGTATTCTATATCCTTGTTTATCTGTTTTGTAAGCTCCTCGATAGTATCGTATCTGACCTGATGGCGCAAAAACTCCAGCGTGTAGAGAGTGATCTGCTTGCCATAAAGATCTCCACTGAAGTCAAAAATATGGCACTCGGCAACCACCTCTCCACCACTTACCACGCTGCTTCTTCGACCAATAGATAGTACCCCAAAGTAACTCTTCTGGTTTTGAGTCTCTATCCTTGTGAGGTAGACCCCGAAATCTTTCTCGTTGTATTGATCCAGAGTGATGTTTGCAGTTGGGTAGCCGAGCTTGCGGCCAAGGGCTTGACCGTGAGTGACCGTTCCAGTGATTATTATCTGCAGTGTCATCGTTGACTGTAAAATAGAAATTTAGTATTGCAAAATTAGTGAAAAAGAGTTATTTTTGCAACTACTATGGCAAAAAGTAGGAGAATATACTACACAATGGGGCAAATCTGCGAAATGTTTGACCTCCCAGCCTCTACAATTCGCTTTTGGGAGAAGCGTTTCACGGTGCTTAAACCTCGCAAGAATGCAAAGGGAAACAGACTCTTCACTCCTGCGGATCTCGAAAATCTTAAGCTAATATACCACCTAACAAAGGAGAGGAAGATGACGCTATCTGGTGCTGAGACCTTTTTGCTTCAACGCAAGGTTGCGGCTCGTAGCGAGATGACAATGGTAGAGATTTTGCAACGCATACGAGCAACACTGCTCGAAATTGCAACGGAACTTGACAGTGAGATTGAGGCAAGAAGCAATAAGACTGCAACTAAAGGCGTTATAATAAAGTCGGAGCAGGTTGACGAAGCAAACTTGATTGACAGTGCAGAGGATGAGAATGGACAGCTAACACTTTTTTAATAGAGATTAACAATGGCAAAGATTATAGATGTTATATCGGTTGTAGAGAGTTTTGCTCCTGTTGCGTTGCAAGAGTCTTGGGACAACTGTGGAGTGCAGGTGGGTTATGATCTGGAGCAAGAGTGTCGAGGTGTTGTATTGAGCTTAGATGTTAGCTTTGATGCAGTGGATATGGCAATAAGAAGCAGGGCAAACCTTATTATCACGCACCATCCGTTGACAATCTCCGGAGTTAGAACCTTTACGTCCAGCACCATTGAAGGTGAGGTTTTGCACCGAGCTATTGTAGCCGGAATTGTCATATATAGCTCACACACTGCACTCGATAGCTGTAAAGGTGGATTGAATGATTACCTTGCCCGTAGTCTTGGAGTTTTGGACTGTGAGGTGCTTGTTCCAAGTAGCGTGGATAGCGAAGTAGGACTTGGTAGAGTAGGGAGACTTGAGTACGAACTTACTGCCGAGCAGTTGGCCGCGCGTGTGAAAGCTAAACTTAATGCACCTGTTGTTAAGTATCAGGATGGTGGGCGACTCATAGGCAGAGTAGCTCTGTGTTCTGGATCCGGTGGTTCGCTCATCGAAAGTGCTAAACGAGCAAATGTAGAGGCATATATTTGCTCCGATCTTAAGTACCACAACTTTGCAGAGGTAGCCTTTGCTGGTATTACTTTGATAGATGTTGGGCATTTTGAAAGCGAAATTTGTGCACTTGATATTTTTGAGAGTGTAATTACGAAAAAATTTACTACCTTTGTACCCCTAAAGTGTAAAAAAAGTACTATCGACTATATTTAACCAAGAATCGATATTGAACAACTACGATAGTGTTCAATGAGGAAAATTAAGAATAAAATAATGGCAACTAAGACAACAACTACTACTGAAAAGAAAAAATCGACCTCAGATGTTAAGGAATTCTCTACCGCAGAAAAGATAGCAGCTCTGTATGACCTTCAACAGATTGATAGTCGTATAGACGAGATTAATCATATCAAAGGCAGTCTACCTTTGGAGGTGATCGATATGGAGGATGCAGTAGAGGGTGCAGTTGCAACTATTGCACGTTTCAGCTCTGAAATGGAGGACGCTCAAAGTGCAGTGAAAATTAAAAAAGAGGAGATTGAACAAGCAAAGGCATTGATTGCAAAATATGAGGAGCAGCAAAAAGGTGTTAGAAATAACCGTGAGTTTGAATCCTTTGGCAAGGAGATTGAGTACCAACACCTTGAAATAGAACTTTGCGAAAAGAGGATCAAAGAGTTTAATGCAGAGGCAAAGGCCAAAAAAGCACTTATGGAGGAAGCCAATGACCTTAAACAACACCGAGAAATGGAGCTCGAGACTAAGAAGGGCGAACTTGCTGGAATTGAGCAGGAGAGTGCTGAAGAAATGGATAAATTACAGCAAAGTGCAGACAAGCTGAAGGAGAAGATAGACGAGAGATTACTTGCCGCATATCAGCGTATTCGTATGAATACTCGAAATGGACTGGCTGTGGTAACCGTAGAGCGCAGTGCGTGTGGAGGTTGTTTCAATCGTATTCCAGCGCAAAGACAAATAGATATCGAGGCAAGCAAAAAGGTGATAATCTGCGAGTACTGCGGTAGAGTTCTTGTGGCAAATACCCTTTCTTAGATCTGACAATTTTTCAGATTTTGTCGTATAAATTGTGACGTTTTGGCAAAAAAATGCTATATTTGTAATTGGTACGGATTTTGTGTGAACAAACTATATAAGAATATTAACAGTGAATTAATTTGATTTAAACCTTTACTATATAATTTATTAACTCAGACTCAACTCGGTTGTTTTTTATGACTTTGTCATAGTTCGCAATGGTTGAAAAGCAATGATGAGAGAGTCTAAAATGTAGTAGAGATGAACAAACAAATCAATTTCAAGAATCTTACTGATGGTGTTCTGGTACAGCGTTACCTTGATGGTGAAAGTACCGCAATCGAAGCAATTATTGAGCGTCATAGAGGGCGAGTACTAAACTATATAACCTCTATGGTTGGCAGTCGTAATACTGCAGACGATATTTTTCAAGAAACATTACTTAAGGCAGTCTCCTCTATCGAAAAGGGCAAGTATTCTGACGATGGGCGTTTTATATCGTGGTTACTCAGAATTGCACATAACCAAGTGATTGACCACTTTAGGCACAACAAACGTAAGAAAGAGTTTGCATCCGAGGATAACACAATAGATGTATTATCAAGGCGTAGCGGTGACTTTGACAATGGAGCTGAAGGGCGAATTATGGAGGAGCAAACCGCCGAGCAGCTTAAAAGGTTGGTTGATATCCTTCCGGCTGAGCAACGAGAAGTTATATTAATGCGACACTATATGAATCTTAGTTTTAAGGAGATTGCCGATCAAACAGGTGTTAGTATTAATACAGCACTGGGTCGTATGCGATATGCTATCAAGAATTTGCGCAAGAGTGCAGATAGCATAGGTTTAGAATTGGCTTAATCTTTTTTTGATAGAAGAAGTAGAAATCTGTGTGTGTGGGCTGGTGGACATTAGCATTGTGCTTTTGTCCACCTTTTTTGGGGTTGTGAATTACTATGATGTTGAGATTTAGTGTGGGGGAGGGAGATTTTGTGACAAAGTACGACTTTGCTCGTGGAAGCGATCTAAATGTTCAATAAACCCAGAGAAGGAGCTGCACTCGACAGTTGCTAATTTCCCCTTTGTTCGAGATGTTTTCAGCATTTGTAGAAAGATTAATTACATTAAGTTTACCTTTATCTGCAAAAAACGCTATTTTTGGTTGTAAATTATCGGCATTTTGCACAATTCATAAATACGAAATAGAGACAGTATAATACTCTTCTTCGGCGAGACGGCAACAAAGATTCAATACACTGTACAATAGAGTTATGCTTAAATTAAAATATCAATGACAGAAGCAGAATTAAAAAAGCTCAACTACAAAAAGGGTGGGAATAATTACATACAAAAATCCAATTTATCAAATCATTGGGTCGCATTTACCAAGAGAATGGTTGATAAGCTTAAATCTCAATATGATGACGATTTCAATATTATTATATATTGGAATAGAGAAGATGATTTAGTGGACTACGTATCTATTCCTATGTCATATGTTTCACACCTTTTCACAGAAGAGTGTTTAAGCAAAACATCTACAGGATCTCCAAGATGGAATTTTATTATCGATGGTAACTTACTGTGTGGGCGAGGCAATAAGAATTATTCAATAGATATTTCTATCTTCAGAAATAATAGCATTTTGTCATATGAGCAACTTCAATATAACAAACGTTCAAATTCTCGCAAAATACCATCTATGAGGATCTGGATTATCCCCTCAAATACAAATAGGTTTGATATAGTTGGAGCGCTTGAAAAATTTGGTTTCATTGACTGGAAACAAAACAATAATTTCAGCAAAGGTGATATCGTTTATATGTATGTTACCAAACCAGATCAAAGAATTAGATATAGATTTTGTATAACGGATGTAGATTTAACATTCGAAGAGTCTGAAAATAATCTTGAATTTTGGAGGAATGAAAATGATTTTTATTCAGCCAAAGAGCAAAACAGATATTGCCGATTTGTGCTTAACGGGGAGTTTGATGGAGCAGAGCTCGATTTGAAAACATTACTCACAAAGGGTCTGACACAAGCCCCACAAGGGCCTATCACAGTAACCGAAGAACTAAGTAACTATATAGAAAGTTTCTTTAACACAGGAGAGTCAAAAATTTCTTTTATTGATGAAGTAGAATCACATATGGAGTTTACAGAGGGTTCAACTTCTTTGGTAACAATAAGTTCTCGACAGCGTAATAGAAATGCACGTGATAAATGTATAGAACTAATGGGCACTGTGTGCTTTGTATGTGGATTTGACTTTGAAAAAAAGTACGGCAGTATGGGGAAAGGATTTATACATATTCACCATAAAACACCAATTTCTCAAAGGACAGGAAATTATAAAATAGCTATAGAGTCTGATCTTGTTCCTGTGTGTCCAAATTGTCATGCTATGCTCCACAAAGAAATTGACAGCAAGTATTTATCTGTTGACGAATTAAAAAAGATAATAAATGGAGTATGATACAACAAAAAGAATTTACGCTGCGCCATACGAGGAAGATCTGATAGATCGCAGTGCGTTCTTTGTGCGTAGATCACTGGCGACCGTTTGGCTGTTTTTTTAGTAATGATTTTAGGGCAGACTACCCCAAGGCGGACGTACGACTCCCCCCGAGGGAGTCCGCCAACTTGCGTTGCCTCTTTGGACTCCCTCAGTCGTACGTCTTTTGCGTGCAAACTATCATATTGCGGAGGGTCGCCACCCCAAGCGACCTTTAGCAAAATTCTTTGCGTAGCTCACTGGCGACCGTTTTGGCATAAACAGCTCGCACTGCCTGCCGGCGGCTTCACTTTTGAAAAAGTGAAATCAAAACTTCTGACTACCTACTCTAACTTATCCCTAAGCTCGTAGTTGTTAGTTGTCTACCATAGAGCAAAGACTGTGATGAAGATTTTTGTTGCTTTTGATCCGCAAAAACGTAGTGAAAAATTTATAACAAACTAATAATTGCAGCCCCCCCCATACACACTACTTAGACTTAACCCTGTCAATCAACGTATTAATACTTTTCTTAAGACTTGCAATCTCATCTTGAGTATTCACCTCCACATTAAAAGGTACACCTTTGTCAACGTACCGCTTCAATGAATGCTCCATATTCAGCACCGGAGTCAGAAAAAAACCACTAAGCATAAAGTAAAAAAGTAATAAAAGGAGAATTGCACCAGCCAGTGCAATAATTCCAATCATTGCAGCTCTATACGAGTTATCATCTACATCACCAGCCGTTTGAATAAGGCTGTTTTCATTGACTATCATAAACTCGTTGATGGCAGTCATTAGTGAATTATATGCCTGGTTGTAGGTCTCAACAAGCCAACTAATTGTAACAATGTTTTCATTACTACTAACGCTTTGTTGCACTTCGTTAAACTTGATAGCCTTGCTCTCAATACTTGTTAGATAGTATAAAGTCGAAGAGTTTGAGGTGTATAGTTGTTTAATTTTAGAGAGCGTCGTCGAAAATATCTGATACTGCACATCTATTAGCGAGTCGTAGTTCTGTTTGTCACTTGCAATAATACTTTCGAGCAACACTGTATTTTGTTCATTTACAGCATCGAGCAACTGTTTGCTGAGTTCTACATTTCCTCGCGATGCATTAAGCAACTCTGCGGTGGATTTATTGAGTCGAATCAGTTCAGCAGAACTAATTATCCCGGACAAGAAGAGTAGTGTGCCGATAACCCAAAATCCGAGTTTAATTTTGCGCCTAATCATAGTAAATCAGAGTGGTATAGTATTATTTTTATTGTTTAGTACTCTCCCCAGCTCTTTATTTTGAGCTCTTCGTTGGTAGTCGAGCAGAATGCAAGTATGAAGTCATTTGCAAGACGGGCGTTGGTACACAGTGGGATGTTGAAATCTATGGCACTTCGGCGAATCGTAT
The DNA here is from genome assembly GCA_964371475.1 of uncultured Rikenellaceae bacterium. Lineage (GTDB taxonomy): Bacteria > Bacteroidota > Bacteroidia > Bacteroidales > Rikenellaceae > Mucinivorans. The sequence continues at coordinate 40,823 of CAYJMA010000002.1, read as the reverse complement.
AGTCATTATTGAGTTCATCACGAGTATGGTTCTTCGGGATGTTGACCACAAAGTCCAACTTTCGTTCCTTGATATACTCCAAAATGTTTGGTTCACCGTTGTCGATTTGATCAGGCCAACTCAGCACGGTAGATTTCACACCATTTTCTGCCAAAAATTCCGATGTTCCACGCGTAGCATAGATCGTATATCCACACCGTTGCAGTTCTTTGGCTGCAGGCAGTGTTTGTGTCTTAGATTTTACATCTCCGGTGCTTAGCAGTACGTTTTTTTCGGGTATTCGGTATCCTACCGACAACATAGCCTTTAGTATTGCCTCATAGTAGTCCTCGCCAATGCATCCGACCTCACCAGTCGATGCCATCTCAACACCGAGCACAGGGTCTGCCTTTTGGAGTCTGCTGAACGAAAACTGTGATGCTTTGATACCTACATAGTCGAGATCAAATGCCGATTTTTGAGGCACGTTAGGCTCAATGCCAAGCATCACTCGAGTTGCAATGTCAATGAAGTTGACCTTTAGCACTTTGCTCACAAATGGGAAGGAGCGACTCGCCCTAAGGTTACACTCTATAACTTTAATATAGTTGTTCTTGGCAAGCAGCTGCATATTAAATGGGCCAGTGATATTGAGCTCTCGGGCGATTTCACGAGCAATCTTCTTAATACGCCTCACAGTCTCAATATATACTTTTTGCGCCGGGAAAACCAGTGTAGCATCGCCTGAGTGAACCCCTGCAAACTCCACGTGTTCTGAAATGGCATATATCAGCACCTCGCCATCTTGAGCAACAGCATCGATCTCAATCTCCTTGGCATTTTCAATAAATTCGGTCACAACAACGGGGTGTTGTTTGCTTACGTTTGTGGCAAGTTGCAAGAAGTGTTCAAGTTGTTCGGTGTTTGTAACAACGTTCATTGCGGCGCCTGACAAGACATACGATGGACGTATCAGTAGTGGGAATCCAACCTCACTGGCAAATCCATAGATCTCCTCCATCGAGGAGAGCTCCTTCCAGCGAGGTTGATCAATGTCGAGTCTATCGAGCATTGACGAGAATTTGTGTCTATCCTCTGCACGGTCGATGTTCTCTGCGGTAGTGCCCAGCAGTTTCACATTGTTGTTAGCCAGTCGAGTGGCAAGGTTATTTGGGATCTGCCCACCCACCGATACAATAACTCCACGAGGAGATTCAAGGTCGGTGATATCGAGCACTCTTTCGAGCGTAAGTTCATCGAAATAGAGTCTATCGCACATATCATAGTCCGTTGACACTGTTTCGGGGTTGTAGTTAATCATAATCGAGCGCAGTCCCTGTTCTCTTACAGTGTTGATAGCCGACACCGAGCACCAGTCAAACTCCACTGAGCTACCGATGCGATATGCTCCAGATCCGAGTACGATGACAGATTTGTCGTCGTGTGCAAAGTCTACGTCGTGTGCCGAACCATTATAGCTTAGGTACAGATAGTTAGTCTGAGCTGGGTATTCAGCCGCCAACGTGTCAATTTGTTTGACATAGGGTATAACCCCTCTGCCCTTGCGCCACTCTCGAACCTCCGATATTGCACCCTCCATCGAGCTATCCTTCGCTCCAAGCACTGTACGAGCAATCTGAAAGTCTGAGAATCCCTTTTGCTTCACCTCACGAAGCAGTGGAGTAGGCACATCTTCCAACGACGTGAACTGCTCCATATCACCCTCAAGGTTAATTATCCCTTGCAGTTTGTGTAAGAACCACTTATCTATCTTGGTAAGCTGATGTATCTTCTCTACGTCATAGCCCTGCTTTAGGGCAGCTGCTATGATAAAGATACGTTTATCGGTGGGTTTCTGCAGCTCGTTTTCAATATCATCAATAATAAAATCTTTGTTGGCAACAAAGCCGTGCATACCTTGCCCAATCATACGAAGTCCCTTTTGCACTGCCTCTTCAAAGTTTCTGCCAATTGCCATAATCTCGCCGACGCTCTTCATCGAGCTACCGAGCTCGCGACTCACTTCCTTGAATTTGCCGAGATCCCAGCGTGGGATCTTACACACGATATAGTCGAGTGCGGGTTCAAATGCGGCCGTTGTGGTCTTTGTTACAGTGTTCTTTAGCTCGTGCAGACCATAGCCCATACCGAGCTTTGCGGCTACAAATGCAAGTGGATAGCCTGTGGCCTTCGATGCCAGAGCCGAGCTCCGACTAAGGCGAGCATTAACCTCTATGACGCGATAATCCTCACTCTCTGGGTCAAGCGCATATTGAACATTACACTCCCCAACGATGCCAATATGGCGAATTATGCGAATTGCAATCTCTCGTAATTTATGGTACTCGTTATTTGTAAGTGTCTGTGACGGAGCGACAACTATTGACTCGCCGGTGTGGATACCAAGTGGGTCAAAGTTTTCCATATTACATATCGTTAGACAGTTGTCATATTTATCTCTAACCACCTCATATTCAACCTCTTTCCAGCCCTTGAGCGACTTCTCAACAAGTATCTGAGGTGAGTACGTAAATGCCTTTGCTGCCATTGCGTCCATTTCGCTATCGTTGTCGCAAAACCCAGAGCCCAAACCTCCAAGAGTGTAAGCTGCACGAATAATTACGGGATAGCCGAGCTCTGCTGCCACTCGCTTTGCATCCTCGACCGTTGTTACTGCCTCGCTCTTAATGGTCTTTACGTCGATTTGATCAAGTTTTTGCACAAACAGATCTCTATCCTCGGTATCCATAATTGCTTGGACAGGTGTGCCAAGCACTCGTATATTATACTTCTCAAGCACTCCGCTACGGTAGAGCGAAACTCCGCAATTTAGCGCGGTCTGACCTCCAAATGCAAGCAAAATCCCATCGGGACGCTCCTTCTCGATAACTCGCTCCACAAAGTCTGGTGTCACGGGTAAGAAGTACACCTTATCGGCAATACCCTCGGAGGTTTGTACCGTTGCAATATTCGGGTTTATTAGTACTGTATAGATACCCTCTTCCTTGAGAGCCTTTAGTGCTTGTGAGCCTGAGTAGTCAAATTCACCTGCTTCACCAATCTTCAGTGCGCCACTACCAAGTAGGAGTACTTTATTAATCTTATCTTGCATTTTGTTTATATAGTTTAACTTGGTCTATAAATTTATCGAAAAGGTACTCTGTATCAACAGGGCCGCTTGTAGCTTCGGGGTGAAACTGAACCGAGAAAAAGGGCTTGCTTTTGTGTTTTATGCCCTCTAACGTGTCGTCATTAAGGTTCTTGAAGTATGGTTCCCAGTCGCCACCGAGGTTCGTTGGATCGATAGCATAGCCGTGATTTTGGGAGGTGATACAAGCGCTGTTCGTGCCACACTCTATGGCTGGTTGGTTGTGCGAGCGGTGCCCATATTTCATCTTGTAGGTGGTGGCCCCTGCCGCACGAGCAAGGAGTTGATTACCCAGGCAAATGCCAAATATAGGCTTGCCAACAGATATTCCTCTGTTGATGTTCTCGACAACTACATCGAGAAGTGCCGGGTCGCCCGGACCATTGCTGAGCATAACTCCATCGTAGTCAAGTTGTGTGAAGTCGTAATCCCACGGAACTCTAACCACAGTAACTCCACGCTTCAACAAACAGCGAATAATATTGTATTTTGCACCACAATCCACCATTACGATCCTAAGATCGCCTTCGCCGTACTCTGTCACCTCGCTACACGATACCTCTGCCACCAGATTGCGCGTATTATGGTCCTCGAACCCTTTTGGCTCTTCGGTACCATCTACGACAATCTTGCCAAGCATTACACCGTGCTCGCGAATGGTTTTAGTAATCTGGCGAGTATCAACGCCAAAAATTGCGGGTATATTCTCGCTCTGAAGCCACTGTGCAAGTGTCTGTTCGTTGTGCCAGTGCTGAGGGTTAAAGGCATAGTCGCTTACCACGAGTCCCGTAACGTGAATCCTATCACTCTCAAAATTCGATGGAAGTCCCCACTCACTCTCTCCCTTGACTGGAACACCGTAGTTGCCAATAAGCGGGAAGGTGGTTACTAGAATTTGCCCACAGTATGATGGGTCTGTGAGGCTCTCTGGGTAGCCGGTCATTGCCGTAGAGAATACAACTTCGCCCGAGACTGACCTCGGTGCGCCAAAAGAATACCCCTCATAGCTCGAACCATCTTCGAGTATAAGGCGTGCAGGTACTGATGTTATCATATTGTTTTTTAGTAAAAAAGAACCATTACTAAAGTGCAAAGATAATAAAAATTTGTATTTTTGCTCTATGTTAACAAACAATGAGATAAAATTTATTCGCACCCTACACTCAAAACGTGGACGAGATGGTGCAATGCTATTCATTGCCGAGGGCGAAAAATTAGTGGGAGAGCTTTCAGCTCACTTTGAGGTTGAGCATATATATAGTGTGGGGGAGAATTGCACCGAGGCGCAGATGGCAAAAATCTCGCAACTCAAGACCCCGAGCCCACAACTTGCGCTTTTGAAAATTCCGAAGGTTGGCGCACTCACCACGGTGAATAGAAAGGGCAGAGTGCTTGTTTTGGACAGAGTACAAGACCCCGGGAATCTTGGTACAATACTTCGCACGTGTTTGTGGTTTGGAGTCCGTACGGTGGTCTGCTCTGAGCATACCGTAGATATATACAGCTCAAAGGTAGTTCAATCTACTATGGGGGCGTTGGGCAGAGTGGAGGTAGTCTATACCGATATTGAACGGTGGCTGACTGAGCGTAAGGAGCTCTTCCCGAAATCAATATACGGTACATTTCTCAGCCACAGCGAGGAACTATCAAATGTTACGTTTCACCCATCCGCTACAATTGTTATGGGCAATGAAGGGAGTGGTATCTCTGCGAGTGTAGAGCAAATTGTAGAAAACAGAGTCCATATCTCTCGTGGAGAGGGTGGAGAGGGTGAATCGCTCAATGTTGCAATTGCTGCCGCACTTATGTTGCGTGCTCTGTGAAAAGCAGATATTTGTGAAGATGTGAGAATGTTGGTCATTAAAATTTGCACATCAAACAATAAATCTGTACTTTTGCGGTTTATATAAGTACGAAAGCAAACTAAAATAGTAAACAAAAAAAGTATGAAAATTAAAGAAAATTTATTTGTGTCACTTGCCTATGAATTGAATGTAGCAGGTGAGGTTGTAGATAGTGCTAACAGCGAGCGTCCACTCGATTTTATATTCGGTATGGGTATGTTGTTGCCAGCCTTTGAGGCGCAAATCGACGGCAAGGAAATTGGCGATACCTTTGCATTTACGCTAACCGCTGAGCATGGATATGGTGCTTATAATGCTGAGGCAGTGGTTGAGCTTCCTAAGGAGATTTTTATGGTAGATGGCAAGGTGGCAGATGATCTACTTGTTGTAGGTAGTGTTTTGCCTATGGGTGATGCTCAGGGTAATAGAATGATGGGGCTTATCAAAGAAGTGTCAGAGGGTGTAGTGACGATGGATTTCAACCACCCTATGGCAGGTAAAACGCTTGATTTTTCGGGTTCAGTATTGGCAGTTCGTGAATCTACCGAGGAGGATAATGCTAAGTTCTTTGGTGGAGGTTGCGGATGTGGCTGCGGTGATGGTAGTGGTGGAGAGTGTAAGGATAAGGGCGAGTGTGGAGATGGTTGCTGTTCGTAGTATTCTGTGGTGAGGTATCTCGCTAAGATATTGATTATTGGTGCGTTTTGTGCTATGCCCTTTGGGGCTATGGCGCAGAGCGCAACTTTTTTTCAGGGCAGCGTTTTTGAGGGGTTGGAGGAGGCAAGATCGCAGAACAAGATGCTCATTGTGGAGTTCTATGCTGAGTGGAGTCGTATGAGTAGGTGGATGCACGAGGTGTTGGGTAAGGTGGAGGGAATAGAGGATTCCTTTGTGGTTGTGTCGGTAGACACTAAAAGCGATCAGGGAGTGGTTCTTGCTCAGCAGTATAGAGTCACAAAGTACCCTGCACTGGTGGTTTTTAGAGGCAATGGAGATGCTATTGAGAAGATAGAGAGGTCGATGTCAGTAGAGGATTTCAGTGCAAAGTTAGGGGAGATTCTACTTGCACAAAATCGAGAGGCTATGTGGCAGCTTCAGGAGATATATAGATTTGCTTCGCAAGGTTCGTACAGCGAGACCGAGCGAGAGAAGCTGGACGAAATGACGGCAAAATACCTCAAGACACAGGACAGGGAACACTTAATGGCACTCTCGCACTGGGAGCTCTTTTCATCGCCTGTGATTACTTATTATCGTGGTAGTAGCTTTGATTTTTTGGTAGAGAATGTTTCCGATTTTTTTGATCCAGAGGTGGCAAAAAGGCAAGTCGCACGAACGATATATGATATGCTTGTACCTATGCTCAGTGGTGAGCAGCTGGAGATACCCTACGAGTTGCTTGCGGCTGTTGAGGGCGATAGCATAGTGAGAAATTATGTGGAGGGTCTCAGCGAGCTGTGTGATCTGGTGCGTTGCAGAGCAGAGCGAGATGCAGTTCGATATGTTTACCTCTTAGAGAGAGTGTTGTTGAGGATGCCACCCAGCTATGAATATCAGCTTGTTATGTCGTTGGATTTTGTGCCATCGTTGCTTGGTATAAACGATAAGGAGAGTAGGAGTAAGGCTCGTAAGATGGTCGAGGGGTTGATTGACAGTAACCTTTCGGCTACAAAAATGTCGCTTACGATGTCGCTTTTAGATAAATTTTAGTAATTTTGTTCGCTTAAAAAATTAAAAGAGTATAACAATGACGATTTCTTATACCTGGTTAAAGGATTATATTACCACAGATGTTGCACCCGGGGAGGCTGCAAAGCTACTTACAGACGGCGGACTTGAGATAGAGGCTATTGAGGAGGTGGAGGCAGTGCGTGGTGGATTGCGCGGTTTGGTGGTGGGTCAAGTGCTGAGGTGCGAGAAGCATCCAGATGCTGATAAACTTAGTGTTACGACAGTTGATGTGGGGGCAGAGGAGAAGTTGCAGATTGTGTGTGGTGCACCTAACGTGGCAGCTGGGCAGAGTGTTATTGTGGCAACGGTGGGTACTGTGCTATATCCAAGTGATGGTGGTGAGCCATTTAAGATTAAGCGCTCGAAGATTCGAGGAGTCGAATCAATGGGTATGATATGCGCAGAGGATGAAATTGGTGTGGGAGAGTCGCACGACGGCATAATTGTTTTAGAGGGTGAGCATTCAGTTGGGACACCAGCTGCAACTGTATTTGAGGTTGAATCGGATACGGTGCTCGAAGTGGGACTAACGCCCAATAGAGTAGATGCAGCGTCGCACTATGGTGTGGCTCGGGACCTTGCCGCATCGCTTACTATTCACGGTGATAGGGGGGAGATTAGAGCTGAGCTTCCATCGGTTGAGAGGTTTAAGCCCGGCGGTGGTAAAGTGAAGGTTAGGGTAGAGAACCCAGAGGGTGCACCAAGGTATATGGGTGTGACGATGAGTGGAGTTGAGATTAAACCTTCGCCAGAGTGGCTTCAAAAATATTTACGTGCAATTGGTATCAACCCCAAAAACAATGTGGTGGATATAACAAATTTTGTGCTCCACGAGTGCGGACAACCGCTTCACGCCTTTGATCTCGATATGGTCGAGGGTGAGGAGATTGTTGTGCGTAGTGCGCACAAAGGTGAGAAGTTTACGACCCTTGATGGAGTGGAACGTGTGATGGAGAGCGACGATTTGATGATATGCGATGCTAAGAAATCGATGTGTATAGCAGGGGTTTTTGGTGGTGAGCATAGCGGTGTGTCGCAGAGCACCACTCGGATCTTTATCGAGAGTGCGTACTTTAGCCCTGCGTATGTGAGACGCTCGGCAAAGAGACACGGACTATCTACCGATAGTTCGTGGAGGTTTGAGCGTGGGGCTGACCCAAATATGGCTCCCTATGCGCTTAAACGATGTGCAATGCTCATCGAAGAACTTGCAGGTGGAGTGGTCGATAGCGAAGTAATTGATATCTATCCCGTGGAGATTAAACCTTTTGAGGTGGTCGTTGATTTGGATAGAATCAATAGACTCATTGGCAAGGAGATACCAAAGGCAGTGGTGATGAAAATCCTCTCATCACTTGAGATTGAGGTGGTTAATCAAAACTGCTCAACACTTGAACTACGTGTACCACCGTATCGTGTCGATATCCAGAGGGAGGCAGACATAGCGGAGGAGATATTAAGACTATATGGGTTTAACAATGTTGAGAATCCACCATATATAAAGAGTGTGCTGACAAGCGGTGCGAAGTCTACCACCGATGGAGTGGTGAACAAGATCTCTGAAATGCTTGTATCGCACGGCTTTAACGAAATAATGAGCAACTCGCTCACCAAGGCATCGTACTATGAGTCGCTCACTGATTATCCGCTCAGCGCAGCAGTTAAGATACTCAACCCACTAAGCTCGGAACTATCCGTAATGCGACAAACCTTGCTGTTTAATACCCTTGAGGCAATTGCGCTAAACGCGGCACGAAAACGTAACTCGTTGAAGATATTTGAGGTCGGGAATTGTTATAGATATAATTCCGAAAAGGAAGGATTGGCAAAGTATTCTCAGAACCAGCGCCTCGCAATTGCAATTACAGGTGAGATTGAGGCTAAGAGTTGGAGTAGCAAGGGAGGTCAGAGCGATTTTTATGCCCTGAAGTCAATAGTAGAGAAGCTCTTCAAAAGACTTAGAGTGAATTTCTATGAAGGTCGCCTGAGTGAGGGCGCAAGCTCTGATATATACTGTGATTCGGAGTCTGCAAGCTATACTATCCGTGGAGCTGAACTGTTTACCATTGGCAAGGTGCGCAAGGAGCATATTGCTCAACTTGATATTAAACCACTTCAAGATGTGTACTATCTGGAGCTTGACCTTGAGAAGTTGCATAAGATTGTCTCAACAGTCAAGATAAAGGCTTCGGAGCTATCTAAATTTCAACCCGTTAAGCGAGACCTTGCACTGCTTATAGATAGTAGTGTGTCGTTTGCCGAACTGCGTGAAGTGGCATTGAAGGCCGAGAAGAAACTTCTCAAAGAGGTTTCAATCTTTGATGTTTACAGCGGTGATAAACTCCCTGCAGGAAAGAAGTCCTATGCCCTGAGCTTTATACTCGACAGCACAGAAAAGACCCTGACCGATAAGGAGATAGAGGCAGCAATGGCAAACATAGGATCAGCTCTGGAGAAGATCGGAGCCGAGGTGCGTGGCTCCTAACGACCAAATGCGCTAAGTGCAAAGGTAGGTTTTCCATCCTCAAATGCTCCTTTGTCGTAGCCTGCGCTATAGCTCGGGTGTGATTCTGGTTCCCAGTACAAGACACCTTTGCACGCTCCGTCTGTTGAGTTGCGGCCATTGAGGATAAGATACGAAACAAGGCGGTAGCAATTCTCAACCTCGGTATAGTGCATACCAATCTCGCAGATTATCGTCGGCTTTGAGTACTCCTTCTTTAGAGTTATGATGTTTTCTATCAGAGAGTTCGCGGCGCTTTGCCAATCATCTGGAGTGGGGTATAGCGACATCCCAATCATATCGTATCGAGCGTTGTAGTTTCGCAGATAATCAAAGACGTATGTATATAGTCCAAGCTGGTCTCCACTGTCGATATGGACTATTACCTGAGCATCGGCATAGATAGATTTTGTGGCATCATAGCCCGAGCTAACAAGATCCGCAAAGTTGCTATTGTCGTAGTCAATTGCTCCGAGCGGATAGAGCATCCCTCCACGAGTCTCGTTGCCTACCTGCACCCAACGAACATCTATGTTCTCATTACGCAGGGCTTCAAGCACCTCGCTGGTATGATCGAACACTGCAACCTTCAACTCCTCGATATTGTACGTTGCCCACGCAACTGGTGGTACCTGCTTGCCGGGATCTGCCCAAGAATCACTATAATGAAAGTCTACCATCACCGCCATCCCTAAATCTCGGGCACGCTTAGCCTTCCTCACCACATCATCTATGCCATTCCATCCACCCTCAGGATCCACCCACACCCGAAGCCTTATGGTGTTCATCCCCAGCTCCTTCATAATAGCCGTGCACTCAGTCTCAACGCCCTGTGTGTTGTAGAATTTAATGCCATTACTCTCAAACTCTGTAATCCAGCTTATGTCAGCACCCTTGGCAAAGGATTCACTATGGTCAGGGGCGTTAGGATCATCCCCACCTCCTCCGTTCTGCTGCTTGCAACTAACAAGCAGTAGAGTAAGCGTTGCTATTACATATAACCTCATCATAGTATCAATTCGATAGTTTTACTCTTTGGTGAGCCACTTTGCCATCATTGCTATGGCTCGCCCACGGTGTGAAATCTCATTCTTAGACTCTAAGCTCATAACGGCAAAGCTCTCGGAGTACCCCTCAGGACGAAAAATAGGATCGTACCCAAAGCCATCATCACCCTCCCTGCTCTCTAATATCTCTCCTCGGACAATCCCCTCAAAGATGTGCTCAATCCCCGATGGTTCGATAAGGCAAATAGCCGTGCGAAACTGTGCATCTCGATTTGCTACACCTGCCATTTCCTCCAAAATTTTATCAATATTTCCATCAGTACCTCTCCCAGAGTAGCGTGCAGAGAGCACCCCTGGGCGACCATCAAGATGTTTAACCTCAAGCCCTGTATCATCCGCAAAGACATACCTTCCAGACATTCTACCCGCTACAAACCTCGCCTTTAGACGTGCATTGCCCTCAAGAGTCGGCTCTGTCTCAGGTATATCATCAAAGATCCCGCACTGCTCAAGCGTCAATACTCTAAAGTTTGAGCCTTTGAGTGCAGCGACAACCTCCTCAACTTTGTGTTTGTTGTTCGTAGCAAATATCAGCTCTACCTCCCTTTGCTTTACCTTGAAGGTGTAGAGGTTATTTGCCATAAAGTTCCACACCATCACAACTCCAGTAGCTACAACTTTGGCAATCCACTGCGAAGTTATGAGATATCCCGCCACAGCAAACTCTACCGAGAATAGTGCTATCCACGCAAAGAATACCGCATAATGCAGGGCAAGCCCTATGAGAGATACGGCAAAGAATTTGACATACTGACCAGCAACGTTTTTATCTTTGCTTTTCCACGTCCATCGTCGATTTATAAAGAAGTTGCTGGTAGCTCCCAGGCAGAAGCCAATTCCAGTCGCTATGACAATGGATAATCCCAGCAGTTCACCCAGCAGAGCTGTCGCCCCGAAGTCTACCACAAAGCCTAATGCTCCTACCACTCCGAAGCGTACAAATCGCCAGATCAAACTTTTAGCTCTTTGCGCCATTATCTCCGTTTTGTCTGGCAGTAGTTACGCAAACTCAACAAGAAGGGCGCCGTTAGGCACAGCGTCCCCAACCTTGACTGGCACCGATTTGATCTCTCCATCAAATGGTGCTGAGAGTGTATTTGCCATCTTCATTGCGTTGAACATCAACAGCTTATCGCCTTTCTTTACACTCTGACCAACAGTAACAGCCACCTCGGTAATCGTCCCAGGGATATAGGCAAGCAGTCTTTTAGGATCTGGGCGTTCCCACTTCTTTCGATTCTTATAGCTATCGGGCACAATGGTTGTAAAAACCCCGTGTGCAGTCTCTATTGTGTCCATCTGCTGCTCTTTTTGGCAGCAGCACTCTTTTATTTTCGACATAATTTAAGTTCTGTTTTTTTAAGACCTCTCCCTCTCTTCGTTATCCTCCTAACCTGTGTTTCTATACCAAGGGATCGATTAAAATGGAGGAATACCGTGCTTTTTACTTGGTCTCTCCACCGTTTTGTTGACCGAAACGCTAAGAGCGTGTATAATACTTTTTCTTGTCTCAGACGGATCTATCACAGCATCAACATACCCTTTGGAAGCTGCCACATAAGGATTTGCAAACTTCTCCTTGTACTCTGCAATTTTCTCGCTACGCATAGCCGCCGGGTCTGCCGCCTCGGCAATCTCCTTTCTAAAGATTATATTGGCTGCCCCCTCTGGCCCCATTACTGCAATCTCTGCACCTGGCCACGCAAAGACAAAGTCAGAGCGCAAGTGGCGAGAACACATAGCAATGTATCCACCACCATATGCCTTACGAAGGATAACGGTAACCTTAGGTACAGTAGCCTCGCTGTATGCATAGAGTAGTTTCGCACCGTGGCGAATAACCCCGGCGTGCTCTTGGTGAACCCCTGGAAGGTAACCCGGTAGGTCCTCAAGGGTAATAAGCGGAATATTGAAGCTATCACAGTAGCGAATAAAGCGCGCAGCTTTATCCGAGCTATCGCAGTCAAGCACACCTGCCATTACAAGCGGCTGATTTGCCACAAACCCTACGGTTCGACCATCGATACGACCAAAACCTATAACGATGTTGGCTGCAAATAGCTCCTGAACCTCGAAGAAATCACTATCGTCGGTAATCGAGCGAATCACATTCCGTACGTCATACGGTTGTGTAGGATCAGATGGCACAATTTCATCAATCTTGTACTTTTTTGTCTGAGGTTCTTCACTAACCTCTATTTCGTGCGCATTGCTATTGTTTTGTGGAATCATTGAGAGCAACTTGCGAATTTGACCAAAGCACTCATCCTCGCTGCTTGCAAAGAAGTGTGCATTGCCAGTCTTCTCACAGTGAACCCTTGCACCACCGAGCTCTTCCATTGTGATCTCCTCACCAAGCACAGTTTTGATAACCTCTGGGCCGGTGATAAACATCTTCGATATACCATCCACCACAAAGACGTAGTCGGTAAGTGCAGGTGAATATACAGCACCACCAGCGCAAGGCCCTAAAATCACCGAGATTTGTGGAATAACCCCCGAGGCAAGTGTATTACGAAAGAAGATCTCGCCATACCCTGCAAGTGCATTGACACCCTCCTGAATACGTGCTCCTCCCGAGTCGTTAATCCCAATTAGAGGAATACGCATATTGAGAGCATAGTCCATAATTTTGGTAATTTTGCGAGCGTGGCTAAAGCCCAGCGAACCACCAAACACGGTGAAATCCTGCGCAAAAATAGCCACCGGCTTACCACAAACAGTACCAGTACCAATTACCACACCATCGCCTGCCAACTCCTTGCTTGCCATACCAAACTCCGTGGCAGAGTGTTGCACAAAGATGTCATACTCATTAAATGTTCGGTCATCAAGTAGAGCTTCGATACGCTCCCTGGCAGTGAGCTTGCCCATTGCCTTCTGTTTTTCAATAGCCTTGGTGCCTCCACCAAGATATACTCGCTCTTTACGACTTTGTAGATCGAGAATTTTTTTGTCTTTACCCATTGATATTTCTTCTGTTTAATTTATATTTATTCTATTCAAAACTCATAGTTCGAGCGTAAAGTTAAAACTCTTTTCTTTAAGTTCAAAAAAATAGCCCTACTTATTTTCTATCAAATATTGACTTGCCCTTCCATCTTCCACTTTTGTAGTAGATTATCATACCAACCATACCTACTCCCCATCCAATCACAATGCTACCCCCTATTATGTCGATCCCTCCCAGGGATGAATGCTCCGACATTATTGCTGCAACTGGTATTCTTGCCCCCCAGAGCGCAACAAACGTACAGACCATAGGGAAGATAACAGATCCAGCACCGCGTAGCATTGCACCGATGATATACATCGTCGAGAAGAGTAGATAGAAGAGACTCACAATGACCAAGTATCTCTGCCCGAGCGAAATTACCACAGTGTCGGTGGTGAAGAGTCGCAAGATGTTGGTGCCAAAGAGCACAATTACAGTGCTGATTATAATGCACGTAATCGAGGAGTAGAGCAGTGTCATACGCAATCCGCGTTTTACTCTATCTATCTTTCCAGCTCCGATGTTTTGCCCCACAAAGGATGTGAGTGCCATAGCGAAGTTCATTGCTGGTATGACCGCCAGTGCATCAATTCTCATCCCAGCGGTAAAAGCGGCGATGGTGTCCGTACCATAGGTGTTGATGATGCTAAAGAGTGCAACAGCTCCGAAGGCTACGAAGCTTTGTTGAATCCCGGTTGGCAGCCCAAAGCGTATGCACTGTATGAAAATCCCACGGTGAAACTTCAATCTCAGTAAATTGATATGAAAAACAATCTTACTACTTCTATTGATATAGACAATTGCGGCGAAGTATGCAAACCCCTGTGATATGACAGTTGCCCACGCTGCTGCGCCAACACCATAGCCGTAGACTACAATTAGGATATAGTCCAGCGCAACGTTCATAATCGATGATGCTGCCAAGAAGTAGAGCGGTGTTTGCGAATCACCCACACCTCGCAGTATGGCAGATATGGTATTAAAGCCGAAGAGAAGAAAGACACCTGCGAGATATACCTGAAGGTAGTCCTCGCCCATAGGCACAATGTGGTCAGGAAGACCTGTAAAGCGTAAGATGTCGTCCGAGAATAGTATACCCACGATACCGATAATCACCCCACTGACAAGTAATACTATGTGTAGAGTGTCGCTTGTAAGTCGTACTTTCTCAAGGTTGCCTCGACCAAAGTATTGCGATATTACCACACTTGCCCCACTGCCAATACCAATAACGATGGCTACAACGGCAAAGACCACCGGAGTGCTCGCACCCACCGCGGCAAGAGCCTCCTTGCCCAAGTATCTACCGACTATTGCACTGTCAACAATCTGATAGAGCTGCATTAGAAGGTTGCCGGCAATTATCGGAAGCGAGAAGAGGATTATCTGGCGACCCACCGGCCCTTGTGTAAAATCTTTCATAGTTGTGGCGACAAAGGTAACAAAATTTGTTGCCCATTATACTTTTTTTCTTGCATTAACAAAAAATAAATTTAACTTTGCGGTGTATTAGTGCTCTAATACTGCTGATGAGCTATTTTTATAAAATAAAAGAACATAATTTCGAAAAGAAATCGTATATTTGTTTATTATATATCACTAAAAAAACTTAAAAATATGAAAAAAATTGTAGCAATCATTACTATTACACTCTCCATTTCACTTACAGTAAACGCCCAAGATGCACACGAAATCTTTAACAGCTATGTAGAAAAAACAGGCGTGAAAACATTTGATGAGAACTACGACGATGCTCCATATATACTCGAAGCGGCAGTTGAGATGGGTCCAGCAGTAGTGCCCTTTAAGGTTATCTCGGACGGAGAGGATCACTATAGAGCAGAGATGGATGTTCAAGGCAACAATATCCTTATTATTATGCGCGATGATGTAGGCTACGTGACAGCTGGCGGAGCAACACAAAAGATCGAAGATGAGGCGCAGCTCGAACAACTACTGCCGATAAAGAATATAGTGGATGAGTTTGTACCTGAGCTTGATGACGAAGATGAGCTAACCTACGTTGGTAAAGACGGTAAGGGTAAAAAAGAGTGCGACATTCTTAAATTAGTAAGCGTGGAAGATAGCGTAGCGAAAACCACTATGCTATACATTAATACAACGACTAAATTGCTCGATAAGATGACAGTTGCTGTCGGTGAAGAAAAAGAGGTTGTTGTGACATTTACCAAATACACAGAATTTGCAGACGGCGTGCTACTCATCCCCTCGGTTGTTAATGCTAAGAGCCCTGAAGGTAGTATGGTTACTCGCATTACAAAGTTTGAGGTAGACTATCCAGTTGCACCGTGGATGTTTGCAGCCCCAAAGATGTAGCATTAAATGAGAAGACTGAGATTTATCATTTTAGCTATCGTGTTTTTTGCCCCTCTTGTTGCATTAGCGCAAGATGGGCAAAAACTTATGGATAGGTATGTGAAAAAAACAGGGTTTCGTGAGTTTATGCAGAGCGATAAATCCGATAGAGTTAAGATCACTGCCGAAGCTAAGGTTACAATTTTAACTGTCGATTTTTCTATCTTTTATCACAAACCGCAAAGAGTGAGAGTAGAGGCAGAGTTTTTGTGGAAGGATATAGCAATGGTGCTTAATGACTCGATAACGTACTTCACAAATGGCGGCACAACCACGGTGAGAAACCTTCGCGATACGATAAGAACCGAAGACCAAGAGGAGGATAAAGCAGCCACCTTTGATATATCACGTATGCTCAAAGACTTGACCTCGGATACCCCAGAGGGAGCAACATATAACCTTGTGGGGACAGACAAAGTTAATGGTAAAGAGTGCCACGTGGTCGAATATTATGACCCAACAGGAGATGGGAAATACCCCACCTCATCGAAACTCTACTTTGATACAAAGACAAAACTACTTGTAAAGGTAATAGAGGGACAGGTAACCGAAAAAGGTTTGGTTACTCTTGTCGAGATGGATTTTATGGACTATTGCGACTACCTGGACGGAGAGCTATTCCTGCCCCGCAAACTGAAGATGGATGTTGATGGAGTGCCGACAGTGAGGTTTGAGGTTATAAGCATCGAGAATAACTACCCGATGACCCCCGAGCTATTTGCTCCGCCCAAGGACACAGAGCTTGTATATCAGTAAATTATCTATTAACTTATACTAACCAAATATTAAACAACTATGAAAAAACTAATGTTACTCGTATCGCTCTTTATGGTGGCAATGACGGCTACTGCACAGGAGTTGGATATGATGGAAGTTATCCCAAATGACCCAGAGGTACGTGCTGGCGTGTTGGATAACGGTGCGCGATACTACATCCGCAAAAACACTAAAGATCCACAACGCACAAACTTCCACATACTATATAACGTGGGTGCTATCTTAGAGGAGGATCGTCAAGACGGTCTGGCTCACTTTCTTGAGCATATGGCATTCAATGGCTCAAAGAACTTCGAGGGTAATGGTCTAATTGAGTATTGCCAGAGCAACGGTATCGAATTTGGTGCTAACCTTAATGCAGGAACTGGTCAAGAGGTTACAACATATATGATTACCAACGTGCCAACAGTACGCGAGGGTATTATCGACTCTATGCTACTTGTTCTTCACGACTGGGCAGGCTTCATCTCGCTCAACGAAAAAGACATTGACGAAGAGCGTGGAGTTATCTCCGAGGAGTGGCGTATGTACGAGGCTATGGCAGATCAACGTATGTCTCGCAAAAGTACAGCTCTTATCTATGGCGAAGATAACATATACAGCAAGCGAGATATCATTGGCCCACTTGAGAATATTCAAGGTTTTGAGTACCAAGATATCAAGGATTTCTATGAGAAGTGGTATCGCCCAGATCTACAAGCATTTATAATTGTAGGTGATATCGATCCAGAGGTAATAGAGGCTAAGTTGAAGGCTGTAATGGCAGATGTCAAACCACACGAGAACCCTGCTCCAAAGCCTAAGTTTACGCTTGAGAAGCACGAAGAGCCACGCTTTGGTGTCTTTACTGACCCTGAGGCATCTGAGCCCAGCATTACACTTATTTGCAAGTTGAAGCCATTTAACGATAAGTATAAAAATACGTTGATGTACGAGAAGACTGAGCTGCTCAATGGTTTTGCTACGCAGATGATCAATGAGCGTTTCTCGGAGCTTGCCAAGCAAAGCGGTGCTAAGTTCCAGCGTGCATATACCTACACGTATGATATGTCGGAGTTGATGGACGTCTTTGCTATGAGTGCAACAGCTCGTCAGGGCGAGTCTGTCGAAGCCTTTGAGGCAGCCTTTACCGAGGTGTTGCGTGCAGTAAGGGGTGGCTACGCAGAACCAGAGCTTGATAGAATCAAGGCCGACTACCTTACCTGGATGGAGACTAACTACAACAATCGCAACGATAGAAAGAATCAACAATTTGTTAACGAGTACAACAGCAATTTCTACGATAATACCGCATACCCAACAGCTGAGTATCAGTACGAAATGGGTACTAAACTTATCGAATCTATCACACTTCAAGAGGTTAACGCACAGGTTCAATCGCTACTGACCGAAGATAATGTAGTTGTATACATTACCGAAAAGTCTGGCGATAGCATAGTTAATGCTACAACCGAAGAGCTTGCAGCAGCCTATGCCAAGGTTATGGCATCTGAGATTGAACCATATACAGAAGAGGTTATCACTCGTCCACTTATCGCAGATCTGTCGGCTCTTAAGGGCTCGCCAGTGAAGAAAAGCGAAGAGGGTAAATTCGGATCTACCGTCTGGACACTCAAAAACGGTATAAAAGTGGTGGTTAATCCAACCGATTACAAGGCAGACGAGGTGATACTCTCTGCAGTGCGCAAGGGCGGTACCTCTAAGATCGAGGATCTGCAAACTCTATATTCTATTAACCTTAAAGGTTCATTTGCCAGTGTGTCTGGTGTTTCGGACTTTACTGCAACGGAGTTAAACCGTGTGCTTGCAGGCAAGAATGCTTATGTTTATACCTCGCTTGGTAGGATATCAGAGGGCTTTGGTGGTGGTAGCTCGGTTAAGGATATCGAAACGATGTTCCAACTACTATATCTTAACGTAACTGCCCCAAGGTTTGAACAAGCAGACTGGGATGTGATGATGGATAAACTCCACACTCAGGTCAAAGGCGAATTGCACGATCCAATGCGTATCTTCCGCGACTCTATGGCTATGACAGCAAGCGGAAATGATCTACGTCAACTGCCAATGGGCGAAGAGTACCTATCGAAAGTGTCGTTCGAGGCTATGATCAAGGAGTATAAGAAAATATATGGTAATGTGTCGAATATGACATTCTTTATCACCGGCTCTGTTGAACTTGACTCTCTAAAACCTCTTGTTGAGAAGTATATCGGTTCGCTACCTGCTCCAAAAGCTAAGAAGGCTACCTATGGCGAATATATGACGCAAACCCCTAAGGGCGAGGTTGTAAATCGCTACTCTGTACCACAGGAATCACCAAATGTAATTGCAGTGGTGCTTTACTCAGGAGATCTTGAATATAGCCAAGAGGAGGCTATGAACCTTGAGGTAGCTGGTGGCATACTCGACAATCTATACACTCGCACTATCCGTGAGGAAAACAGCGGAGTGTACGTTGTTCAGAACCAAATGACAATTGCTGACCTTCCAGAGGCAAAGTACTCTAACTTTACAATATATATGACCGACACAAGCAAAGTATTTGAACTACTTCCGCTCGTGCAACAAGGTGTTGATACCCTTGTGATGGAGGGTCCAACTGATGAGCAATTACAAAAGGTACGCCTGGCAATGGAGAAAAACTTTATAGATAACAACCGTACCAACCGTCAGTGGCAAAACTACCTTCAGGAGTGGTATATGTGGGGTGAGGACGAGTACACAAACTACGATGCTATCCTAAAGGGTATCACCAAGGAGAGTGTGCAAGAGGCTGCAAGGCGTGCATTTGGACAGGGCAACCGTATTGAGCTTATTCAACTACCGTAATACGGTAGAGTTCTCCAAAAAATAACGAACATAATCTGAAAAAGGTGGGCAAGAGTATCTCTTTTGCTCACCTTTTTTTTGTAGCTTTGTGGTGTGGAAGCGTTTCTAAAAAGAGTTTTTAATGTTGGACTATACCCTATGCTATGGATTGTCCTTGCACTTATTGTTGGCGTTGTGCTGGGAGTAAGGTATGCTGAGTATAGTACAGTGTTTTGGTGGGCATTTGCCATTGTGGCAATTATTGGTGCGGTTGAGGATGTTTTATTTAGTCGCAACGTGATGTTAGTGATCTTAGCATTTGTGGTCGGGGGGTATGTCTTGGCACGGTATAGTGTCGTTGAGGGCGATGGTGGGCTAAGGTATGGGGATAGGGAGGTCTTTGTGCTAGTCGTTGAGAGTGTGGGAGATGAGGGGCAAAAGTGGATAACCTATGATACGAAAATTATAGGGATACGAGATAGCATTGGACAGTGGCGCGAGTCGAATGTTAGGGTGAAGTGTAGCGTGGGTATTGGAGAGAGTTTTAGCATAGCTGATACCGTCTCGATGGTTGGTAAGGTGTATAGCATCGAGGGGGGATATGGGCACTATTTGAGAAACAGAGGGATTCTGGGCAAACTCTATGGATATGATGCTGAGGTGTTGGGTGAGGGAGGAGTGAGTGTTCGTCGATGGATAGAGGATTTGCGAGTCGGTGCTGCTAATCGGATATATAGCTTGGATAGTGTAGGTTCGCAGTCAACGGCACTTATGGCTGCTATGGCAGTTGGCACTCGGGGTGCACTCAGTAGGCAAAGCGTAGAGGAGTACAGGGACGTTGGAGCATCGCATCTGCTTGCCATCTCGGGATTACATATCGGTATTGTCGTTGCTATGTTGAATTTTATACTTGGCGGTATTCGAGGGATTGGTAGGCGTGGACGTGTAATATATAGCGTGGTTATCATTGGAGTGTTGTGGGGGTATGCTGTATTTAGCGGGATGTCAGTCTCGGTTGTCAGAGCCGCCACTATGTTCTCGCTATATCAAACCGCAATCCTGATGCATCGTAGTGCAATAGGTATCAATGTGCTGAGCGCTGCAGCATTTATCATCATACTGATCAATCCACTCTCGATATACGATATCGGTTTTCAGTTATCTTTTGCCGCAATGGTTGGAATTTCGATATTTTATTATCCACTACTTTTGCTATGGAGTAGTAGGTATAAGTTATTTCGAATATTGTGGGCAGCCTTGTGTGTTTCACTCTCTGCGCAGCTAACCGTTGCCCCACTTGTAGCGTACCATTTCGGCAATATTCAGTTGATGTCGCTACCACTCACGCTAATAATCTGGTTGACGGTTCCAGTAATTATCGTAACCTCGATAGTGTATCTCGTTAGCTCGATTGCCATTATTGGTCATATAGGTGTTGTGGTTGCAGGTATTCAGAACTGGGTGTTTGGCGAGATAAGTCAATGGTCGTGGATTGTTATACGTAGTGTGGAACTAAATGGTTATGGACTTTTGTTGTGGTATATAGTGGTAGCATTGTTGGGTTTTATGCTAAATTACCATCGTTATCGTGCTTTTCGGCGAAAGGCAATCAAGGTTGTGCGGCGCAGTTTTTAACGGATCACCGCAATGTTTCTGTGAAATGATTTATTTTTAGTGAGGATTTACTCTCTGGGGGAGGGGGGAGTCGTACCTCCGCCTTGGGTTAGTTTGTTCTAAAATCTCGGAGTGGACGACGGAGGAGAACGGCATTGGGTTTTTTTGCTCTATTATGGTGATGTGCTATTAGAGTAGGTAGCCAAAAGTTTTGATTTCACTTTTTCAAAAGTGAAGCTGCCGGCAGGCAGTGTGAGCTGGTTATGCCAAAACGGTCGCCAGTGAGCTACGCAAAGACTAACCATTGAAGGTGCTATGTGCACGGAGTCGAACGACGGAGGGCACTAGCAAAAAGAGCGTAAGGGATTTTGTAGGTGTCCTTGTGGGGCGTCGGACACCCGCATTTGATTAGTTTGCTCTAATGATAACAAACAGACCACCTCGGTGGTGATCCTTCTTGCATTATTGTTGTTTCGCAATGACACCACAAATAGAAGAGAATAAACCTCAGCAGATACCAGAGTGCAAAACACTCACGAAACACCCACCGAGCACTCAAAGCGTAGTACTATGTACTACGCTTTGATCCTAAAGTGTAGTTTACTTAGTGGCAAGTCTCAATCGAGTGAGCTTTTCAAGCAAGTGCTCCATCTTCGATAACTCTAACATATTAGCGCCATCAGACATTGCACTTTTTGGAGTCGGATGCGTTTCGATAAAAATGCCATCAACACCAACAGCAATACCTGCACTGGCTATCGTTTCAATCATCTCGGGCATCCCTCCAGTAACCCCCGAAGCAGAGTTTGGTTGCTGCAGTGAGTGTGTAACGTCAAGCACAACCGGGTGCCCTGTTTGCTGCATAGTGGGAATACCCCGAAAATCAACCACCAAGTCCCCATAACCAAAGGTAGTACCACGCTCGGTTAGCATTACTTTATCATTGCCTGTTTCGGTGATTTTATTCGCCGCGAAAGACATAGAACTCGGAGCCAAGAACTGCCCCTTCTTAATATTTACCCACTTTCCGGTAGACGCCGCTGCAACCAGCAAATCGGTCTGCCTACACAGAAAAGCAGGTATCTGCAACACATCAACATACCTTGCCGCTATCTCTGCCTCATCTGCGGTATGAATGTCAGTAACCGTTGGAATGCCATACTCCTTGCCCACACGAGCAAGCACCTCCAGTGCACGCTCATCACCAATACCCATAAATGAATCACTACGCGAACGGTTCGCCTTGCGATACGATCCCTTAAATATATAGGGTATACCAAAACGAGTGGTCAACTCGTGTAGCTCACCGGCTATGTCAAATGCCATCTGTTCGCCCTCAATGGCGCAGGGCCCTGCAAGCAGAAAAAAACCAGCACTGCCGCTCTTCAAAAATTCTCTATTCATTGTCATAAAATTTAATGTCTTTAATCTCATCTGGCAAATACTGTTGCTGAACCTGAGAGTTCGGGTAGTTGTGCGGGTAGAGGTAACCTTTACCATACCCCTCATCCTTCATCAGCTTCGTGGGTGCATTGCGAATATGTAGTGGTACTGGTCGATAGCCATCCTTTTCGACAAATGCCATCGCAGTATTAATTGCCATATATGCCCTATTGCTCTTTGCGCTTTGTGCGAGGTATATGGTGCACTGTGCAAGTGGGATTCTCGCCTCTGGCATACCAAGATTGTGCACCGCCTCGAACGTTGCGTTGGCAAGCAACAGCGCGTTTGGATTTGCAACACCAATATCCTCCGACGAGAGTATAAGCAATCTTCTGGCAATGAATCGAGGCTCTTCACCCCCTGCCAACATTCTGGCAAGGTAATACAACGAAGCATCTACGTCGCTACCTCGAACCGACTTTATAAATGCTGAGATCGTATCATAGTGTTGCTCCCCACCTTTGTCATACTGAGCTACGTTTCTCTGAAGCGCATCACCTACATTCTTGTCATTGATAACAATAGTTGAAGGTGTGGTAGAGCTAAGCGTGTCGAGTATATTGAGTAGTTTTCGTGCATCGCCATTCGAAAAGGCAAGCAGAGCTTTGGTTTCCTCCACTCGAACCTCTCGTTCCTTTAGTACAACATCCTGACCAATTGCTCGATCTAATAGCATCAGTAAATCATCATCATCGAGCGACTGTAAAGTATAGACATTGCAACGAGATAGCAACGGGCGAATTACCTCAAATGATGGGTTCTCGGTCGTAGCACCAATAAGCACAACTGTGCCAGCCTCCACAGCTCCCAGTAGTGAATCTTGTTGACTTTTATTAAAGCGATGAATCTCATCTATGAAAAGTATTGGTGATTTGCCACCACTGAGCAATCGTGAACCTTTGGCCCTTTCCAATACTTCGCGAACTTCTTTAACACCTGAATTAATAGCCGAAAGGGTGAAAAACTCTCGTTCGACTGTTCTCGAAATGATTGTCGCCAGCGTAGTTTTGCCAACTCCGGGAGGTCCCCACAGTATCATAGATGGTAGAGTATCGTTGGCGATGAACCTCTCCAGAACCTCGACCACGCCACGCTGCCCAACGTACATATCGAGGGTGGTGGGTCTCATTCTCTGTGCAAGTGGACTAAACATAGTTGCAAAAGTACACAAAAATGAATAAATTTGTAGCCGTATAATGATAAAAAGACAAATTTTAACACTATTCCTATCTCTGCTGTGCCTCCCAACTCTTAGTTATGGTCAGCCCACAGCTAAAGAACGTGAAGTATCCAAGGCTTTACAGAGTCTGTGCACCATATTCGACAATAGAATACCCGCAATCGAAGGTCGAGTTAAGTTAGTGGGGGTTGAGCTGGTTGGCGATACACTAAAGGTAGAGCTTAGTAGCGCAGCCACTCAACTGCCAATCCGTGAAGAACTTATCGAAGAGCTTGAAGGCAGAGCACGCAAACAACTCGGTGGTAAAATTAATCAAAAGACAGTCGTGCGTTTTTATAGCTCTAACTTACCACTGGAGCACTATATTCCTAATCTCTATAGACACACCGTTGAGCCCGATTCAACACGCTATGGCACAGTTTCAGCTACACCATCCCTCACCCATAGACCTACACGGGGTTACTTCTGCCAAGGACTCTCGGGGCGACACATCGCACTGTGGGCAAGCCACGGCTATGTCTACGAGACTCGTGATTCAATGCCGAGCTGGAGGTTTCAACGCCCTGCACTATTTACCACCATCGAGGATCTAAATACGGTTGAGTATGTCAGTGGTTACCTCGCTCCGATGCTCGAAAATGCTGGAGCAGTTACCGTTATGCCACGCGAACGCTCAACTCAAATAGAGGAGATCATAGTGGACAATGATCAAGCACTTCTTGGTTGGGGCAAGGCGATAAATAGAGTAGGGCACTGGTATACTGTAAATGGTGGATTTAGAGAGATTGAGGTGCTTAGGGATGAGAACCCTCACCGTGAGGGAACGTTTCTTATGAATGCAGGAGGTGGGGAAATTGAATTCGTGGCGGTTGTTCCACAAGGCGGATACTATGGCGTTTCGTTGGCATATCATAGTTTGAGTATAAGTAGTGATAGAGTGATTGCCGAGGTGCGCTATGATGGTGGAGTGGAGATAGTGGAGATTAACCAGCGTAGAGGAGGGTCGTCGTGGATATACCTTGGTGAGTGGTACTTTGAGGGCAGGGCAAGTGTTACGATAAAGAACGTGGGACAAGGAGTTGTTACGGCAGATGCTGTGCGTTTTGGCGGTGGTATGGGTAGTGTCAAAAGAGGTGGTGCGGTTAGCGGTATGCCGAGATGGAGTGAGGCTGCACGGTACTATATGCAGTATAGTGGGGTTCCTGCCCAGGTGTATAGAATTGGAGAAATTAATGCTATTGAGGAGTTACTGCGTGCAGATAGCACAGTGGCAGATAGCGTTGAACTCGATGTTACCCTTGCCGACACTGCAAGAGTCGATACAATTGAGTTGGACTATGTTGATGACTACAAGGCTCGTGGCAATTGGGTCAACTATTTGACCGACTCGCTCGACGTGCCAATAGATCTGACCCTTGCGCTGCACTCCAACGCAGGAGTCGAACAGCCAACGTTTGGAACGCTGACAATTTTCTATACAGGTGGCAGGCAACGAAAATTGAGAGATAGTACTTCACGGTATGCCTCGCGCGATCTTGCCGATATTGTTCATACGCAGATAGTGAGAACTATCCAGGAAAAATTCACCAGCGAGTGGCAATCACGCTCACTGCTCGACAGGCCATACTCCGAAATTGCAAGACCACACGTTCCGTCCATCCTGCTTGAGATGTTCTCGCATCAGAACAAAGCAGATATGGACTTTGCTATGGAGCCAATGTTTCGTTTTCAAATGGCACGTGCAATCTATGTTGGTGCTCTGAAATTTCTAGCGCAACGCTACCAAATACCCTACACTGTGCAACCCCTGCCGGTGCGAAATTTTAATATCTCTATGAAGGGAAAGGATACCATTGAACTGAGCTGGTTGCCTGCCATTGATAGGATCGAGAGGAGTGCTGTGCCAACTCACTATGTGGTCTACACGCGCGTGGGTACAAGCAGTGGGTTTGATGCACAAGGGATCAGAGTAGAGGGAGAGTGCGTTGAGCTGCCAGTGGTAAGAGATGGCAAGGTGAGAAGTTATAGAGTTGTGGCGGTTAATGATGGTGGGAGAAGTTTTAACAGCGAGGTGCTCAGTTGCGGGTTTTCTGCTGACAGCAGAGAAAAAGATGTTGAGGTAGTGATCAACCGCTGCCAGGAACTTAGTGCAAAGGTGCCATATATATGGGATTATGGATATGTGGGTGAGATCTACGACAGAGACCCTCGGTCAACCTTTGTCGATAATGAAAACCCTGGGTATGGGGCATCGTACAGAGATAAAGTTGCCGTTGGACTTGCTGGCGACGACCTCGATAATACGTTAACGCAGGGAGTGGAAATCGTAAAGCAAGGTGGAAGCTATATATCAAAGGGTAGTGGTAAGTACCATTGGGATATTTGGTAAATGTTGAGCAAAAGAGATGAAAAAGTTGCACAGTAAAAAAAAAGTAGTAACTTTGTTTTATCAAAGATGATAAAATTATCGAAATGAAGAAAGTAGAAATTAAGACCGAAAAGGGAACAATGGTGGCAGAGCTGTACGAGGATGCAACGCCTAAAACAGTAGCAAACTTTTGCGAGCTTGTCAATCACGGTTTCTATGATGGGTTGACCTTTCATAGAGTGATTCCAGACTTTGTGATCCAGGGCGGTTGTCCCAATGGTACAGGTACTGGAGGTCCTGGTTGGAGCATAGAGTGCGAAACAGATGGCGATTTTCAGTATCACGATCGAGGGGTGCTGTCGATGGCTCACGCAGGTCGTAATACAGGAGGCTCACAATTTTTCATCTGCCACAGCAGAAACAACACGGCACACCTCGATGGTGTACATACCTGCTTTGGTAAGGTCGTGGAAGGCGTGGAGGTTATCGACGATATCCGCGCAGGAGATAAAATTGAGAGTATAAAAACAATATAGATAACTAACCTTATTAATCAACAATATCACTTAAGAAGAATTATGGATTTTGAAGCAATTGTGCACCTCGTGCTCCCAGAGGTAAAAGGAGAAGGAGCTCGTGGGCAATGGACAAAACAAGAAGTAGTATTTCAACTCGCAAATGATCAATATGACCGCAAAATCTGCGTAGGATTTTGGAACGATAAGGCACCCTCAGCTGCGGCACTTAGAGTAGGTGAGCGTCTTGTTTTGAGTGTTAATATAGAGAGCCGTCAGCGTAACGGCCGTAGGATTAAAGAGGCTCGTGCATGGAAGTTTACGATTTTAAGCCCTACTGCAAATGTTGGAGGAGGAGCTCACTATACAAGCGAACCTCCTATGGGAGCACCTGCACCTATCAATGCTACACCAGCAACGCCAGTGGCTGATGACCTACCCTTTTAGGTTGTAGCTAAGAGAAGTAGTTGCAAATATTAGAGATTAAGAGTGTGTATTCTCTGTCGTGTTGGCAGTAGATATACGCTCTTATTGTACAGTGGTACGATACCTTGCACTGGTATATAAGTTATCTGATGTAGAGTAGGGTTGTGTACCTCTATGTCTTGAACAATGAAATCTATCAATTGCCGATATTTCCAAATTGTGTAGCTGTGTTTAGGTAAAATTCTGCTATGGTCGAGAGCTAAGTCAGAGTTGTGTTATACAAAAAACTGCATTTAGCGAGAACTTTACTAATCGATAGCTGTGTGCAAGGGAGAGGTGGCACCTAATAAAAAGACATATGTGCCAGCTTTGTTACGAAAATTGAGCATCCACCTATAATCCCCTATGATCACCATAGTGCGCCTGCACCTTAAATTAACCATACAGAGTGTAAACTCTTATCGTTTTGCGCCTTAAGCCCAATTTTTAAGAGTCGATGCGCCTCTACAATTCACTACGATGTAGTGTGATTTTGCTGCGTGTACTACTATTGTTTTGACAACAAATAGTAACACGTCGAAGTGAAAAAATTGCGGAGATACTTAATCTTACCTACCCACTTATAGAGTTTACGTGGCTTGAACCCGAATTTCGTGTGATAATGAGGATTGATAAAATAAAATGTTTCATTTATAATCTTTAGATCTGTATGTGATGCTAAAGTTCTAAAGCGTTCGATGGTCAATCGTGTATCCACAATCTCAAGAAGTGTATCAACTGTTTCTGGTGATTCACCAAACATCCGCAACACCCATCTATATAATTTTCGAGGCAATAGATGAATATATGGAAAATTAGATACTATCTTACTATTTGCAATTTGTTGATGCCCGCCAAAGGGCATCTGCCAAGCCGGAAATGCCACGTACAATATCCCTCCGCTGGTTAATAGCTCCTCCAACTTTTCTAACAACTCCTTTTTCTTGTGTATGTGTTCAATCACATCGTGCATAATTATTAGATCAAATCTCGTGTCAGGTTCAAATTCTAATATATCACGGCAATAAAAGCAACTTTTTATATCTCCGACTCCCTCCTTTTTGGTGAAATTATCCTTTGCGAAATCAATCGCTGCTTGATAAACATCAACACCGGTCACATCGCAACCTAACTTTGCAAATGGGTGTAAGTTGCCACCATAACCACAACCGACCTCTAAAACTCGATATTCTCGACTCACGCTAATATTAGTATACTCTTGGATATATGGTATATAGAACTCTGTGCACGATGTGCTTGATTCATCAAAGTATTGGTTTGGATTAGTGTGTCTTTTTTGCATAGTCTATCTGTGATTGTGGTGTTGACAAGAGTTATTTTAGTATTAAACCAACAATAGGTGCAAATTTATACAAATATTTTGTTAGTGCAATGGTTTTATGCGTGCTTTTCAGTAGATGGGTTAGGTCTACACAATATCGGCATTTGAAAGAAAATCGCATAATCAGTATCTTCCATTCCTCCACACTCTGCCTATCTGTGATGGTATGGATGACCTGCAAGGATGGTGTGAGCTCGGTACAACTGCTCAAGGAATATTAGGCGAACCATCTGATGGGAAAATGTCATCTGCGACAGACTCATCTTTGCATCTGCACGACTATATACCTCCTGAGAAAAGCCATACGCCCCTCCCACAACAAAGCTCAAGGTGCGAACACCACGATTGCCAAACCCTGCAACATACTCTGCAAATCCCTCACTGCTGTACACCTTGCCAGCCTCATCCAAGAGCACTGCTACCTCTCCACGAGCAATATGTCTCAAAATAAGTGCCCCTTCTTGCTGTTTGATCTCAGACTCCGATAAACTTTTAGTGTTCCTTAACTCCGGTATGACAACAAACTCAAGCCGGCAGTAGTGCTTCAAACGAGCACAGTACTCCTCTATACCACGCTGCATATAATCTTCCGTGGTACGCCCAACCACAATAAAACGAATCGTCATATTATGTTCACCTCCATTGTTATATTGACCCCGAACCTCGACGCAACACCCTCCACAATCTCATTGGCGAGATCTAATATCGAGGTGCTATCTCCACCGCCGTAGTTAACAAGCACCAGCGCTTGCTTAACGTGTACACCAACACTTCCCCTCCTGTATCCCTTATACCCTGCAGTCTCGATCAACCATCCAGCAGGAATCTTTATGCAGTTGTCACTAACTGTGTAGTATGGCATATCTGGGTGCTGAGACTGAAGCTCCATAAACTTGGATAGACTGACCTCGGGGTTCTTAAAAAAACTGCCTGCATTGCCCAACTCCGTGGGCTCGGGAAGTTTGTTTTTGCGGATAGTGGTAACAGCATTACGAATGTTCGAGAGGGTAACTCCACCTTCCATACTCTCCACCATTGCTCGAAGGTCGCCATAGTCCAACTTAGCCCTCTCAGGCTCAAAACCTACACGCAGTCTGAAGCCAACCCTTAGTATAATTGCTCGCCTCGACAGCCTACCCTTAAAGACCGAATCGCGATAACCAAACTCACACTCCTTAGCCGCAATCCTATGCACTGCCATATCCTCAGTGTCGAAGTACTCCACCCACTCAATCACGTCCGATACCTGCGCGCCATATGCACCAATATTTTGCACAGGAGATGCCCCCACGCTTCCAGGTATGTACGACAAGTTCTCAATGCCGGTATACCCTCTTGATACACTCCAACCAACAAAGTAGTCCCACTCAACACCAGCATCAACAACAATAACATCTCCGGTAGTTTCAATCCCTCCACCAATCGAATGTATGTACACTCCACGGAACTCGCCCGTAAAGATAATATTGCTCCCTCCACCAATCACACACCAACTCAAATCCATCTGCTTGCACCTCGAAATAATGGTTCGAATCTCCGCTTCGTTGGCAAACGTGGTGAAATAATCTGCTCTTAGATCAAAACCAAAGGTGTTGTATGGTAGTAGTGAAATATTTGTTTGAAAAAAGTCCATTTGATAATCATATTTTCGGCAAAAATACATAACTTTACGGTGTGAAAAAAATATATCGACAATGAATTTCAGTGCTAAATACCTTAAGATACTTAACTCCAAGGAAATATCGGTGGAGAAAGTCAAATCACAACTATTGTCATTTCAGAATGGATTTCCCCCACTTGCCGTAAGCAGAGCTGCAGTTGTAGGAGACGGTATCACCTCTATTAGCATTGAGGAGATCAATCAATATGCCCATAGATGGGATAATTCTCTAAAGAGTCAGAATCTAATAGTTGCAAAGTTTGTCCCTGCCTCAGGAGCCGCCACACGTATGTTTAAGGAGTATTTTGACTATGTGGAAAGTGGCAAAACAACAGCCGGTGTTAGGAAAACCCTTCAGAATATCAATAAATTTGCCTTTGCAGACGACCTTAAAGAACTTGGAGTAAAGCTCACAGATAAAAAAGCTACGATTGATGCAATCGTGGCAGAGGCTGGACTCAACTATGGGCAGATGCCCAAAGCTCTAATCAAGTTTCATAACTACAAGGATGGTGGCAGGACAGCCTGTGAGGAACATTTGGTGGAGGGTGCTCTGTATGGTATGTCTTCGGATGGAACGGTGAAGGTGCACTTCACAGTATCTCCCGAACACCTTGAAGCCTTCCAGAATCTCATAGCTCAACACCAACAAAGATATGAACAGCGATATGGAGTAACATACTCCATATCCTACTCCCAGCAAAAGAGCTCAACAGATACCATCGCTGTGGATCTCGACAATAAACCATTTATTACAGAGAAAAAAGACCTGCTGTTTCGACCCGCTGGGCACGGAGCACTGATCGAGAATCTATCTGATATTGATGCCGATATTGTCTTTATCAAAACAGTAGATAACGTTGTGCCAGACCATAAACGAGCCGATACGATTCGCTACAAAAAGGCGCTTGCACAAATTGCCATAGAGTTGAAATCACAGATTTTTTGCTATCTTAATGATATTGATAACAATAGGATAGATGTTGTCGCTGCAAAGAACTTTGTTGAGGAGAATTTTGGCTACAAATTTGCAGAGGTTGGTGATGCTGTAAATGCAGAGCGTTTGCGAGAAGTTCTAAATAGACCGATCAGAGTTTGCGGTATGGTGGTCAATGAGGGTGAGCCGGGCGGTGGGCCATACTGGGTGCAGGACGAAGATGGAGAGTCTGTGCAAATAGCCGAAAGCTCGCAAATTGCAGCAGATAAAAAAGCGCTGATGAGGAAATCAACACACTTTAACCCCGTAGATTTAGTATGTATAACTAAGGACTACAAAGGCAATAAATTCAACCTCGGCGAGTTTGTTGACCCCGATACCGGATTTATATCCACCAAGAGCTACCAAGGCAGAGAGTTAAAGGCACTTGAATTGCCGGGACTATGGAATGGAGCTATGTCGAGATGGAATACACTCTTTGTAGAGGTTCCAATCACTACCTTTGCACCAGTCAAAACGCTCGAAGATTTGCTTAGAGATCAGCATCAGTAGAAATGCAAAAGTAATGTTGTTTATTTGAATATTAAAATGTAAATTTGTGGTCGATACAAAAATTTAATTGATGAAGATAATGGAAAACAAACTCGAACAGCTAACCCAAAAGCTCCGCAGCGAAGGTCTCGAACGTGGTAGAACCGAAGCAGAGGCTATGATTTCTGAGGCAGAGGCAAAGGCTAAACAAATTGTTGAGAGTGCCAAAAGTGATGCCGAAAAAATAGTTACAGATGCAAAGCTCAAGGCAGAGGAGTTGTCAAAAAATAGTGCTAATGATGTCCGTATGGCCTGCGAGCAGACTATCTCCGCCCTAAGAGCTGAGATAGCCGAGATGGTTTTGGCACACGTTGTTGATGGAGTGGTTGGGGGAGCGTGGCAGAATGGAGATTTTGTCAAACAACTCATCGTGGAGGCTGTGAAGAGCTGGAACCCCTCGCAAGAAAGTGGTGTAGAGGTTGTAGTAAATGATCAGATGGTTGGCGAGATCCAAGCTGTTATAAATGAGCACTTCAAGCACGGAGTTGAAGTGTCGGCATCAAGTCGAGTTAGAGTGCCATTTAGAATTGCACCCAAAGAGGGTGGATACTATGTTAGCTTTACCGATGAGGACTTCTCGCAGCTTATCAAAGATACGCTACGACCAAAAGTGTCAGAATTTTTATTTGCTAAATAACAGAAAATGTACTACTGCTTAATAGCATCACTGGAGCAATATAGCCTTTCGACCAATCCTCGATCTATCGATTTCGAGGCGGTTCGAGGAGAGATATTTGCTGAACTATCACCAAAAGACTATGCGGTAGTGGAGCTTTTGTATGCCTACTACGATATACTCAATATTCTTGGTCGGCTAACGGGTAGAGATGTACCGCATAACCCTCTGGGGAACCTTACAGCTGAGCAAATCGATGCCGAGATAGAAGCGACAAATGAAGCGGATGGTGATCAAGAGTTTATAAGTAAGCTCCCAGTGTCGATCCACCTTGCACTTCAAAGAGCACAAGGGAAGGTCGAAGATGATGATGATGAGCAGCAGCACTATGGTACAGCTGCTGAGCCTCACGCTGTGGAGGAGCTGTTGCTGAGCAATTTTTATGTGGCTTGTGCGCAGAGCTCAAGTAAATTTCTTAAGTGTTGGGCAGAGGCAGATAGAAAGATTAGAGAGATATGTGCCTCCGATGCCCAAGGTGATGATATGAAGGAAGAGAGGTGGTGGGCAGAGTTGCAAAGTGTGTTGAGCACCGCTGATTTTGTCGAAAGAGAGCATAAAATGGACGCTCTGAGGTGGAACCTATCGGCAGAGCTCTTGGAGCCAGGCGGAATAGATGGCATTACTCACGACTTTGATCTCGCCGCTGTTCTAAACTACCTTGTGGAGTTAAACATTTTGCAGCGTTGGGCGACACTGAGCAAGGAGGTCGGCAGAGAGCGTTTCGAGAGTATGGTCGGTGGATTTACGTCAAAAGGAAAAATAGAAATATAAAAGAACATCAAAAAGATATGAAAACAGGAGAAGTTGTAGGTATTATCTCAAATCTCGTTACAGTACACACCACAGAGGCAGTGTCGCAGAATGAAATCTGCTATATCAACTGTGGCGACACAAGGCTTATGGCGGAGGTTATTAAGATAACTGGAAAAAATGTATTTGTGCAGGTCTTTGAGAGCACTCGTGGACTGAAGGTCGGAGATAAGGTTGAGTTTGTGAGCTCAATGCTCGAAGCAACACTTGGCCCAGGCATTCTGACTCGCATCTATGATGGTCTGCAGAACGACCTAAAGACTATGGAAGGAGTCTTTCTCCAGCGTGGTGACTACACCTCACCGCTTGATATGGATAGTCGCTGGGACTTTAATCGAACTGCCAATATTGGAGATAGTGTGCAGGCTGGCGATTGGCTCGGATGGGTGCCCGAGGGTTGGCTTGAGCATAAGATAATGGTGCCCTTTAACCTCAAAGGTAGCTACACCATAGAGTGGATTGCCGATAGTGGTAACTATGCTATCACTGATCACATAGCAGTGCTCGATGATGGTAAGGGAGGGAAACATACTGTGACAATGGTACAGAAGTGGCCAGTTAAGATGCCAGTTACCTCGTATGCCAATAAACCAAGACCAGAGAAGGTGCTTGAGACGGGTGTAAGGGCGATTGATACTTTTAATCCTATTGCCGAGGGAGGTAGTGGTTTTATACCCGGCCCTTTTGGTGCAGGCAAGACAGTTCTTCAGCACGCCATCTCTAAACAAGCTGCCGCGGAGGTTATCATCATAGCGGCTTGTGGCGAGCGAGCCAATGAGGTTGTGGAAACCTTTGTGGAGTTTCCCGAGCTTGACGACCCTCGCACCGGCCGCAAACTTATGGAGCGCACGGTAATCATTGCAAATACATCAAATATGCCGGTATCGGCTCGTGAAGCATCGGTATATACTGCTATGACCATAGGTGAGTACTATCGTGCGATGGGTTATAAGGTGTTGCTTCTTGCCGACTCAACATCTCGTTGGGCACAGGCCTTGCGTGAGATGAGTAACCGTTTGGAGGAGCTACCCGGTCAGGACGCCTTCCCGATGGACCTACCTGCCATTATCTCTGCATTTTATGCACGTGCAGGGTATGTGTACCTCAATAACGGTAAGACAGGCTCTGTTACATTTATCGGGACAGTATCCCCGGCGGGAGGTAACCTCAAGGAGCCGGTAACAGAGTCAACAAAGAAGGCGGCTCGCTGCTTCTATGCGCTAAACCAAGGGCGTGCCGACTCGAAGAGGTACCCTGCAATAGACCCACTTGATAGCTACTCGAAGTATTTGGAGTATTCAGAAATAGTGGACTACCTCAATGGTACGATCGAAGAGGGTTGGGTCGACAAGGTGATGGCAGCAAAGACTATAATCCAGCGTGGCAAGGAGGCCAACGAGCAGATCAACATTTTAGGTGATGATGGTGTACCTGTTGAGTATCACGATAAGTTTTGGAAGTCGGAGCTTATAGACTTTGTGATTTTGCAGCAGGATTCATTCGACAAGACCGACTCGAACTGCCCAATGCCTCGTCAGACCTATATGTTTAACTATGTAATGGGTATAGCTCAGATGGAGCGTAGTTTTGAGGATTTCGAGGCTTGTAGCAAGTACTACAAGGAGTTGATCAACGCCCTTCGGCAGATGAACTACTCGGAGTTTGAGAGCTCGGAGTTCAACAAGTATAAGTCGCAAGCAGACGCTATGATAAATCAATAATTGAGAGAAGAGAGATATGGCACTAAATAGAGTATATACAGCGTTAAGCGCAATAACCAAAGCAACCGTTACGCTCAATGCAACGGGAGTTACCAACGAATCGCTTGCAACGGTAGATGGACGACTGGCACAGGTGGTAAAGATTTCGGGCAGTAGCGTTACCCTTCAAGTATTTGGAGGAACCGAAGGTATCCCTACCGATGCTGAAGTAATGTTTATGAATCGCCCCCCAATGCTAAAGGTATCGGATGAGCTATGTGGTAGATTTTTCGATGCCTATGGAGAACCCCTTGAGGGCGCTCCGATAGAGGGTGAAGAACGAGAAACAGGAGGCCCAGCAGTAAATCCATTTAGACGTATGCAACCATCCGAGCTTATCGCCACAGGTATTGCAGGTATCGACCTAAACAATACATTGGTTTCGGGGCAAAAAATTCCATTTTTTGCCGACCCCAACCAACCCTATAACCAAGTAATGGCAATGGTGGCACTGCGTGCGCAAGTCGATAGAATCATACTCGGGGGTATGGGGATGACCAACGATGACTATCTGTACTATAAAAATGTCTTTGACAATGCAGGTGCACTTGACCGCATCGTGTCGTTCGTAAATACTACCGACAACCCGCCGGTTGAACGTCTGCTTGTGCCAGATATGGCACTCACAGCCGCAGAATACTTTGCAGTGGATAAGAACGAAAAGGTGCTCGTTCTTCTAACAGATATGACCCTTTATGCCGACGCCCTTGCAATTGTGAGTAACCGTATGGATCAAATCCCCTCGAAGGACTCTATGCCAGGGTCTCTATACTCCGACTTGGCAAAGATCTATGAAAAGGCAGTTCAACTACCAAGCGGAGGTTCGATAACGATACTTGCGGTAACGACGCTCAATGGCGGAGATATTACGCACGCCGTGCCAGACAACACGGGATATATAACCGAAGGACAGCTCTTTTTGAGAAACGATGCCGAAATCGGAAAGGTTATAGTAGACCCATTCCGCTCGCTGTCGAGACTCAAACAACTGGTTATCGGCAAGAAAACAAGAGAAGATCACCCACAAGTGATGAACGCTGCGGTTCGACTCTATGCCGATGCTGCCAGTGCTCGCACAAAACTCGAAAATGGCTTCGACCTCTCAGACTATGATACACGTACATTAGAGTTTGCAAAGGAATACTCCGAAGCACTACTCGCCATCGACGTAAACATTCCAATTGAAGAGATGCTCGATACTGCGTGGAGACTCTTTGCGAAGCACTTTTCTAAAGCGGAGGTTGCCATCAAAGAGTCAGTAATGGACAAATTTTGGAAAAAGTAATAAGAAAAAAAGAAGCGCAAAATCTCTGTATTCATAGCACTCGCCATAGTGGTATTGTCGGGAGCTTATATCGCAGCATTTGTTCTTTAATTTGCTCAACAAAAAATGATAAAATATCAATTCAATAAAACCTCACTTGGCGAGCTCGGTAAACAGCTCCAGATGCGTGAACGTGCACTGCCTACCATAAAGAGTAAGGAGAGCGCACTTCGTGTTGAGGTTAAAAAGGCAAAGGACAGAGCCCAAGACCTTGTGGAGGAGCTAAGAGAATTGATGGCGAAGTATGACTATATGGTAGAGTTGTGGGCAGAGTTCGATAGTACGCTTGTGTCGGTCGACGATGTAGAGTTGTCTGTGCAGAAGATTGCAGGGGTTCAGATACCGCTCCTCGAAAATGTTAAGTACACGGTAAAACCATACTCGAAATTTACATCAGCGTTGTGGGTTGCAGATGGCGTTAAAATCCTCCAAGACTTAGCACGCTTAGGTCTTGAGAGTGAGGTGTATGTAAAGAGACAGGAGGTGCTTGAGCGAGCTCGAAAAAAGACCACGCAAAAGGTAAACCTCTATGAGAAGGTGCAAATCCCCGGCTATGAAGAGGCAATACTAAAGATAAAGAGATTCCTCGAAGATGAAGAAAACATCTCGAAGAGCTCGCAAAAGATAATTAAACAACGCATAGAAGCCCAAACGATATGATAGTAAAGATGACGCGATACGACTTTTTGCTCTATCACAGGGATGTTTCAACCTTTTTGGACAACCTGCGAGAGTTGGGCTTGGTCGACATAACGCTAAAGGATTTCGACGCTAATGAAGAACAAAAAATAGCGATCTCTACTGTGGCACAACACAGTGCTGTTGCGACTGCTCTGAAATCTATCAAGGCAGAAGGCGAACCATTCAGTAGTGCAGATGAGGCGGTGGAGAAGTACCAACAGGCTAAGAGTAGGTATGATGAGATTAGTAGCGAGATTCACGCGCTCAGTGCCGAGGCAAGTAGAGTGGAGGTGTGGGGAGAGTTTACGCCCTCGCATATTGAGGATTTAAAGAGTCAGGGTATAGTTCTTCGTTTTTTTGAAACTCCGTCAAAGAGTTACCGTTTGGAGTGGGAGCATATCTATGCAGTTCAGGTCATAGAGCGCCATAAAGGGCATACCTACTTTGTGGTAGCGTCAAAGGTAGAGGATGCCACCGCCTCGTTGGAGATCAACGCCGTAGAGGTGCCAGCTCCACTACGCACTACTACGCAAATTGAGATAGAAATCGAGGAGTTAATAGGCGAGCAAGCCGAACTACAACATACCATTGCTCGCACAGCACTTTCGCTAAATGATATTAAACTCGGGGCACTACGCCTCACCGATGAGCTAAACTACCAGAAGGTGCTAAATTCAGCTCAAGGTGAGCTGGAGGGTACTCTAATGGTGCTTGAGGGGTGGAGCGAAACTTCTTGCAAAGATGAAATAGAAAAGTTTGCCGATAGTCAAGAAGTTGTCTACACGTCGCAGAGTGCGCAAATCGAGCATAATCCCCCAATAAAGCTCAAGAATAACTTCTTTGCACGCCTATTTGAGCCGATCGGTGCTATCTATATGTACCCACGATACAACGAGCTCGATCTAACACCATTCTTTGCACCATTCTTTATGATATTCTTTGGGATGTGTTTTGGAGATGCTGGCTATGGTGTTCTGATGATATTGGCAACTGTGGTCCTGTGGCGCAAAATACCTAAGGGATTTAAGGACTTTGGATGGCTTGTCATCTTCCTAAACTTTGCTGCAGTTGTCTTTGGTATCTTCTCGGGCAATATCTTCGGTATCGAGCTTGTGAAGTTAGACTCACTGGTTGAGTTCAAGGAGTTTTTCCTCAATCCCAACGATATTTTCTACCTCTCGATAATGCTCGGAGCAGTACAAGTTGTCTTTGGACTACTGCTACGCACCTTCAATAGGATCAAACGTGAAGGTGGATTTATCTATGGAGTTTCCAATATCGGGTGGTTGATACTAATTATTAGCTCGGTGGTTGCATTTACTGGGGTGTTGCCCGAGTATTATAGCACCAGCAGTCTTGCATACGAAATCACACTATACTTTGCTCTGGCGTTGATACTATTCTTTAGTGTTCCGAAGAAGCCATTTGCATCAATTGGTAAAGGTTTGTACAGTTTCTATGAGATGAGTACGGGTATTATCGGCGATCTAATATCGTATGTTCGACTATTTGCCATAGGCCTTGCAGGTACGATCATTGCGCAGGTATTTAATGAATTATCGATAGGACTTAGTGGGGACATACCCGGACTGAGCTTTATATTTATGGCAGTTATACTCCTTATCGGACACGGCCTCAATATCTTTATCTCAACGCTCGGTGCAATAGTTCACCCAATACGACTCACCTTTGTAGAGTTTTACAAAAATGCGGAGTTTGAGGGTGGTGGCAGGAAATTCACACCTTTCAAAAAGAAAGTTAATTAAAAAATAAATAAAAAAACCAAAAAAATTATGGAACCTATCTTACTTGCTTACATTGGAGTTGCAGCAATGCTTATTTTATCAGGTGTTGGAAGCTGCTATGGAACAACAATTAGTGGAAATGCGGCTGTTGGCGCAATGAAAAAAAACAAAGGTGCATTTGGTAGCTACCTGATACTATGCGCTATGCCCTCTACTCAAGGTCTGTACGGTTTTCTCGGGTACTTCCTTATTCAAGACTTCCTAACAGCAGATATTACACTTGCCTCGGCAGCTGCAATCTTCGGCGGTGGACTTGCGCTTGGAGCTATGTCGCTGTGGAGCTCATATCGCCAAGGAATGTTGTCGGCAAATGGTATTACAGCTATTGGCAATGGGCACGACGTGTTTGGTAACACACTTATACTTGTTGCATTTCCTGAGCTATACTCAATTCTTGGTGTAGCTGCGATATTCTTCGTGTCGCAAGCACTACCACTATAATCTTCCCACTACTCATAAGAGGATGAGAAAATTAATACTCCTTGCGCTACTACTTTGTAGCGCAAGTGTATTTGCGCAAGAGTGTAAAGTAAGGGTTGTTGTTGCGGGAATCGAAGAGCAAGAAGGAGTGATTATGGTGGCAGTCTTCCAAAACGGAGATATGAAACTCAGAGATGAACACAGAGTGGCAGGAGCAATGCTTGAACCCCAAATAGGAAGTGTACATACCGAATTTACGCTGCCCAAAGGTAAATATGTTTTTGTGTCGTTTCACGATGAGAACGAAAATGGCGAACTCGACACAAACTTTTTAGGACTCCCTAAAGAACCCTATGCATTCTCAAATGACTTGACCATACCTCGCTACAAAGCAGCTGAGGTGATGATAGATTCGTCGAGAACAGTAATATTAACATACTAATAGAAATTTTATAGGTAATAAGATGAACAATTTTGTATTTCAAAACACAACAAAGCTTGTATTTGGTAAGGGGCAAATCTCTAAACTATCGGAGCTAATCCCACCTCAGGCAAACATAATGATAACTATGGGAGGTGGCTCAATTCACAAGAACGGAGTGTATGACCAAGTTGTCAAGGCACTTGAAGGTCGTCAGTGGATTGAGTTTAAGGGTATTGAGCCGAACCCCGAGTTTGAGACTTTGATGCGTGCCGTAACCCTTGCTAAGGATAATGATATTGATTTTCTCCTTGCAGTTGGAGGAGGTTCGGTTATAGATGGCACGAAGTTTATAGCCACCGCCATAAAGTATGAGGGAGATCCGTGGGAGTTTATGCTCGAAGCAGGCAAAGCAGTTGATGCTATTCCACTTGCTTCGGTATTGACACTGCCTGCCACCGGTTCTGAGATGAACAACGGTGCTGTGGTTAGTAGACGAGAGCGTGCCGAGAAGTTTGCATTTCATAATCCTAAGACTTTTCCAGTTTTTTCGATTCTGGATCCCGAAACTATCTACTCGCTGCCATCGAAACAAGTAGCAAATGGTATTGTCGATACATACGCACATACTCTTGAGCAGTATTTAACGGTGGGTGCAGAGCGCACAATGGTTATGGATAGGTATGCCGAGGGGTTGATGCTGACACTTGTTGAACTTGCTCCAGAGCTTGTAGATACTACGATGAGCTATGACGCTGCTGCAAACTTTATGCTTACCGCAACAATGGGCCTTAATGGTTTTGTGTCGATGGGCACTATTCAAGACTGGGCAACACATATGATCGGGCACGAACTAACCGCTCTTCACGGACTTGATCACGGTGTCACGCTTGCAATAGTATACCCAGCTCTTATTAATGTTATGCGCGAGGAGAAACGCAGTAAGATTCTTCAATACGCCACTCGCGTATTTGGTATTAACCAAGGAAGCGAGGATGAGATAATAGATGCCGCGATTAATGCAACTGAGGAGTTTTTCCGTTCTTTGGGAATTAAGACTCGCTTGAGTGAACACGGAATAGGTCAAGACACGATAGATGAGATAGTACGTAGGTTTACGGTACGCAAATGGAGTGTTGGAGAGCGTGGAATCGTTACCCCTGAAAGGGTAGGTCAAATTTTACAGGGAGCTTTATAGTTTTTTAGGCTGGTTGAAAATTATTATAGAGAGTCATCATATATGTGGTGGCTCTTTTTTAATTTATAGTATGTTGATTGAAAGTTCTGATTTCGTTTTTTTTTTAGAGGCGAAGCCGCCGGCAGGCAGTGGTAGCAATGTCAAAACGGTCGCCAGTGAGCTACGCAAATGAGCGACGAGCGATTTTGCGGAGGTCGCTCGGGGTGGCGACCGTCCGCATTTGGTAGTTTGCTCTAAAGCTCTCGGAGTGGACGACGGAGGAGAACGGCAAAATGAGCGTAAGCGAGAGTTGCAGGTGTCCTCGTGGGGCGTCGGACACCCGCATATGGTTTTTTTGCTCTATTATGGTGATGTGCTATTAGAGTAGGTAGCCAAAAGTTTT
>CAYJMA010000001.1:73927-87406 GCA_964371475.1 uncultured Rikenellaceae bacterium | reverse complement strand
AAACTTTTGGCTACCTACTCTAATAGCACATCACCATAATAGAGCAAAAAAAAACCAATGCGGGTGTCCGACGCCCCACGAGGACACCTGCAACTCTCGCTTACGCTCATTTTGCCGTTCTCCTCCGTCGTCCACTCCGAAACTTTTAGAACAAACTACCAATTGCGGACGGTCGCCACCCCACGCGACTGTTTTGCTTTTTTTTTGTTTTTTGACATTGCTAACACTGCCTGCCGGCGGCTTCACTTTTGAAAAAGTGAAACCCAAAACTTTTGGCTACCTACACTCTATCAAATCACTCGTTGATAACCTTACCTTCATAGAGGTTGTAGTGCTGGCGTGAACCTGGCGGAGTAATATTAGGCATAAGAACATTGGCAGAGTGATACAAAGCAAAATCGCGAGCATCTTGACTGAGAGTGTTTAAGGCTGTAGATGCAGCAATGTTTATCGTTGGCCTAATTATGCGCAGTAGGGCTAGTGAACGAAGGGTTAGAGCAATACGCTCATCACTGCTATACATACTCGATATAACTCCCAACGGAGTGTTGCAATGCTCAATATAGGGACCCATACCGCACATTGCAAACGAACTGTCGGAAAGAAAAACTATGTCATCAGCCAGATTCTCAACAGTTTGGTAGGGTAGTCCCACCATAACGCCACTTCCTGTCTTGTAGCCCAAAGCACACAGAGTGTGAATCGCCGATAAACGCTCATCAAAATTTATCTCGGGAGGGTGAATCTTTTCAAATAACTCCTTAGTGGAACTCTCAATACGAAGCAGGTATCTATCTGCACCCGCATCTCTCCAAAGTCTATAAACCTCCTCGCTCTGAACACCACAACTCAGTGTTACCTCCAAAAAACCCTTAGATACCTCCTTGACTGCTCGAACCAACTCGACAACATAACTGCTAAATCTACTGCTGCGATTCTCGCCACACTGAAGCACAACGGCCACATACCCACGGTCTAAAGCAACCCTTGTTGCTTCTCGCACTTCATCAACACCGAGACTATATCGAGTAATGCCGACCCCCGATTTGCGTATACCACAGTATAAACAATCGCAAGCACAGTGATTGGAAAACTCCACCAAACCTCGCAAGAAAACCCTATCGCCAAACTCCCTAAAGCGTGCATGCCTGGATCGAGCATATAGATCTGCGTCATCCTTGCCCGATAGATAATACATAATCTCTTGCTTAGTCATATTGCACAAAGTTATTTATTATTTTATTGGTGCTGTTGATTCTTGAAATCATACGCTCTTTTGTTTGAGGATTCTCTACAACGGATGTATCACCGAGGGTTAGAACTCTGTATTTTTGCACTCCACTCTTCGATATATCCACATAGTGCGAGTAGGGTTTGATAACGGGGCGATCGACACCCTGAAAAAAGGTAATTCTAATTGAGTATCCTGCATCAGTATTGCGGAATCGTTGGTTTGACACAAAATTACCGAGAGAGTACACCACACTATTTCTATAATCTATGGGTTGAGGTACGTGTGGGTGTGATCCTACTACGAGATTCACGCCTTTGGCACGTAGCCACATAGCAAGTTTTTTTTGTTCGCTCGACGGGGCAATCTGATACTCATTACCCCAGTGCAGAAAGGCTATTATGTGTGTAGTATTAAGAGCAGTAAGTTCAGAAATTGCGCTTGCAAGGCGTACTGTATCTAACCTCTCTATGAGGTGAACTCCAGCCGGGATTGATATACCATTCGTACCGTAGGTGGCATTAAAAATTCCTATTCTTAAGCTATCTGATTCTAAAATAGTATAGGTCTTTGCGCTATCAATCTCAGCACCGAAATACTCAATCTCAGCTCTTCGAGCAGCATCAATTGTGCTCCTAACACCTCTAAATCCAGCGTCCAACGTGTGGTTGTTGGCAAGCGCAAGGTGAGTAATGCCGGCGTGTTTTAGTGAGTGCGCTATTTCATCAGGGGATCGAAAGGCTGGGTATCCGCTGTATGGTCCGTCGGCGGATAGTGTAGTTTCGAGGTTGATGATACTATAGTCTGCACTACGCCACAGTGGAGCAATATAGCTGAGTGATTCATCATAACTATACCCACTGTCAACCCTTGCTGCCACAACCTGAGGGTAGTGCTGCATAAAATCTCCAGAGATCACAATGGTCATAGAGTCAATGACTGGAATCCTGATCTCAACACTTGGATGGTTACTACACCCCATAAGTAGAACTATGAGAATTGAGGGTAAAAACTTCATAATTTTGTTGATAGGTGAAAATTTCGTATTTTTGTTGGCATTCTCAACGTCAAAGGTAATATTTCTTTTCGAGATTGCATAATTAAACAGCACAGAGTGAGCCGCTATTATGACGCACATACGCACCAACACAGAGCTTCTTCGGAAAGCCTTCTCTCTATTGAGAGTGTGCGACTTGGCAGTGATGCGACATTGCTGCCAAGTTCGGGGTACTTTACCATAGGTGTTCACCCCTACGATGTGGAAGAGCTATCGGAAGGTTGCTTCGAAGTACTTAGTTCGATGGCTACCAATCCACGTTGTGTGGGTATTGGTGAGTGTGGCATAGATAAGCGAGTTGGTGGGGTTGATAACCAAGCAGTGGGTTTTAAGCGACACTGCAATGTGGCGCAAGAGCTCAACAAACCGATAGTAATACACTGTGTTCGTGCCCAGAACGAGATATTAAGCATTGTCAGCGGAGCAACCATCCCCAAGCTCTTTCACGCCTACCATAAGTACACCAAGCAACTTGGCGAATTAAACAACACATACTTCTCGCTCACTATAAATAACATTGCTCACGCGAGGGATATACCGCTGAGCAAAATCGTGCTTGAAAGTGATGACGGCGACTGTTATGAGTTGTATAGAGCGTATGAGGTGTTAAGTGCAGAGCGAAAGGTTGGTACTGAGGAGCTTAGGAGGATTGTGGCAGAAAATTTTTATTCAATCTATAGAGTGGAATAGTTATGGTAAATGATGGTTGGACACAACGAACTGAGTTGTTACTTGGGAGCAAGGCTATGGAACAGATCCGAAATGCGCACGTTCTTGTAGTGGGTCTTGGAGGCGTAGGGGCGGTTGCCGCAGAAATGATTGCACGAGCAGGTGTTGGAGCAATGACTATTGTAGACGCAGATATAGTTAGTATTAGTAACATTAACCGCCAACTTGTTGCACTTAGCTCAACAATTGGGAAGCCTAAGTGCAAGGTGCTTGAGAGTCGGCTAAGGGACATAAATCCAGAGATTAAACTCACCGTGGTTGAGCAATATGTTAAGGATGAGGCTACCGATATTTTGCTCGA
Source organism: uncultured Rikenellaceae bacterium (assembly GCA_964371475.1). GTDB lineage: Bacteria > Bacteroidota > Bacteroidia > Bacteroidales > Rikenellaceae > Mucinivorans. The sequence goes on along the minus strand of CAYJMA010000001.1, from coordinate 84,088 downwards.
TAGTGCAGAGTACCAATGCGTGGTTGATTGCATAGATACACTATCGCCCAAGGTTAACCTTATACTGGGCGCGCTGAAACGTAACTATCCCCTTGTTAGTTCAATGGGGGCAGGAGCAAAGGTCGATCCCACAAAAGTAGAAATAGCAGATATAGGGAAAACCCATCACTGTCCACTTGCTCATATGCTCAGAAAGCGTCTACATAAGGTAGGTGTAAGACGAGGTTTTAGCGCAGTGTTTTCAGCCGAACCACCCGTGGAAGGCTCGATGATATTGTGTGATGAGCAAAACAAAAAATCTAACGTCGGCACCATTTCCTATATGCCAGCCGTTTTTGGATGTGCAGTTGCGTCGGAGGTTATAAAACTAATATCACAACGGACGTGAAACTACCAACCATCGATCAATATATAGATACGCTTTGTGCTCCACAGTACCTTGTTCGTACGCTCAGCGATTATGAACTGCCGCTTGACACCATCGGACAACCTATATATAGTAGTGGGAGTTTTGGAGTGGTTATCAAAGCTGTTGATAGTAGTGGTGAAACATTTGCCATAAAGTGTTTCACTCGCGAGCAGTGGGGGCGGCGTGAGGCGTACCTCAGACTCCAAAAATACTTGCCACACAGCCCATACCTCGTGACTCTGAAATATCTTCCAGATGAGGTTATGATCTCACCGGTGGATGCAGAGTATTTTGAAAAGTATGATATCCTTATAATGGAGTATGTAGATGGTATTACACTTAGCGACAAAATATCCAGGGCTGTGGAAATGAACGACACTCTGACGCTAAAAATATTGAGCGAGAATTTCGACCAACTCGCAATATGGCTGCTCGACCAAGACTTTGCACACGGTGATCTCAAACCAGATAACATAATGGTGCTCGATGACCTGAGTCTGAAAATTGTAGACTATGATGGAGTATTCCTACCCGATATGAGTGGAGAGATGCAGCGCGAACACGGCACCGAAGCATTCCAACACCCACTGCGCAGCGAAATGCCCTTCTCTAAGGATATAGATAATTACTCTATTGCAATTATTGCACTCACTCTCAGAGCGATAAGTCTTGACCTATATCTCTATCAAAAGTTTTGTGTAAACCCCTCTGAACTAATCATTTCGCCAAAGGAAGCGGTAGCAGGAGAGTCAAAATCGCTTGAGTACATCGAACAGAGCAACCTTGCAAGTAGCACACTCATCGAGATGGTAAATGGAGGTGAGACAGAAAGAGGACAACTGATTGAAGAACTTAATAGAGGTCATAAGATTGATAGGTCGGCACTCAGTGGAGTTAAAATCAACGACAAGTGGGGATTTATCAATTATAGTAGAGAGTTTGTCATCGAAGCTAAATATGATGAAATCCGCGAGTTTACACTTGGTATAGCAGCTGTTCGTGCTGGTAAGAAATGGGCTTATGTTGATGTGCAAGGCAAGGTGCTGTGCCCATTTAGATATGATATGGCTTGGAGTGCCGTCAAGGTCGGTAGAGGTGGATTGGCAATGGTCAGAAGGGGAGATAAGTATGGCTTTGTTGGGCTGAACGGAAGAGTAGCAATATCTCTGAAGTATGACTATGCAGCACAGTTCAGCTCGGCAGTAGCAGTTGTAGCCTGTGGAGGAAAGTATGGATATGTAGATAGTAAAGGAAGATGGGTTGTAAAACCTAAGTATGACTTCGCTCGAAGCATTAGGGCGAATAACATAGCTGAAGTGGTGCTAAATGGTAAAGAGTTTTCTATAAATATCTCAACGCCTAAATAATCGTATTGTCGCAGCTACACTAAATGATTCTTTGTACTGTCAGTCCTACAACAGATCTCGGCACACGAGGGAGTTTGTTATAACAACTATATTGTTGGAGATATTTATGAGCACGTCACAATTCTATCTGCATTTGTGGATTCGACGCACACACTCGATAGTGAACAAAATTCAAGGGGTGATGCTCTGGGAGTTTATAGAGATCATACCATAATCACTGTACATATAGGCCAGCATCCAATCATAAATTATACTCAATTAGAGGAGATTCATAGCCTTGTTAATTTCCATAGACGATCTCAATGGTCAAGTGCGTGATAGAATTTTTACTATCGCTCGAACCTCTGTATTGAAAATATAAAATATTTTCGACAGATAAGTCATAATGTTTTTTTGAGATTTTCTCTCAAGTATTTGTTTCCTATTCCTAAAAGAATGGTGAAAAACAGTAGCAAATAGGGTAGAGTAGCGGTTACATTTGTAACAAAGATAGATGTAACCAGCTTTAATGCGACATAAATTGTTATGATAATTTATTATAAAGACCTACAACTCAGATAGTTATATTAATTATATGATCTGTAAATTCACATACAATTGCACCGTGCTACACAATTGATCAATATATCTTAATAATTGTGCAATTTCATCGCTTTAATTATCTAAAATTCAAATAATTAGAGATTTTATGTATATCTACACTTGAGTAAATTTCAGGGTGATTAATGACTATATTTTGAAATTTGTTGCACACTACATTTGGAAATACCAGATTGCTTTTATATCTTTGTTGTAATGTAATGTTAACAATGTAATCAATGAACCAACGTTTAGAGCTCCTAATGAAACACGAAGGGTTGACATCGGCAAAATTTGCTGAAATCCTTTCTGTGCAACCTTCAAGTATATCTCATTTACTCTCCGGGCGTAACAAACCTAACTTTGATTTTCTCTCTAAGTTGTTTGTTATGTTTCCAAGATTAAACCCTCGTTGGTTTATAAATGGGGAAGGTGAGATCTATCTTGATAAAGTAAATAACAGCGAGCCTCTGTTAGATTACAATTGTAATGAAGCGAAGAGTGTCTCTTTTGAAACCCTTGATAATCATAGCAATTTAACGGTTACAAATGTAAATAGCGCAGATTTATTTGGTACTTCAACTCAGACAAATGCTTCTGCGAGTAGTGGAGAGGGTGTGGTGCCAGAGAGTGTGTTGGGGGTTAAGAAAACGGAATCTTCAATAAATACTACTGATGGCAAAAAATCTGTAAAGGAGATAGTGCGTGTGATTTGTTTCTATGAGGATAATACTTTCGAGTCATTTGAATCTTTTTAGACTCAAATCTTTAGAAATTAGCAGGGTTTCTCTCTACGGTTGTCGAACTATTTAGCTTTAGTATGATGCGATAAGGAGATTAGTTATTTGGCAATAGCCAAGGGGCTAAGTGTTGTTGACACAGATAGTTAGGTGTATCAAAAGCAAACCGCATTTATACAGAAGTAATGTAAAGTTGCGATAAGCCACCTTTGCGTAGTTTATTCATATTCTGGGCTATGCAGTAAAACAAGTAATCATATATTGGTACTTTGTAGTAAAACAAGTAATCAAATACTTATGTGTGGTAAAATCAACTGCTAAACAGATTAGAAAAAACTCCTGCAAAATTAATTATAATATATATTATGTTAAATACAATCTTTACCCTGCCTCCTCCCTGAACATACAGCCCCATCCTTATCAAGTACGTGTCTTTAGTCAAAATATAATTTAGAATCTCTTTTCAGAGTTTATTTACTCAAATTTTCATCACAGGGCAATAAAATCAGCAAAATAGTCGTATATTTGTCGATTGAACTATGGTAAATAAATATAGCCTTTTGTTATGAAGGTAGTCTATAAATTTGTATTGCGTGCATATGTCGGGCCGATGGTTATGACATTCTTTATAGTGATGTTCATTCTTTTGATGCACTATCTTTGGATGCATATCGATGAATTAGTCGGTAAAGGTCTGTCACTATCAGTGATTTTAGAGCTTATAATGTATGCCACTGCCAACCTCATACCAATGGGCTTGCCACTGGCTACTCTACTCGCATCGATTATGACTATGGGGAATTTGGGTGAGAATAACGAGTTGCTTGCTCTCAAGGCTGCTGGTATATCGCTACTGCGAATCACTCGCCCGCTACAAATTTTAATGATTTTTGTGAGTGTTGGTAGTTTTTTTGTAATCAACGATCTAACTCCATACTCGTATAAGAAGATGCACACTCTAATCACCGACATCTCTAAACAAAGGCAGGAGATGAAGTTTACCAACGGTATATTCTTTAACGGCATTCCCAATATGAGTATTCGCGTTGAATCACAAGACAGCGAAACTCAACTTTTAACCGATGTGCTAATCTATGACAATTCATCGAATGCTCAGATGCGTACCACAGTTGCAGATTCAGGCTATATACGTATATCTGAGGACAAAAAATATCTTGAGGTGGACCTATATAGCGGCGAGGTATATGAGGAGAATCGTAACAATAGCTGGTATAATAACAATATACTGTCTCACCATACCTTTGATGAACAAGTGATGTTGATACCAGTTTCGGGGTTCGCTATGGAGAGATCCGAGCTCGATGCAGCAGGTTCTCGTAGTGAGGCAAAGAATATTACACAACTATCGTACGACATAGACTCTCTTCGTCATCGTAGAGACTCACTGGTCAATAGATTTGCCAATTCCTTTACTAAAAACTACATATTCAAACACCTTAACATATATAGTGCTCAATACGATAGCCTTCCATCGTTACAAATGTACACTACTGCTCTACCCTCAATAGACACTATGAGTACGGAGGAACGACAAAAGATATATACGACAGCGAAGAACCTTGCCTCGGAGGCACAGAGTTATGTTCGATACGAGTCAAAATACCCCGTATACACCTCCAATATGCTATACAGAGCGCAAGGAGACTATCAACGCAAACTATCACTGCCCTTCTCCATTATGATCTTTTTCTTAATCGGTAGTGCTCTTGGAGCGATCATCCGCAAGGGGGGGATCGGTATGCCTATTGTTGTTTCGGTAATCTTCTTTATTGTATATTTTATGATTACAACTACGGGAGATAGATTTGTAAAAGAAGGGTCAATGCATCCCTTTTTAGGGATATGGCTCTCCTCAATTATACTTTTGCCAATAGCTATATTTTTGACCATCAAATCGACAAACGACTCAGCAATTCTGGATAGAGAGCAATATATAAAAGTTTACAAACGTATAAAATCGTTTGTGGTAGGAGTTTATCGCTATGTTTCAGGACTATTTACAAATGTAAAGCAAAAAAGAAAACTATGAAAATCAGTGAATTAAATACTATCGAAGAGGCTATCGATGATATTGCCAATGGCAAAATGATTATCGTTGTAGACGATGAAGATAGAGAAAATGAAGGAGATTTTGTTTGCGCAGCAGAGACCATTACCGAAGAACAGGTAAACTTTATGCTCCATCACGGTCGAGGCGTACTCTGCGTCCCACTAACAGAGGCACGATGTGCAGAGCTGCAGATAAATATGATGGTGGGAGATAACACCTCGATGCTCGGTACACCGTTTACCGTATCTGTTGACTTGCTTGGTGAGGGATGCACCACTGGTGTGTCTACAAGCGACAGAGCAAAAACAATCCGTGCACTGGTTGACCCGCAGACTAAACCAGAACAGCTCGGTAGACCAGGTCATATATTCCCGCTTAGAGCGAAAAACAAGGGCGTACTTCGCCGCCCTGGCCATACCGAAGCAGTAATTGATCTTACCAAACTGGCAGGCTTAAGAGAGGGAGGAGCACTTATCGAGATAATGAACTCGGATGGAACAATGGCGCGTCTGCCCCAATTACTCGAAATAGCCAAACAGCACAACCTTAAGATAGTCTCGATAGCTGATCTTATTGCATTTAGACTGCAAAAAGAGTCTCTTGTAGAGCGTGGCGAAAAGGTAATGTTGCCTACTGCATACGGTGATTTTCACTTGATCCCCTTCCTGCAAAAAAGTAATGGTTTTGAGCACGTAGCATTGGTTAAAGGGGAGTGGAATCAAGACGATGAGGTGCTTGTTAGAGTACACTCATCGTGCTTGACTGGTGATGTACTGGGGTCTTGTAGGTGTGACTGCGGAGCCCAACTCCAGAGTGCAATGAAGATGATTGACCAAGTAGGAAGAGGTGTCGTAGTGTACCTTATGCAAGAGGGGCGTGGCATAGGGCTGCTCAATAAAATCAAGGCATACAAGCTACAAGAAGAGGGTATGAATACCGTTGATGCAAATACTGCGCTTGGGTTCAAGCCAGATGAGAGAGACTATGGTGTTGGTGCAAATATCCTACAAGAGCTCGGAGTTAAAAAGATTAAATTACTAACCAATAACCCTCAAAAACGAATAGGACTTGAAGGGTATGGATTGACCATCGTAGAGAACATTCCAATTGTAATCAAACCTAATGCCCACAATATTAAATACTTACAGACAAAAGAAACAGATATGGGACATAAATTAGGTTTATTTACAAATGTAATTAAATAGATATTTTACATTTGTAAATACTAATCTGCTTACTTATCGTGAATAATTCTTCTAAAAAACTACGCATCGTATTTATGGGAACACCCGACTTTGCAGTTGGGAGTCTGCGTGCACTTGTTGATGGAGGGTATAATATTGTTGGAGTTGTAACAGCCCCTGATAAACCTGCAGGGCGTGGGCAGTTACTACGCTCAAGTGCTGTAAAGAACTACACTGAGCAACTAAACGATCTGACAGATACCATATCAATACCAATTTTGCAGCCCGAAAAATTGCGTGATGAGGTGTTTCTCTCAGAATTAAGAAATCTTAAGGCTGATTTAATGATCGTAGTAGCCTTTCGTATGTTACCAGAAGTGGTTTGGGCAATGCCACCACTTGGAACCTTCAACCTCCACGCATCACTATTGCCAAACTATAGAGGTGCTGCACCTATTAATTGGGCAATTATAAATGGAGAGAAAAAAAGTGGTGTTACAACCTTTTTGCTAAATCAAGAAATTGATTGTGGTGCAATAATAGCACAAAAAGAGTGCGAAATATTTCCTATGGACAGTGCGCAAGACCTGCACGATAGGCTTATGAACATTGGAGCTACACTTGTTTGCAGTACGGTTGATATGTTAGCCAGTGGAGATCTTTTGACTAAGGCTCAAGGTGATGTGTGCAGTTTGGATATTAAACCCGCACCGAAGCTCTATAAGGAGGATATGGAGCTGATCTTTGATGATGAAACTAAGGTGGAAGATTTGCGCAATAAGATTCGGGGGTTATCTCCCTACCCTGCTGCTTGGTGTAAAATTAATAGCCCGAAGTTGCCAGATGGTACGCTTAAGAGTGATATTACGGCAAAGATCTTTACTGCTCACTCGCAGTGCGAAGTACACGGAGAGTGTGTAGGCTTGTGGCAGAGTGATCTAAAAACATATATTAGGGTGGCGCTGTGCGATGGTTGGCTTTATATTGATGAGTTACAGCCTCAGAACAAAAAACGAATGAGAGTTGCAGATTTCCTACGAGGTTGGAGGTAGCTGAGTTAAGTCGCTAAAGAGAGCTTTCGCTGGGAACTTTCAAGTTTTTTTTGAACAGTGTTCGTACAGATATGCACGACAGGTAGCTTTTGCTCTAAAATCAGATATGACAATAGTATATGGAAATTGCCAGTGAGAGCTATGCAAAGAATTTTGCTGAGGTCGCCTGGGGTGGTTACCTTCCGCAATCTGATAGTTTGCACGTGGTCGAACAACGAGAAACTCATTTGCATCGAGACGTACGACTGAGGGAGGAAGACAACGTAAGTTGGCGGACTCCCTCGGAGAGAGTCGTACGTCCGCCTTGAGTTGGTTGCTCTTAAATCGTTATCCAAAGATCAGCAAAACGGTCGCCTGGGGTGGCGGATTTTTCCGCTTTTGGTAGTTTGCACGTGGTCGAACTATAGAAGGCACCACTTTACACATATCCGAACGACGAGGTGTGGAAGCAAGAGAGCGAATGCGATATTGCGGCCGCCCTCGGGGGGCGTCGTTCGGCCGCATTTGGTAGTTAACTCTTATGACAGTGAAAAAGTTGCAACGGTTCTATCAGTCCTTTTTTACCATTATACCAAAATCAGCAAAACGAGCGTGAGTGTGATTTTGCAGATGTCATCTTAGTACGGCTAAAACATACCCAAAATACTTATTTTGCCATTGCATCGGCTGCGGCCCTACCACTGCTTAATGCAAGTTGAATGTTATATCCTCCGGTGTCTGCATCAATATCGAGAACCTCTCCCGCAAAATACAATCCCGGTATAATCTTAGACTCCATAGTTTTCGGATCTACCTCCTCAAGCGATACCCCTCCGGCAGTAACTATTGCCTCCTCAAAAGGGCGGTAATCTACAATCGAGAATGTTAAATGTTTAAGTGCGTAGATAAGCAATTCTTTAAGCTCATCGGTAAGATCCGAAATAGGAGAACGCATAGTAAGACCACCACCAACCGCACGAATGATCTTTGTATGAAGGAGTCGTGGAGTGAGCTTGTCGAGCAGTACACGCATTGGAGCATCCGATGATATTCCTTCTATATCGCGTTCGAGGCGGTAGGCAAGTTTTTTTTCGCTGAGCGCTGGCTTAAGATCAAACTCGATCTCAACCTTTTTGTGGTCAATAATAGCCTCTACTGCACCTCTACTGAGTTGTAAGATGGTTGCTCCTCCAAGTGCTTTGTCGGTAAACTCGGCATCTCCAAATCTCTGATCTGCAACTTCATCATCAACTAACAATGACACATTAACATTTTTTAGATCAAGCCCACGGTAGAGCTCAATATCTTCGTCAATTTCGAGTGGAATAAGTGCTGGTGTTAGCGGTACGATGGTATGCCCGAGCTCACTTGCCATTGCATACCCATCACCAGTGCTACCAGTACGCGGATAGCTTGCCCCACCTGTTGCAATAAGCACATTTTTTGCAGCAACTTCCTCTCCCCCCCCCTTTATCCTCACACCCGTAACTCGCCCATCCCCCACCAATACACCCTCCACCTCACAGTCGCATCTAACCTCAACTCCTAAATCCCTTGCCCAATACTCCAACGTATTTGCAACGTCCCAAGCCTTACCCGAGCTCGGAAAAACTCGCCCCCCTCTCTCAACAGTGATATCCAATCCTTGAGATGATAGAAACAACATAGTGTCCTTATTGCCAAAGCTGAGGAGTGCACCTTCGATAAAATCTGCTCCACTACGAACCTTTTCCAAAAACTCTTCTCGATCCTTTGTATTGGTCACATTACATCGCCCTTTGCCAGTAATTCTCAACTTTCGACCAGGTTTTTCCATCTTTTCCAACATAAGAACCTTAAGTCCCAACTCGGCAGCTCTACCAGATGCCATAATACCAGCAGCGCCACCACCAATAACAATTAAATCATACATAATATTTGAGATATTTAGACCACAAAGGTACTAAACATTTTGCGATATTTCGACCGACTTACTGCGAAAATATAACTCTAAACCGCGTATACGGTTCGGTGATGAGTGTTATTGTACCTTCGTGTAGTCTCATTATTTGCCTCGACAGGCTAAGTCCAATACCGTTTCCGCCCTCTTTTGTAGTAAAAAACGGCACGAATATATCTTCTCGAACTTCCTCGCTAATTGGCACTCCAGTGTTACATACCTCGACACATACATCCACACCCCGGACTCGCATTACGTTAATCCACACTTTGGCATCTGTCCTATCGGCAACACTACAAGCCTCCAGTGCGTTCTTGATTAGATTGATAAAAACTTGTGCTATCTGCGCTCGATCTGCCATAACCATAAAAATTTCATTCTCGGCCACTATTTCAATATCTGTGGCAAGGAGCATAGCTTCGCCACGCACCAATTCCACGATATTTATTTCTTCAAGCTGTGGTTTTGAAATTTTTGTCAGCCTGCGATAGTTATCCACAAACTTCATAAGCGAGTCAGAGGTATCTGCAATAACTTGCAATCCGCGCTGTATGAATTCACCATCGGTGGATTTCACCAGCGATTGACTAAGCGATGTAATAGGTGTCAGCGAGTTCATAATCTCGTGTGTGAGTACTCTTGAGATACGGTGCCAGTTGTCAATCTCGGCATTGTCGACCTCCGATGAGATATCACTTATGAGCAACACCTTAACCTCTTGTTGTTGGAGTGTCATCTCCGAGCAGTAGATATTAAGGTTTACCTCACAGCTATCGTTATAGAATGCGACTCGTTTGTTTTGACCGTTTTGGAGTGATTCGACAGTGAGGTATAGTGCCCT
>CAYJMA010000001.1:0-73917 GCA_964371475.1 uncultured Rikenellaceae bacterium | reverse complement strand
AGTTGACTGAGGTGAGTCAGTCGAGATAACTGGAGTGAGGAAAGTGCAGGTTCATTGACTCGATAGACAACCCCCAAAAGGTTAATCACTACTATACCCATATTGCTTTGATCGAGTATTGTTTCAAAGTAACGCTCCTGTTCTTTTGCCACGACTCTGGCACTAAGCACCATTTCCTTTATCCTATCAAGCGATGCATTGAGCAGTGTGTCCTCTTGCGAAGGTTTTTCCTTGCGTGAGAAGCGGAAGCTCAAGTCTTCGTTGTCCACTGCATCAAGCATCACAGCAATTTGTTTCAGGGTCTTACTATGTCTTTTGGCAATAATCACCGAGAAGATCAACACGGTCAACACCAACGCTAAAACAACTACCAGGCACTCAAAAATTGCAGCAACCACCACACCGCACAACAACAATATGACACAGATCAACATCAACGATATTGACATCGGTTTTGAACGCTTCATCTATAGATCGTATCTCTTTAGTTTATTGTACAGAGTTTGTCGGGTAATGCCAAGGTGTGATGCAACCTCGGAGATATTTCCTCGGTGGTGCTCCATAGCTGAGCGGATAATCTCTTTTTCTGCCTCTTCGAGAGTCATCCTTGAAACATTTCTTGTACTTGTTCGTGTACCATTCTGCCTGTTCAATAGCAGATCTGCTGGTTCAATGGTTGAGCCTTCGGCTATGATCACTCCCTTCTCTATGGTGTGTTGTAGTTCTCTGATATTTCCACTCCAGGTGTGCGACAAAAGTTTTTCTTGGGCACCCTGGCTAAAGCTATTCACACTCTTTGCGTACTTCTTGCCGTAGCGAGCCATAAAGATAGTTGAGAGTTCCATAATATCATCGGCACGCTCTCTGAGCGGTGGTAGGTGGACAATAAAGGTATTGATACGATAGTACAAATCCTCGCGGAATTTCCCCTCCGTGATAAGCTCCTCAACGTTCGCATTGGTGGCAGTTATAAGCCGAACGTCGACCTCTCGTGCCACATTCTCCCCTACTCTCACTACGCTACGACTTTGCAGTGCACTGAGCAACTTGGATTGTAGATGCATCGGAATATTGCCTACTTCGTCCAAAAATAGCGTTCCACCACTTGCTGCCTCGATCTTACCAATTTTGTCTCCCTTGGCATCGGTAAAAGCACCCTTGACATAGCCAAATAGCTCGCTCTCGAACAGAGACTCTGAGATTGCGCCCATATCAACACTCACAAAGTGCTCCTCACTGCGAGACGACAGGGCGTGAATCTCTCGCGCCAACATATCTTTTCCTGTACCATTCTCACCCAGAATCAATATATTAGCATCGGTGGGTGCAACCTTCATTACCATTGCACGCAGTTCTGCCATTGCTGGCGAACTGCCCCAGAACATCTTACTATCTGAGCCCTTGATGCTCTTCAACGATCGGATCTTTTGATTGCTTCGAGAGAGTTGCACTCCGTTTTGTAGCGTGATGATAAGTTTTTCATTGTTCCACGGCTTTTCGATAAAGTCCATAGCGCCACTTCTTATGCCCTCAACTGCCAGAGCAATATCGGAGTATGCTGTGAATAGTACGACGGAGATTAGAGGGCGCAGTTTTTTAATCTCTCTGAGCCAGTATAGTCCTTCATTGCCGTTGTTGATACCCGAGTGGAAGTTCATATCGAGTAGTACGACATCTATCTCTGGGTGCCTTCTTAGTGCATCGTGGATAAGGTTGGGCGAGGCAATGGCAACGACGCTTTGAAAGTGCGATGGGAGCAGTAATTCGAGCGTTGTTCTAATTCCGGCGTTGTCTTCAACAACTAATATATTTCCTATCTTTTTCATCTTTAAGGTCAAAGTTACGAAAAGTGTATTAAATTTAGACACCCACTGTCTATTTTTTTTACACTTTTTTGCCTTGTCAAGTGTTTAACGCACTGATAATCAATGGCGAAAAATTTATGGCACGCCATTGGCACACAAGTACATAGTGTAATTATAACGAAATGTGTAAATAAAAATGATTAGATTAATTTGTCTACTATTATTGCTCGGAATTTATAGTCTGAGAGGCTGCTCTGCAAGTGCGCAGATGACCTTGGAGCATTGCATAGAGTATGCCGTGGAGAACAACTACCGTATAAATCAACAACTCAGCAGCACCATCACAGGTAAGATAGACTACGATGAGGCAGTTCTACAACACCTACCATCTCTTAATGGCGGTGTGAATGGCAACGCAAATTTTGGTCGTGGTTTGGATCCTGGCACGAACACTTATGTAAACACTTCGACCTTCAACAACGGCATATCGCTACAATTAGATATGCCTATTTTCAGCGGTCTGCGACTATTAAATCGCACGCGGCTGGCAAAGGTCGCCAAACTTCGCGGTGATGATCTTTTGGTGCAGATCAAAGATGAAGTAGCGCTTGAGGTTATGATTGCCTATGCGACTGTTTTGTTTAATTCCGAGATGGTGGAGCTATATGCCAAGCGTATTGAGGGGTACAGGGTGGAGGAAGCGAAGATGGTAAGGCAAGTCGAGCTTGGCGGCGGTTCTGTGGAAGATCTTGCACAGTTGCGAGCCACGATCTCCACTGAGGAGTACTCTGCAATTGAGGCAGAGAATAACTATGATCTTAGTGTCATTGCTCTAAAAGATTGTATGAATTTTCCGCTATGCGACACCCTTTTCATTGAGACTTCACTCTCCTCGGTCGAGATAGAGTCTCCGACCGAGAGTCTGGAGCATATCATAGAGTTTGCGCTGGAGATTAATCCCAAAGTTGCAGTAGGCTCGAAGGACTTGAAACTAAAGGAGTTGGAGCTAAAGATTGCCAAGGGGTACTACTCCCCCACTCTGTCGTTGAATGGCGGGATAGCGACCTCCTATTATACAAATTTGGGGGGCGGTGGCGCGCCCTTTGGCGAACAACTAAAAAACAACCTCGGTGAGTGGGTCGGAGCATCGCTCTCTATACCAATTTTCAATGGTCTTTCCACTCGCAAAGGGGTGCTCCGTGCTAAGAACAACTTGGAGCAAGCACAACGAGATTTTGACGAAGTGGAGAGACAACTCGAAAGTGAGATTCGTCGCTCGGTGATGGAGCTCGAAGCAGCCGAAAAGAAGTTGCAACAGGCTAAGAAAAACCTTGAATATCAGCGCATTGCCAATGACGCAGCGCACAAACGTTACAAACTCGGAGCACTGAGCATCATCGAGCTCCAGACCTCCGACAATGACCTATTTCGAGCCGAGCTTGAACTACGAGACTCCTTTCTCCGCCACAACATCAAGGCCCGAGAGGTGAACTACTACAAAGGGGAATCCTACTATTAACAAAGCAACCAACCACAACAGCACACTATGAAGATCATCTTAAAGAACTTTTGGATAACGCTCACACGATTTCGTGTAGCATCGACGCTAAACATCATCGGGCTTTCGCTTGCCTTTGCACTATTTACAATTATCTTCGCGCAGCTACGCTGGGAGTACACCTACAATAGTGACATAGAGGAGGCAGATAGGATATATTCTATGTATTTGGTCGAGGAAGGTGAGTATTGGCCTGCATCGAGGCAGATTATCGATGCTGCTGGTAGTTCGTCGTCCGAGATTGAGATCTACGTTATATGCCGTATGCCGTGGGAGGTTGGCATTGGCAAGGCAGGGGATAATAGCACAACGGTGCGCTATGACTTGATCGAGGCAACCGGTGATCTTCCCGATCTCTTTTCACTGTCGAGTGTAGATGGTAATATGGCGGATTTTGCAGGGGCTGGAAACATCATCATTCCACGATCGTTGAGTCGTATGCTCTTTGACACGATTAGTGGTGTGGGCGAGCTCGTTTACATAGATGGCGACGAGGCACGAGTTGTAGCAGTATTTGAGGATTTACCAAGCAATACTACCCTCTCGAACAAGGTGTTTCGTAACGCTGGGGAGTTAACCGAGAGTATCGGTCAGTGGAACTTTAGTTCATACTTCAAGCTAAGGGAAGGTGCTCATATCAACAACGCCTTTGCGGCTGCCAACCAAGCAGTTATTGACAGAACCGAGGGCAAGGATTTATGGCTCGACACAAGCGATCAGCGTGCTGTCTTTTCGCCACTAACCGAGGCATACTTCTCCCCCTATGAGCCGTTGGGCAATAGAACATTCTCGAACATCTTACTCTTACTTGCCATTGTGGTGGTTTGCGTTGCGCTTATTAACTACCTTAATTTTTTCTTATCGCTGGTGCCAACTCGCATACGGGCGGTGAACATCAACAAGGTTTTCGGAGCACCAGTCTCAGCACTTCGAGCAAACGTAATTGTGGAGGGAGGGGTATTTATGGCACTCAGTTTTCTTCTCTCACTGGGGTTTGTAGAGCTTGCCTCTCGGAGCTTTATCGCCGAATTGGTTGAAGCACCGCTTAGCATTCTGGCAATTTTGCCCATTGTGTGCATCGGCTTGATAGTGGTGATAATAATCGGGATTGTGGTTGCGCTACTGCCAGCTATATATATAACAGGTTTTGCGCCGTCGCTTGTTCTTAAAGGGTCGTTTGGGCGCAGTCGAGCTGGCAGGGCACTACGTCAAAGCCTATCGATTGTTCAGTTTGCAGTATCGTTTATCTGCGCTACATCTGCACTATTTATCATCCTTCAGACTCAGTACCTTAAGGAGTATGATTATGGTTTTGAGGGCGAAAGAGTCATAATTGCTCAAACAAATGGTACTCTTAGAAAGAGTGCCGAGAGCCTCAAGGTCGAAGTGCTCAAGAACCCCGACATTGAGAGTATGAGCTACTCCACTAATCCTGTATTTATTCGTGGTCTGACAACTAATGTTTTGGATTTTAATGGCGCCGACGTAGAGTTTGTAGCGAATTTCTGCGATGCCGATTTCGTCAAAACCCACGGGCTGCGAATAGTAGAGGGCGAGGATTTCAGCGACAACAGCTCTACATTTGAGTTGCTCATCAACCAAACAATGGCAAATCAGTATGGTCTAAAGGTTGGTGATATGTTAAATAGTAGTAGGTATAAGGTAGTGGGTATTATTGCGGATTTTAATGCTCAGTCGTTGCACGGCGCGTTGAAACCCTTTGCACTTACCCATCCACATAAAGACTTTGCGGGGGATTACTACAAGTTTAATATGAGTTTTAAGGTGCGAGCAACGTCAGAGGCATCGATTAGCGAGATTGAGGAGTTCTTGAGCAACACAATGGAGACTTTTGATTCCGATGGTAGCTTTGCAGAACGTGATTTCTCGCTACTTGACAGCTACGTCCGGGGAACATACCAGAGCGAAGACAATATCTCGCTACTTCTGATAATCTTTTCGATCGTAACGTTTATAATCTCACTGATGGGTGTCTTTGGAATGGTGCTATTCGATATGCAGTATCGACACCGAGAGATTGCCCTTCGCAAGATCTATGGCTCTACAATATCTGCACTCTTTGCACGATTTAACCGCTCGGTGATAGTTACCCTTTTGGTTAGCTTCGTGGTGAGCGTACCTGTAACGTGGTATGCCGTGAGGGGGTGGCTTGAGGGTTTTACCTATCATATTGAGATCGAGTGGTGGGTCTTTGCCGTAGTGGCGGTGGTACTCTCACTGCTGGTGGTAAGTATTGTCACACTGCAGTGCTACTCGGTGGTTCGCGCCAACCCTGTCGAAGCACTAAAAAAAGAGTAGCAGATCTGTAATATAGAACAGTAATTTAGAACAATAAATAACATAACACTATGAAAAACCTACACTATGCACTTCGAGTAACCACCAAACCACGATGGTCAAACTTTTGGAAGGTATTCTCCCTGGCACTCGGCATACTTATCGGCTCGGTGATACTGTGTCGTACAGCTTTTTTCAGCAGCTACGACAGCTACATACCGCACAGAGCGCAAACCTATTTTCTCACAGCAGATATGACCCTCGGCAGCGACACCTTTACGGGAAACGCTCGCCTACTCCCTGCAATGGCACCGACAATGATACACGAGGTGCCAATGGTTGAGAGTGCCACAAGGTTTCATCGTATGGGACTACCTATTTCGAGCGATAGAGGCGACTTCGATTTTCTTGCCGTGCGTGGCGATTCGCTCTTTTTCGATATCTTCCCGATCGGGGTTGTTGAGGGCAGCTACGATGAGTTGTTTAGAGACGAGAGCGGTGTAGCGTTATCACGCAGCAGTGCCGAGGCGATATTTGGCACAACCGATATTATCGGCAGAGCGGTAACCAGCAAGGGTGAGCCACTAACCGTACGAGCAGTCTTTGAGGACTTTCCTGCCAACTCCTACCACAGGGGCGTAGATGTTATCTTTGATGGCGACATACCCTCTGACTTGTGGCACTCCGATAGCTACTTCACCTTCTTCACTCTAAGTGGTAAGCCCAACCTCACGGAGCTCAACACCTTGCTAAACACCACCTTTGCTCCTCACCTAAAGGCAGACGAAGTGAGCTCGATGGTGGAGATCGACATTAAGGTACAACCCTTTGATCGATTTTCTGAGTTTGCGCAGTATGGCAATGCAGGTGCGGCGGCTATGAACTATGTTTTTGTTATAATTGGCATTTGTGTGATGGTAATCGTGTCGTTGAACTTTGCCCTGATGCAGATTAATTCACTGGTATCACGCTACAAGGAAGTGGGCGTGCATAAGGCCTCGGGGGCAACCACAAAACAGATCTTCGGACTGGTCATCACCGAAACAGCACTCTACACACTCTATGCACTTCTACTTGCCGTAGGTATGCTCTTTCTGTTGCAAGCCCCACTCGAGGCAATCTTTGCTCAACGTCTTGCCGACATCCTAGCACTTGACTATCTATGGGCGGTGGGCATAGTGATTCTCAGCATAATAGTTGTAGCTGGGGTTATTCCCGCCATTATCTTTGCACGAATACCTGTTAGTTCTATTTTTCGCAACCTACGCAGTACTAATCTATGGTGGAAACAAGTCTTACTCTTTACCGAGGTGTTGGCCGCTATGACCGTTATAACGGTCACCCTCGGCGCTTGGCTACAGTATAGCCACGCAATGAACCTCGACCTTGGCTACAATCACGACAAACTCTACACCCTCTACATCTACAACAGTCTAAGCGAGGAGGAGGCACAAACTCTCAAGAGCCAAATAATGCAACTCCCCGAAATAGATGACATAACGATTATAAGCACTCCGCTCATTGAGGGATGGAGCGGAATGGGCGTGCATAGTAGAGCGAGTGGCGAGATGTTGCTTTCCTCAAGGGAGAATAGAGTCGACTCAAACTTCTTTAGCCTACTGGGTATTGAGCTCTTGGAGGGAAGTGCCTCTATGATGAGCTATGAAGATCCTTTGGTCAATGAGCATCTGCTCGATGTTTTGGGAACGACTCTTCAGCAGGACGCCTATGGTTTTGAGACCTCGGGCAGGGCTGTTGGAACCTTTAGGAACATCAAACAGAATGTGTACAGTCCGCTGACTCCGATGGTAATCTTTGAGCGCAACGCTCAGGTAGATTGGCAACGCAATGTTATGATAATCAAAGGCGTGGATGAAGCAAACGGTGAGGTGCGTGCTAAAATTCAGGAGATAACAGATCGACTCCACCCCACCAAGAAGTTTGAGGCAACGACCTATGAACAAGACATAGAGGGTATGAACATCGAGATTCGCGAAGTTCGAGATGGTATAGGTGTAGGGGCTCTGATACTGATTATCACCACATTTATTGGTGTTGTAAGCTACATTTCGACCGAGATCAAGGCTCGTCAACGCCAGATCGTCATACGTCGCACCTATGGTGCATCGATTGCAAACATTGTGATGCTCGTAGGCAAGCGACTCTTTATCGTATCGGGCATTGCAGCGGTATTTGCCACGATTGGTGGGTATTACATCCTTTCGACTCTCATCTCGATACTTCCACACGGCATTGAGCTTAGTTGGTGGTTGATAGTGAGTGGTACTGTTATGGTTGGCTTGATTATATTTTTGGTGATATACTACAATACTCGGCGAATTGCACGTCGTGAGTACGTACGTCTAATCGGCAAGGTGTAGGTTGACCGGAGTGTCAAATAATAATACACTCTGTGTCTAATTTTTAGACATATACAAAGAGCCTTGATAGGGCTAAATAATTGATAATGAGTTAAAAAACAATAGTGGCACGCCTTTGGCACACTACCAAGTACAGAGAGAGAGAGAGAATTACAAGTAAAATAAAAAACAAAAATGGATAGAAAGATTGAACACAAGACACCGTTTCGCAAGAAGCACATCGGTTGGGGAGTAGTTGCACTAATTGTAGTTTCACTTGGTGCGTGGTTTATATTTGGCGACCATAGGGCATCGCTGCGAGTTGACGGTGATATGGTTACCATAGCAAGTGTTGAGCGTGGTGAGTTTAATGATTTTGTGCGAGTTAACGGTTCGGTTACTCCGATAACAGTGGTTCAGGTAACACCTCTTGAGGGGGGTATTGTCGAGGAGCGCATCATTGAGGAGGGTTCGACAGTTGCCAAGGGCGATGTGATACTGCGACTGAGCAACCCTCAACTCAACATTCAGATTCTTGAGAGCGAGGCATCTCTTGCCGAGAAGGAGAACTTCCTTCGCAACACCCGTGTGCAGATGGAGCAAGAGAAGCTGAGTATTCGCCGTGAGATGTTGCTTGTCGATATGGAGATTGCTCGCAAGGGCAGGAAGTATGAGCAAAATATGGCACTATGGGAAGAGGCATTGATATCCGAGGAGGAGTACTTGGTGGCGAAGGAGGATTATGAGTATTCGGTAAAGAATGGTGCACTGTTGCGTGAGCGTGAGAAGCAGGATTCTATATTTCGGGAGTTGCAGGTGGGGAATTTGGAGCAGAACCTCGTGTCGATGCAGCGTAATATGGAGCTTGTACGTCAGCGTGTGGAGAATCTCAACGTGCGTTCGATAATTGATGGTGAGCTTGGTCAGTTGGATGTTGTGTTGGGTCAATCTATTGTATCGGGTCAGAAGTTGGGGCAGATCAACGACCTTAGCGACTTTAAGATCGAGGCTCTAATTGATGAGCACTACATAGATAGAGTAAGTCGAGGTCTTAGTGCTACCTTTGAGCGAGGTGGTGAGCGGTATGAGTTGCAGGTGAGTCGAGTTTTTCCTGAGGTTCGAGATGGTAAGTTTCGCACGTGGTTGACCTTTAGCGGCGCGCGGCCCGAGAACATTCGCACGGGGCAGACCTACTACGTTAACCTTGAGCTTGGGCAACCGACCGAGGCTATTATTATCCCTCGCGGTGGGTTCTTTCAAACCACGGGCGGTCAGTGGATCTATGTCGTGGAGGGCGACAAGGCAGTCAAACGCACGATTAAGATCAGCCGTCAAAACCCTCAACACTACGAGGTTACAGAAGGACTTGAGGCTGGAGAAAAGGTCATCATTAGCTCCTACCAGAGCTTTGGCGACAGCGAGGTTATTACACTAAACTAAAAATAAACAACAAAAATATATGAAAAACATTCTAAAAAACTTTTGGGTAACGCTCACTCGCTTTAGGATCGCATCGTTGCTTAACATCTTGGGGTTATCCGTTGCCTTTGCGGTTCTTATGATTATTGGCTCGCAGCTTTGGTGGGAGCACACCTTTAACCGTGCGCACGACCCCGAAGGGCAGGTACACATCGTGGGTATTCACAACAAACTATCTGGTTTTGGCGACGACGGCTATGCTACCTTTGTTGCTCGTCCCTTTGCCGAGGTGATTTGCACCAGCACGCCCGAGGTGGAGGCATATAGTCCTATTTGGGTGTATTGGCCGAGGGATTTCACCGTTGATGGGAACGACAAAATCCTCTCACGCTCCACTGCTTATGTATCGCCTGCCTTTGCAGAGGTGATGAACCTCGAAATCGTAAGCGGTAATTTTGCAGCTATCGAAAAGGCAGATGCCGCGGCTATCCCCCTTAGTATGGCGCGTGCTATGCTTGGCGATGAGTACCTAAGCGCAATGGGAAAGATCATAAAGGAGGGAAAAAATAGCTACGAGGTGGTGGCAATATATGAGGATATGCCAGACAACACACTCTTGGGCGGCAAGGAGGCGGAAAATCCCGTGCTTGTCGACATTTGGGATATGGGCTTGGAGAGCACCAGCGAGTGGAGCTACCTCTACCTTGTAAAGCTACGAAAGGGGGTATCTCCCGAGGCTGTGGCAGAGGCAGTTACGCCCAACCTCGTGGAGCTGATAGTCAACCGTTATGGTGTCAGCAAGGAAGATTTAGACAAGGAGATGGAGAGCGTAACGGAGGGATATTTGAGCTATATTCCGCTTCTGGATACCTACTTCGGCGGCGAGCTTAGCGGGCTCTACTTGGGTAATAGCACCCTCTCGCTCACGCTACTACTCATTGCGCTACTTATTGTAATCATTGCGGTTATAAACTACATAAACTTCTTTATGGTGCTCGTACCGGTACGTATCCGTGCTGTAAACATCAACAAGGTCTTTGGTGCACCAGTGGCGGCACTCCGCGCCAACATCATAGGCGAAGCTGTGGGCATTATGCTACTCTCCTTCTCCCTATCACTGCTTATCTTCTACCTACTCTCGGGGAGTTTTATAGCAGAGCTGGTTAGCTCTTCGCTTGCCTTTGGAGACAATATCGCAATAATAGCTTGCTCGTTGGGATTTGCCGTGGCAGTAGGCATATTCTCTGGACTTTTCCCAGCCTTTTACATCACCAAGTTTCCGCCAACGCTTACTCTCAAAGGCTCTTTTGGGCGTAGTAAGCGAGGGCAAAGGTATCGTGCGGTGCTTACCTCCTTTCAGTTTGTGATCTCGATATCACTGATTATAGCCTCGCTATTCGTGGTGATCCAAAACAACTATATGATGAATTACGACTATGGCTTTAAGCGAGATAGAATTGCCACAGCAGATGTCGGTGTGCTCGCAAATGACCCCACCACGCTCAAAAACCGCCTGAAGGAGAATAGCGCCATCGAGGACGTGGCGTTTGGAGATGGCAACTTAATGGACTTTGGTATGCGCTGGGGGCGAAATATAAATGGTGAATCTGCAACAGTATACTCATTCCCCTCGTCGTGGAACTATCCCGAGCTTATGGGTATGGAGATTGTAGAGGGGCGAACTTTTATAGAGACGGATGCTACCAAAATCAATGGCACGGTGATTTTCAACGAAACTGCCGCCAAAAAGTACAACATAAACGTGGGCGACACATTCATGGGGCACGCAGACGAGCCTGCCGATGTGGTGGGTATTGTCAAGGATTTTAACTTCCGTTCACTTCAGAGCGAGGTTGAGCCAATGTGCCTCTATGAGTTTGGTAGCGATGGGTGGAGAGCTCCCAGTACGGTTTACGTGCGTATTGCCCCCGGGGCGAACATTGCCCAGACTATGGAGTACATCGAGCGTGTAATTAAGGAATTATCACCCGAGCGTAATCCTGAAACAATCGAGGCGAGGTTCTTTGACGAACAACTCCAGACGATCTACCACAAGGAGCAAAACACCAGCTTGCTTATAACTCTATTTGCTGCCATAGCGGTGATGATCTCTCTGGTCGGTGTCTTTGGTATGGTGATCTTTGAGACCTTCCATCGGCGCAAGGAAATAGCACTGCGCAAGGTCTATGGATCATCCATATCGCAACTCCTTGTCAAGATGCTCAAAGGATATTTATTGGTCGTTGCACTTAGTGCAGTGATCGCAATTCCACTGTCGTGGTATGGAATTTTGTGGTGGCTGGAGAGCTATGCATATCGCACCGAACTCTACCTCTGGGTATTTGTCGTTGCAGTGGCAATTGTGGCAACAATTGTCGCAGGAACTGTAATTATGCAAACCTACAAAGCTACAACTCAAAACCCTATCAATGTTCTGCGCAATTCATAAACTGTATCAATAGAATTAATACTATCAAATCAATGAAAAACATACTGAAAAACTTTTGGGTAACGCTCACGCGGTTCAGAGTCGCATCGGTGCTCAACCTCCTTGGACTATCGATTGCCTTTGCGGTCTTTATCATCCTCGCCTCGCAGGTATGGTGGGAGCTCTCATACAACCGTTCGATTCCCGATCACGAGCGTATCTATCGTGTGCTTGGCTCCGTTGATGCAGATAAGTACTGGCCATCGGTTTCACGACCTATGGGCGAAAAGTTGGGCATCTCCTCCCCTGCCGTGGAGAGCTACGGCACCTTCATCGGATTCAACGACCCTGTCTTTAATCGCTTGAACTCTGATAAAGAGTTTATACACGGAACGTACAGAGCCTCGTATGGAGTACCCTCGACCTTCGGACTGAAGTGCTTAGAGGGCAGATTCGAGGACTTCAATAGCGAAAACACGGTGATTCTACCCCTCACACTTAGCCAAAAGCTATTCGAGGTGGAGGAGTCCCCCGTCGGTGAACTAATCCTCTGCGGTGGTGATACCCTAAGAGTCGTTGCAGTCTATGAGCCACTACCCTCCAATAACCGAATAAACGATATGGCACTTGTAAATATAGGAGATCTGCTCATTGACGACTTCGGGCACTGGTCCTTCTCATACTACTACAAACTAAAGGAAGGGGTAGATCATAACGCTGCGCTTGCAGAGATGATCGAGCTTACGAGTAATGACATCAAGGAAAAATTGCAGATGCCAGAGCTTACTCACGACATAGTGCGCTTTGAGGCGGTAGGCGAGGAGTATTTTTCTCCCATTTTCCCAATGGGGGGCAATATGACAGTAACGCTTATCTCGATAATCATTGCCATTATTATCATTGCCCTTGCAATTATCAACTACCTGAACTTCTTTATGTCTCTTGTACCTATTCGCATCCGTGCGGTGAACATCAACAAGGTCTTTGGAGCACCGGTAGCGGCACTTCGGGCAAATATTATATTCGAGGCACTATTATTTATGTTGTTGAGCTATGCCATTAGCGTGGTGTGGATCCAGCTCGCTTCGCAGAGCTACATAGCAGAGCTCTTCCGCGTGCCGATCTCCGTAACCGAGGTGCTCTACCCTCTGCTACTTGGCGTGGGATTAATCATCTTACTTGGGCTTGTTATAGGACTCTTCCCTGCATTCTATATCACCAAGTTCAAACCTACGCTGGTACTCAAAGGCTCGTTTGGACGCTCAAAAAGTGGTAGAGTGCTTCGTGCTGGACTCTCTGCTGTGCAATTTGTCGTGTCGTTTGTATTTGCGGTGATTGCTCTGTTTATTATCCTGCAGAACAACTACCTAAGAGAGTATGACTATGGCTTCGACAGGGATAGGGTGGTAACTATGTCGCTACAAAACTCCAACTTTAACCTTGAAACATTCAGAAAAGAGCTGCTAAAAAGCCCAATGATAGAAAATGCAAGTCTAATGATGGGGAACATTGTGAACGAATACCCGGCGTGGTCATACACCAAGGACAAAGAGGGTGCAGAGAAGCGCTATACCGCTCTGTATTGTGATGCCCACACGCTCGATGTTCTGGGCATTGAGGTCTTGGAGGGTGAGGCATTTAGAGATGATATGGGCGGTGGCAAGGTGATAATAAACAAGAGTATGCAAGAGGCATATGATCTCAAGGTTGGAGACATTATCGATGGAGTTGATATGGAGGTCGTCGGCGTTGTGGGTGATGTACACGCTTCCTCGCTACGAGATGTGGTAGCTCCAATGGCATTTATCACCACTCCGGAAAATATCAAA
Source organism: uncultured Rikenellaceae bacterium (assembly GCA_964371475.1). Classification (GTDB taxonomy): domain Bacteria; phylum Bacteroidota; class Bacteroidia; order Bacteroidales; family Rikenellaceae; genus Mucinivorans. Next base: position 60,220 of record CAYJMA010000001.1, on the reverse strand, counting down.
CCCTACGCCGAGCAACTCTATATGCGACTAAGCCCTACGGCAAAATATAGTGAAGTGGAGAAGCTCCTGCGCAACACATTACAGGACTTAGATGCAAACTCTCAGGCCCAAAGTCGCAGAATAGTACCGCTGAACCAACACATCGAGGAGATGTACGGCAAGGAGCAAAGCAACGAAGAGCTTGTAACGCTATTTTCTATCGTAACGTTTATAATCTCGCTAATGGGAATCTTCGGAATGGTGCTATTCGATATGCAGCATCGCTACAAAGAGATCGCGCTACGCAAAGTCTATGGTTCGACAGTATGGGGGCTGCTAGTGAGATTCAACCGCTCGGTGCTAACCACTCTACTTGTGAGTTTTGTCGTAGCAGTACCGCTTGCTCTGTGGGGTACGAACTGGTGGTTAGAGAGTTTTAGCTATCGAGTGCCACTATACTGGTGGGTCTTTGTGATAGTATTTGTGGTGATTACCACACTGGTCATAGCCGTGGTAACCTTCCAATGTTACAGCGTTGCGAACCGCAATCCGATACAATCCTTAAAATCTGAATAAATATACATAAATACACTAACAATTAAAAACCTAAGAAGACAATGATTAAAGTAAAAAACATCGAGAAAATCTTTCGTACCGAAGAAATCGAAACAGTAGCACTTGGCGGCGTATCGCTTGAGATTGAGAAGGGTGAGTTTGTAGCCATTATGGGTCCATCCGGTTGTGGTAAATCGACCTTTATGAACATACTCGGACTCCTCGACGGAGCGACCTCAGGAAGTTATATACTCGACGGCAAGGAGGTCGGAAATCTCAGCGAGGGTAAGCGTTCAACAACCCGCAAGGGTAACATCGGCTTTATATTTCAGAGCTTCAACCTTATTGACGAACTTTCGGTATTCGAGAACGTGGAGCTTCCGCTCATCTATCTTGGCGTACCTCCCAAGGAGCGTAAAGTTCGTGTCGATGCAATACTCAAGCGTATGGCAATTTCTCACCGTGCTGGGCACTACCCACAGCAACTATCTGGAGGACAGCAACAACGCGTTGCTATTGCACGGGCAGTGGTCAGCGAGCCGAAGATTGTACTTGCCGACGAACCCACCGGTAATCTCGACACTAAAAACGGAAGAGAAGTAATGGCGCTACTCTCGGAGTTAAACCAAAGCGGTTCGACAATCGTGATGGTGACTCACTCTCAGCGTGATAGCCGTTATGCTCACCGTGTGGTAAACCTTCTTGATGGTCACATTGTGGATAGCATCGAGGGAGAGATGTAGTAAATATATATATATATAGGTGAGAATCTATTTGGGACAAGGGTAGGGGGAGATACACCCCCTACCCTTTTTGTTTTTTGCACCACACAACCTTACCCGTGCTGGGAGACCAGTACACGGTGGTTAGTCAATATTTTTTGGGGTAAATTCACTGTTATTCAGATAGTGTCAGATATGAGCGAGTCTCGATTCCTGAATCGAGAAAAGAGCTAAAAATCTTTGAGCTACTCGAACATATAGTTGTTTTGCAATTGTCTCTTATAGGTTTGGCTGATGATGCTCTGCTTGGCGGCAACCTCTGCCTAATCTGCTACTACACTCCTTTTACATATTTTTTATAAAATTTTTTGTATATAATTTTGTAAATAATAATAATAATAATACCTTTGCATCCGAAATAAGTGCACTTTTATTCCAAATTACATTATTATTTTAATATTAATCACTTTAATAATTCACGACTATGAAAAGAATGAAACCCGGATTTCTGTTAATGCTTGGTGTGTTTACGTGCTTATTACTGATGAGTAATAAATGTACAGGCACAAGAGAAAAATGTAGCAGTTTTTTTAGTAATAGTCACAACAATTTAATACTAAGGGATGTTCCTGTCACATTTTATGATAAGGATTGGACCTTATCTGCTGCTGGCAAGTCAGCCTTGAGTGCAAGTGGCATAATAAACACATATAGTAACACCTATACCGGCGGTACTATTTCTGAACTATTTAATTATGCAAACCAATCCAAAATGGAGATTCGAGTTAGTGCCGCTACTTGTGAAGGCGAGGCTGTCAAGACAATCTTGTCTCCAACGCAAATGAACACGCACGAGAATGGTCAGTTTTGTGAAATCAAAAATGTTGGTTATACTCCTGGCACAAGCACAATTAGAATTCTTATAAAGTCTAAATCCTGGAAGGATCACGAGCATCTAAAATCTATGGAACGACATGTAGAATGGGAGTTTAACCTTACTCTGCGTAATCAATTTGTTTTCTCACAATACAGTTATGATATTGTCCCAAAACCAGGTAGGCTTATTACAGATGTTCTTTGGGATGGAACTACACGTCTTAATCCTGATGTTCCTGTCAGGGATATTTATGTGGAAGATGAATACAGGCAAAGACACAAAAGCACTCTAAGTATGATAGCATTCTAAATATTAATAAAACAATAAAATAGTTATGAAGATATACATTTACACAATACTATGCGCTGTATTTTTCACGACCTCTTGTCAGTCAGTTAAGGTTGACACAGCAGATAATAATTTTACATCGCAAACTCAAATTGACCCCATAGTAGAGGAGAGCTTTATTTCAGATTCAGCAGGTGTGTATGAAAAGCATTTTTCTCCTGCCAACTATACAGTGTCAATCCAATCAGTAAAAGACACTCCTATTGGAGAAAACGTACATTCTGCGATTACCATTCCTGATCTTGCTCTTTTGACTAGAGGCACACTGCCTAATCAGAATTGCATAATTAGTGTAAATGGTGTGACTATTAATAGTTATAGTTCAACAAGATCTGTTGCAAAGGCTAATGACATTGATTTCAATAGTTTATATGGAAATAACGTTCAATTTAAGCTTACCGCTAATAGTTTAACCAAGGGCGGAGGTAGTTCTGATACAACAATTAATATGTATGTACCTGAAGAAATTACTATTACTTCTCCTAAAATTACAACTGAGGAAGATTTATACCCACTATGTTATTACAAAAATTTATCTGTAAGTTGGAATGCTGATATGGATAATAATAATGGTCTACTACTTGTTATAGAATGGGATGGACGCACTATGTATGATGGCTCTTGTGAGTCATCCAGTGTAAGAAGAACCGAGTTTATCGCCAATGATAATGGGAAAGTAGTTTTAGATCCTAAGTTGCTTGATGGTATTCCGGATTCTGCAATAATTAATCTTACATTACTTAGAGGAAATATTGCCGAGACCACTGTTGATGAGACCACTTATAAATTATCAGGTAGTACAGCAAATCTCCTTACATTTGTATTAGTTAGGGATATAACAGTAATTTAGTATGAACAAAGACTGAAATGGTTTATTTATATTAATAGTAGCTCCAAATTAATTTGTATCTTTGCAATGAAGATACAGCACAAATTTTTTATGAGATTTTTAGCAACAGTCGTCTTTACGCTACTCTCTACTGTAGGTTTCAGTCAGACAAAAGGATGGAACATTGATATGGGAACAGGGTATAGAGCTGGGTACTTTCACGATAAGACACTCAGTCCTCTGAACTATATAAAGTCAGATTTTGCCACCACCATTTCGGCCGGATATAGTTGGCAGTGTGGTTCTGTTATTGAATTTGGCTTCGGCGGTGCAATTGGTCAAATTAGTGCGCCCAGTAGATATACCGCCACAGATAACTATAACTTCAACCTATTTGCAAATTACCTCGTAAAGGTGGGAAATTGGAACAACTTCACTATGCTTGCGGGTGGTGGGTATCAGATGAGGATTGATTTTTCGCTACGAACACTCTCGCTATACAGCTACATCGCCTCGCACAGTCTTCGTCCAATTATCCAAGGTAACTGGAATTTCAATCGAAACAATATTTCCACGAGGCTTGATTTTCATCTGCTCGGCTTTGTTTCTCGCCCACCATATAGTCGTCTCCCCAACTATGACGATCAACCACATGATTATTGCGAGTATATACTTGGTGAATTTTTTAGCGGTGATTTCGCCACAATAGGACAATTCTGGGATTTGAATCTTGGAGTTGAATACTGTTATGCGTTATCAAATGTCGTGGCTGTTGGCGTGAGTTATGAGCTTCGTACCACACAATACTTAAAACCCTCTGCTGTATCTATCATCGACAACACACTAATGGCAAAAGTGAGATTTAGATTATGAAAAAGATTTTTTACAGCCTTGCAACGCTTTTTGTTGCATCGAGTTGCTATAAAGCTCCGACTACGACCAACCTTGATGTATTTGAGACCTATTGGGAAGAAATGAATACCCACTATGCGGTCTTTGAGGATAGAGGTGTAAACTGGGATAGCCTCTACCAAGTTTATCGCCCCCGTGTGACTGATGGTATAAGCCAGGACAGCCTATGGGACGTTATGTCATCGATGATGCGCCACCTAAATGATGCACACGTATCAATGTCAAATCCCAATGGTTTTCACCCAAGGAAATATTTCAATTCAGCTGGTAGTATAAGTGATTTTAATAGTTTTGATATAGTGGAAGTTGGGTACACACTTGGTTATTCCCTGCACGATATGAATTCTAATGGGGCACTATATTGGATATATGATTTTGTGCGAAATATCGGGTACATACACATTTCAACTTTCGATGAGGGAAACTATACTCTTAGTGATATTGACAAGTTGCTTAGCAAAGTCTCTATGTGCGATGCAATTATAATTGACCTTAGAGCCAACCCTGGCGGAATGACCTATAATGCCTTTTATTTGGCATCTTATTTTGCGATGAATCAGAATACTGTACATTACACGCAAAAGAAAACTGGGGCAGGTAGTAACGATTTTAGTCCACCACAAGCACATCATAATTATCTCCACGAAAATAGCCTCAGCGACAAGGTAACTGTTGTACTAACTAATAAGCTAACACAGAGCGCATCGGAACGTTTTTTATTATGTGCAAAGCAATTTGACGAATGTACATTTATTGGTGCTACAACGAGTGGATCGTACTCTGCACCCATTAGTGGGATTTTGCCCAATGGCTGGACATATACATTCTCGGTAGAGAGGGTTTTAACTCCAGGTATGATTCCGCTGGAAGGCATAGGTGTAGTGCCCGACATCTATGTTGATAATGATTATCTCACTCACTACGAGGACTCCGTAATAATTAAAACATATGAATACTTAGACTCCAAATATGGAATTTAATTATGAGGGTAAGATTGTTTTTCATAGGTCTGCTTCTCAGCATTATGAATAGTTGTTTATCAAACAATAGTATCCCCACAAATATTCATTTTGATGATTCTATTGTTGTAGATAATAACTATCGTATTGTTGCTTATTTTGATGCTCAGGGATGTGCTTCGTGTAGAATAAAAGAACTAAGCAGGTGGAAGTGGCTTATGAAAAATGCCTCGAAGGACTCTCTGCCCGTTAGCTTTATTTACATCCTAAACGCTGACTCTTAAAGTGTGGAGATAAAGCAAAACATAACGCTATTAAAGTTTACGCACCCAATAATTTTTGATCCCAGTGGCAACTTTGAAAGGGACAATAACTTGCCAGAAGATCCCATAAACATATATTTCTAGTGGACTCAAAAGGAAGTGTTTTAATGAGTGGCAGTCCTATTTTCTATCCTATGATTTGGGAAGCGTATAAGAAACGTATAAGATCTATCGGCACGCCTACATCAAAGTAAATCTGCACTTAGCACTTGTCACAAACACCGATATGCATAAGATTCTTGGCAATAAAGTGCGCAATATATGCCCTCGGGCGATTAACCAATTCAGAGCTCCGCACGGTGGTTAGTCAATATTTTTTGGGGTAAATTCACTGTTATTCAGATAGTGTCAGATATGAGCGAGTCTCGATTCCTGAATCGAGAAAAGAGCTAAAAATCTTTGAGCTACTCGAACATATAGTTGTTTTGCAATTGTCTCTTATAGGTTTGGCTGATGATGCTCTGCTTGGCGGCAACCTCTGCCTAATCTGCTACTACACTCCTTTTACATATTTTTTATAAAATTTTTTGTATATAATTTTGTAAATAATAATAATAATAATACCTTTGCATCCGAAATAAGTGCACTTTTTGAAAAATAACAAACTATTAAACAATTTAATTACAAAATGAAAAAATTATTACTCACTTTACTAACACTTTCAAGCATTGCTTTTGCATCTTGCAAGTCCAATGTTGAAACAACGAAAAGTCATACACTTGACTATGAAATGGTTGGAGAACTACACAATGAAGGATTAGATTTTATTCTCGAAGAAATTAAATCCCAGCCTACTACAAAGAATGGTGTGAGAGAAATCTCAAGACAATTTATTGATAATGCGATAGAAAAATTCTTAAATAATAATAATATCAATACTGGGTACGAAAGTGTAATAACACGTAGCGCAAGCGAATTAAACGAATCTGTTGCGGAACTGTCAGACTCAACTGCAAAAATCTATTATGCTAAAATTCAGAAAGTTTTTTATAGTTCTGAATTCTCAAATTCAAAAGATGCTATTGAACATATCGAAGCAATCGAAGAGGAGATAAAGTTAAACTGCACAGGCAGTGATTTGTCTGCATTATTATGTGGCGCATCTGTTGCTAAAAACACTCTGATATACTGGGAGAAAAATACGGCAAAATGGGTTGAAGCTATTACTGGTGCAAATACAAGAGTGTTAACTCGTGCAGAATGGAGCTGGAAAGAGTTTGGTGGTCAAGATGTATCAGGCGCAGTTGCAGGAGCTGTGGTAGGAGCTGGAGTTGGATCACTTGCAGGAGGAGCTGGCGCTGTCCCTGGTGCTATTGTTGGTGGTTTAACAGGAGGTGTTGCAAATTCCGCAGAGTATGCTGTAAAACAAATTTGGGATTGGTTTTGGGAATAATGAAAACTTTTGAAAACTTTATAGGAGGTAGAACCCATTTGACCATTTTGGTGATTATCTTTGCACTAATCATTGCTAATTTAGTGATAACTGAAATAGAGAATTTCACAATATCACCATTAATGACATTAGGGAAAGTCTTATTTGTATCTACAATTGTTCTTGCCATATCAATAGTTATTCTTAGAATAATTACTTTAGTTAAAATTAGAAAAGAGCCTAAACAATAGGCTCTTTTTTATATTAAAGTTAGTTTACCTCGATTTCTTTGTTGGTATCTTCGCCATAATTTATAACATCGCTTCACACACACACTCCGATGCCCAATTGCTGTGCTCATCAATCCACATCGCATTATCTCCGATTACTACATTAAAACACAACGTACTGTATATCCCTGCTCTTGGGCAGGATGTGCACCATCAAGACACTGGTGCATTTGCACATCGTCGAAAAAAATAGTACTTTTGTGTATATTTACACAAATTAACCAGCCTAAGATTAATGAAAGCGGAGAGTAACTTTGACAAAGAAATTGATATTGCAAAGATTATAACCACGTTGTGGAAGCGGCGCAAGTATATAATGAAATGGGGTGTTTGTGGAGTCGTTGCGGGGCTAATCATTGGATTTAGCATACCGCGAGAGTACACCACAACTGTTACATTAGCACCCGAAATACAATCATCCCTTTCAGGACTTGGATCACTGGGTGGATTTGCGGCAATGGCTGGAATTGACTTTGACTCTCAGAGTTCAGGGGGGGGCGATGCAATCTCTGCTGAGCTATACCCAGAGGTAGTAAGCAGTTTGCCCTTCATAACAGATCTATTCAACGTTGAGGTGACAACCCTAAATGGAGAGTACACCTCCACACTGTACAACTATATGCTCGACGAACAAAGAGCACCGTGGTGGAGCTACATACTCGGAGCACCCCTCAAACTCATATCGTGGGTTACCTCCGCTGAGGAAGACGAAGACAAAAATGCTGCTGCTGACTCAATCAACATTCAGGCACTTACGCTCAAACAGTACTCCATATTTCAGGCCATTGAGAGTAGAATCTATCTTGCAATTGACGAAAACACCTCTGTAATTTCAGTTTTCGTGGAGATGCAAGATCCTCAGGTGTCGTGCGATATTGCAGAGGTTGTGGTGCAGAACATCCAGAGATACATTGTAGACTATCGCACCAAAAAGGCAAAGGAAACTCTACGCTTCACCCAACAGATGTATGACGAAGCCAAGCAAAAGTATCACGAGTCGCTAAATAATTGGGCAAAGGTTGCTGACCATAGTAGGAACTACACCTCGCAGCTTGCTCTAACATCGCTACAACGACTCGAAGAAGAAAAAGATATTGACTACTCTGTGTACAGTACCTTGGCGCAAAACCTTGAAGATGCAAAACTTAAAATGCAGAACGAAACTCCTGTCTACGTGGTAATTGAACCTGCAACAAGACCTATTGGAAGCTCCTCGCCAAATAAAATATTGATAATAATACTACTTGTACTCCTAACAGGATTTATTGCCTGTGCAAAGGTAATCGCTAAGGAAAAACTTCTCTAAAACCATTAGATATAGGTGGTGCACAGGCTCTATACCGTCTCAACACGCTCCCAAAAGAATGGAAGTGTTGCCTTAGGATAGTTCACCAATCGATCAACTATCGACTTGCAACGTACGCCAGCCGACGATGCGTAGTACATAATACTGGAATCTACTCCCCATACCGTAACCCCCGTATTTGAAAATATCTCTACCTCAATGATCACACTATCATCCACCACAACTGGTTCTATACCTGCATCAGCAAATAGCTTAAGAGTGCCATTCCGTGATGCCTCACACTCAGCTGGGTGGAACTTTACAAAGGCGCGGGTGCCGCTCGAATGAGCAAAACACTCTACAACACCCTCTTTGATGGCGCTCAGATAACTCTCAAGCGGCTCTAAGCCCAGCGATACAATATTTGACCCTATCCATAAATTACCGCCAGCAAGCTCCAATTGAGATCTCATATCAAAATGATTGATAGTATCTACAAATGACAGTTGCTGAACATCATCCACTCCACAAAACGACTCTTTGTTAAAACCATAGAACTTCACACCCTCAAGATTAGAGTAGCCATTGTACAGAAACGGCAACGCTTGCATCTTGTAGCTATATCCTTTAATCAACTTAAAAAGGTCTTTGAAAAAGGTTCGACACGATCTATTACGCAGTGATTTTGTTTGTTCGTTGTTTGACAATATTCTCGACAGTGATACAGTGGACAGATAGACTGACAAACCCTCTTCTATAAAATTTAGCCCCTGACACTTAGAGTTTGAAAAGCATATTCTTTGCACATTATATAGCGCCGCAACGTAGAGCACATATGGTTCACTATTTGTAGTTCGTTTGATTATTTTATCCACATATCCAATCGAAAAGAGAGCTCGGCGTGGAGAGCGCAAAAGTTGATTTCCAGATAATGATTTCACCAACTGCGTCTCGATGGGATAGCTCGCACTAAACTTATCGCCGAGTATTACAACATCCTCAGGGCATAAATTCTCTTTGTAAACAGTGGCAAGCGCAGCAAGGTATGTTAAGTTTGAGTGGACTACAAAAAGGTGTTTCATTGTCTTGTAATGTTTGTGGCGGTGTGTCTAAATATATATTTTCGCACATCGATTTTTAGAATCAGCAGGTTAACAATCATCGTTATGATGAGCACCGCGCTTTTGAATAGTATATCATAGAGCGTACCATCAAAATCAATGGTGTACACACAGAGTGCAACTGAGGTTGCGGTGAGCAAAAACGCGGCAATTGGCGCAACATACGACACACCGAGGCGTGCGCTACGAAAGAGTATAATCATAATCGTTGCCGTTGCCACCGACGAGGCAATACACGATGCTACAATACCAAAACGTGGGATAAGGAGTATGTTGAGCGCAATGCTAAGCCCTCCACCAATTATGTTTGCCAGGGCATTGATCTTGGTTTTTCCTTGTGCCGTAACAATGGTTGCAAAGAGCAGTGACATTGCCATAAAGATGACGCTGACCTGAACCATCGGAACGTAAAGGTAGACCATTGAGTATGAACTCGATGCAAACAATTCAAAAAACTCTCTGGCATATATACTCAAACCTGCTCCACCGAAGAGAATGACAAAGAGATATAGATTTTGAATGTTTTTATACTGACGCGTAAAGGTTTCGCTACCATATATCTTAAAGAAGTATGGCTCAAATGCTCGATAGGCTCCATACGACACGATGCTCAGTATCATAGCAAGCGTAGAGGCGGTAGTATAGATACCTAATTCTGTGAGGCTTAGGTATTTATCTATGAAGTATCTGTCGGACATAGACAGCGCAAAGTATGCAATTGCTCCGGGTACCAGAGGCATTGAGAATCGCAGTGCGGATTTAATCTGCGGCCAGTTGAGGTTAAACTCCATATTTCGGAGCGTAATGGCTATAAATATCAGTGCAAAAAGAAGCGACACCACGAAGTTCGCCCAGAGGACACCCTTGGCGGAAAATCCAAAACCCACTACAAGCGTTAGCGTAAGCCCCATTGTTACAATACCCTTTATAATGTTTATAGTTGCTAGTGGTAGCGGGCGCTCTTGCACTCGATATAGTGCTGAGGGTAGGATGGAAAAGACATTAAAGAAGTTCGTCCCCACACCGAGTGCGATATAGGGGAAAAAGTCGATATTTGAGCTAAATGCAGTTGGTGCAATGTAGCCCAGTAGTAGTAGCAGTATGGTCAATATGAGATTTATGCCCACAACAAATTGAGTGATATTGCCCAGCAATTTGCGCTGTGCAACGACATCTCCAACCTTAAAATAGTGAACCAAATAGTAGGTATTCAGCCCCAATATGCTAACAATCGCAAAGAGGGTTATAAACATATTTACGTAGTTTACAATTCCGTAGTCAGCTGGTGAGAGGTGCGTAGTTAGGACTGGGAATATGAGAAAAATTATAACGCGTGGGATAATATCACCCACAGCATATATAATACTATTTTTCAGTAATTTTGAACTCATAATTACCTGCAAATATACTCTTTATTTCGATAATTTCGACTTAGGGGTTGAGCCTTTTTGGATAATTCGTATATATTTGTTATCTTTGTATGAATTCACCACTAATGGTAGTGTCTTACAATTTTAATTTTAACAATAAAACTATGAAAAAAATCTTATCTTTTATCGTTGCACTAACCCTTTCAATAGGCATTTTCACATCTTGCGAAAAGGATTCATCAAATTCACTCGCTGGGACAGCGTGGGAAGCAACAGAAACAGGTGGAGGAGTGACAGCAACCGCAACAATTACGTTTGCTGAGGACACTTTTAATTACAGGGTTGTTGACGTTGATGACGGCACGCTACTTGGAAACTTCAATGGTTCTTACACATTTGATGGTACAACTATGGCAGGCACTCTAAATGCGACAGATGGCAATATCGTAACACTTAGAGGCACGGTTAGTGGTAATAAGATGTCATTAATTACAACATCCGAAATTGGCGCAACAACTGTAATTTTTACAAAAAAATAGCATACCTGAACTTTAGCATAGAGTTTTGCCAGAGCGTAAGTTCTCGCAAAACTCTTTTTTTTTGATACTTACTCCAACAGCAATAGGCTGAAAAGAATAATAACAATGCTATTCAAATCACTCTAATAATCATTCATTTTATTTCTCGGAGTCGTACGTCTGTGCGTGCAAAGTACCAATTGCGGACGGTCGCCACCCCACGCGACCGTCTTGGCATAACCAGCTCGCACTGCCTGACGGTGGCTTCGCTTCTGAAAAAAGCAAACTTTTGGCTACCTACTATAATGTTAATATTATTGCATTAATTCGCCATAAAAAAACACCTGCCCTTTATGAAGAAAAAATAATTTTTGTACCAAAGCCTAATCTATTGTCAGTGTACTTCACACTGCGAATCTCTACATACCACATCTCTTTAAGCTTCGTAGAGTAAAGCGGAAACCTCTTAGAAAACACCTGCTTGCAATACTTAAACTCCTCATCCCTGTTTTGCGTGCTACGCAACACCCCCACAATCTGAGCCCCCCTGAGTCGAGATACTACCCTACTTCGCCCAACAATGGCGCAACTTACCTCTGCATACCTCTGCCCCTGCACAATATGCAAACTTTCGGCGGAAGACGTAAAAATCAATCTATTGCGCTGAAAATCAAACACATAAAAAAGATTTGCGCTCCAAGTTCCATCTCCATAGCGTGTTGCCAATGACATAACCTGTCTTGAACTAAGAAATTTTATTATGCGATTATCCATTTTCTGTCGATTATTTGAGTGAATTTTGTGTAAAAATAACTATTTTTGTCGTTTATACCGCACTTAAGTATTATCCAAAATTAAAAATATGTCTAAATTTCAAGGGCTAACCAACCAACAAATAGAACAAAGCATTGAGAAGCACGGCAGAAATATACTCACCCCACCAAAAAAAGAGCCGCTGTGGAAATTATTTCTTGAGAAGTTTAATGACCCTGTAATTCGCATCCTAATCATAGCGGCGGTGCTATCATTTGCTATTTCAATTGCGCACGGCGAGTACTACGAAACGATCGGAATCATCGTTGCCATACTACTGTCAACCACCATCGCCTTTTACTTCGAACGAGATGCTGCCAAGAAATTTGAACTACTCAATCAAATCAACGAACAAACATTGTACAAGGTGTGGCGTGATGGAGAGCTGAAGCAAGTAGAGAAACAAAATCTTGTTGTGGGTGATATAGTAGTGCTGGACAGCGGTGAAGAGATTCCTGCCGATTGCATACTGCTCGAAGCCACCGAGCTATCGGTTAACGAATCTACACTTACCGGTGAGCTCCAAATGCACAAAAGTACAAATGAAGCAGAGTTTGACAAAGAGGCAACATATCCCAGTAACCACATCCTGCGTAGCACGACAATCATTGAGGGAAACTGTACGGCAGAAATAATACGAGTGGGAGATGCCACCGAATATGGCAAAGTCGCTACACTCGCTACTGAAAAAAATAGTGAAACTACACCACTCACAAAGCAACTCGATAGACTTGCCAAACTAATCGGAGTGGTAGGCTTTTCGATAGCCTTTGTAACCTTCACGGCACTAACCATTAAGAGTGTTTTTTGGGGTGAGATAAGCAGCGCTACACTCGGGCAAAAGGGACTATTAGGAGCCGCACTACTTGGGCTCTTTATTATGCTTGGTCGAGTGTGGGTGCCGGTTGTTTATGACGGGCTAAAGCTCGCAGGCAAAGAAAAAGAGTTGCCCACTCATATCAAAAAAATGGGGTTTCTCTATTGGATAATACTCGGACTGCTGACCTTCGGTGCATTTGCCCTTGCTGGACTCCCGTTTGGTGTGAAGGCCATAGATGGCAGTGCGTGGATATCGCTCGATATGGCAAAGTCCATATTAGATAGCTTTATGATATGTGTAACGCTCATTGTGGTATCCGTACCAGAGGGTTTGCCAATGAGTGTAACACTGTCGCTTGCTCTATCAATGCGCAAGATGCTTCGGGCAAACAACCTCGTGCGTAAGATGCACGCCTCGGAAACAATTGGAGCAACCACTGTTATATGTACCGATAAGACAGGAACACTCACAAAGAATGAGATGCGTGTTGCCGATTTTGTCACCTATATCGACAACAACGCACTTCTAAACCGTGCCATTGCCGTAAACTCAACAGCAAATCTCGATGCCGAGGGTAAAGCAATAGGAAACCCCACTGAGGGAGCACTCATACTATGGCTAAACGACAATGGTGTCGATTACTCAGAGTTGCGAGTTGGAGCTGAGTCTCAAATGCCGTTTAGCTCCAAGGTTAAGATGATGGCAACTGTGGCGGAGGTCGATGGCAAGAAGATTTTGTTTGTTAAGGGTGCACCAGAGTATGTTTTGGAGCGATGTACCAGTGGCGACACAGTGGCAGCCAAGGCGAAGTTACTTGAATTCCAAAACAAAGCTATGCGTACGCTTGCCTTTGCCATCAAGGACTATACGACTGGAGGGGATATCGAAGATGAACTAAATAATCTCACTCTACAGGCTGTTGCAGCTATTGCTGACCCCGTACGAGATGATGTACCTGCCGCTGTTGCAAGCTGTATGAGTGCTGGTATTACCATTAAGATGGTTACCGGAGATACTCCGGCTACTGCGCGTGAGATTGCTCGCCAGGTAGGTCTTTGGGATGATGCAACAGATAGCGAGGTTAATGCAATCACAGGTCCAGAGTGGGATGCACTAAGCGATGAGGATGCGTATGAGCGTGCCCCACTGCTCAAGATAATGGCTCGCGCTCGCCCTCAAGACAAGCAGCGCCTCGTACAACTCCTTCAGAAGAGAGGCGAGGTTGTAGCCGTAACAGGGGATGGTACCAACGATGCCCCAGCCCTAAACTTTGCAAATGTAGGTTTGTCGATGGGATCTGGCACCTCGGTTGCCAAGGAGGCAAGCGACATAACACTGCTCGATGATAGCTTTGCAAGCATTGCACGTGCTGTGATGTGGGGGCGATCTGTATATCTAAACATTCAGCGATTCGTGCTCTTTCAACTCACAATAAACGTTGCAGCACTGCTAATTGTACTTATCGGAGCGGTGCTCGGTTTCGATCTTCCACTAACCGTAACTCAGATGCTGTGGGTAAACCTAATTATGGACACCTTTGCAGCTGGTGCTCTGGCATCTCTGCCTCCCGATGAGCGAGTTATGCGCAAGAAACCACGAAGTAATAAGGACTTTATAATATCCAAACCAATGGGACTACAAATTATCACAGTTGGTGTATCCTTCGTTGTGGCTATGATTGCACTTCTGTTCTTCTTCCAAGACTCGACAGGAGCTATCACACGACAAAACCAAACACTCTTCTTTACCATATTTGTAATGCTTCAGTTTTGGAATATGTTTAACGCCAAGGCATACAAATCAGGCAGGTTTGGAGTATCGGCACTTGGCAAAGCAACAGGATTTATAACCGTTGGGCTGCTCATTATCATAGGACAGTGGCTTATCGTAACCTTCGGTGGTGAGGTCTTTAGGGTTGAACCCCTAACGCTCCAAAACTGGCTTATTGCCATAGGTGCAACCTCGATTGTACTGTGGGTTGGTGAGTTTGGCAGATTATTTACACGATCAAAACAATAAAGACACAATACATTTATGGAACTATCAGAACAGGAAATCATTCGCAGACAATCGTTGGAAAAACTCAGAGAGTTGGGCATCGACCCCTACCCTGCTGCAGAGTTTGCAGTTAGCCATACCACGGCAGAGATAATTCAAGAGGGAGCAAAACCCGAGCAAAAACTCTTGATTGCAGGGCGAATTATGAGTCGTAGGATTATGGGCAATGCCTCGTTTTTTGAGCTTCAGGACTCCACCGGCCGTATCCAAGTCTATATAAAGCGTGATGAGGTTTGCCCCGAGGGAGATCCAACGCTTTATAATACAGTGTTCAAAAAATTACTGGACATTGGTGATATTGTCGGCGTTGAGGGTTTTTCCTTTATTACACAAACTGGGCAGCTTTCGGTACACTGTCAAAGGTTTGTTCTGCTCAGCAAATCGCTACGCCCACTTCCCATAGTGAAGGAACAGGATGGTAAGATATACGATGCCTTTAGTGATCCTGAGCTTAGGTATCGTATGCGATATGTGGACTTGATAGTCAACAGCGAGGTTCGTGATACCTTCCTCAAGCGCACAAAGATTATCAATACTATGCGCGAGTACTTCAATGACCACGGCTATCTGGAGGTGGAGACTCCGATCTTACAATCAATTGCAGGTGGAGCCGCAGCTCGACCCTTTATCACTCACCACAATGCTCTGGATATGCCACTATATCTTCGTATTGCAAATGAGCTATACCTAAAGCGTTTGATCGTAGGCGGTTTTGAGGGCGTGTATGAATTTGCTAAAGACTTCCGCAATGAGGGAATGGACAGAACTCACAACCCTGAGTTTACCGTAATGGAGATATATGTAGCCTATAAAGACTACTTGTGGATGATGGAGTTTACAGAAAATATGATCGAGAAGGTTGCTCTCGCCCTGCACGGTACAACCGAGGTTAACTTTGGCGATAAGACCTTCAACTTCAAGGCTCCATTCCGCAGGCTTACAATGACTGACGCTATCAAGCAACAAACAGGATTTGACATTACCGGTAAGAGCGAAGATGAGCTTCGTGCCAAGTGCGCAGAGCTTGGTATTCACACCGACAAGAGTATGGGGGTTGGCAAGCTCATTGACGCTATCTTTGGTGAGAAGTGTGAGGAGATGTTGGAACAACCAACCTTCATTACGGACTACCCTGTTGAGATGTCGCCACTGACCAAACGCCACCGTTCAGAACCACACCTTACCGAGCGTTTCGAGCTATTCGTAGGCGGTAAAGAGGTTGCAAATGCATATAGCGAGCTCAACGATCCGATTGAACAACGTGAGCGATTTGAAGAGCAACTCGAACTTAGCAAGAAGGGGGATGACGAAGCGATGTTTATTGATCACGACTTTCTACGTGCCCTGGAGTATGGTATGCCAACCTGCTCGGGTATGGGTATTGGCATTGATAGACTTACTATGTTCCTCACGGGGCAAAGCTCAATACAGGAGGTGCTATTCTTCCCACAGATGCGTCCCGAAAAATAATTAAATTATCACTTTTTAAGGTAGAATAACATCAAAATGGTATGAAAAAGGTTGTAGTAAAATTATGTTGTGGCACGATGTGCTACGTAATGGGAGGTGCAGACTTGCAACTCCTCGAAGATTATCTTCCTGAGGATCTAAATGGGATGGTTAACATACGTGCAGTGCCCTGTCTGGATCTCTGCCAAAAGAGTCAAGAGACCAAAACGAAAGCTCCATATGCTATGGTCGGGGAGAGGGTAATAAGTGGCGCGAATAACGACAAGATCATAGCTGAGATTCGAGCCCAACTAAATTGTGAATTATAAGAGTTTTAATTGTAAAAGGAGGCAAGAAAACCAATGGCAACAAACAATACAGACATACTACGAAGAGAACTTATAACAAGAATTATCCGCCACCTTGATGCAGGCACGCTACTCGAAAACGTGGACGATATACCATACCTAATGCGGCCGCGAAATGGCGAAATCACCAGATGTTGCATCTACAAGGATCGCGCAATGCTCAAGTATCGTGCAATGGGTGTACTGGGTTATGGCATCGATGACGAGAAGGACGAGCGTGCACGACTCAGTGAATATTGTAGCGAGGCGTTTAATCGAACCACCGTTGGTAAAACACCAATGTCTGTAATGGACGAAGCATGCTCGGCTTGTGTCAAGGACAACTACGTTGTAACCAATATGTGTAGAGGGTGTGTGGCTCGTCCGTGTGAGACGAACTGTCCCAAAAAAGCAATATTTTTTGCCAACGGCAAAGCACAAATCGAGAGTAGCAAGTGTGTAAACTGCGGACTATGTCTCAAGAACTGCCCCTTCCACGCAATTATCTACCAACCAGTACCGTGCGAGGAGAGTTGCCCTGTGGGAGCTATCTCCAAAAATGAAAACGGAAAAGAGGTTATCGACCACTCTAAGTGTATATACTGTGGTCGTTGCATATCTGCGTGCCCATTTGGCGCAATTATGGAACGCTCACACATTGTTGATATCTACAAACAACTAAAAGATAATAATAAAAGGGTCATTGCAATAGTTGCTCCAGCTATCGCGGGTCAGTTCAAAGCTCCACTTGAGAGCATACTCTCGGCAATTAAGAAGATCGGATTCGACCAAGTCCTCGAAGTTGCTATGGGTGCCGATGTGACAACTGAACGTGAGGCAGAAGAGTTTATCGAAAAGATGAAAAATGGCGAAAAGTTTATGACAACGTCTTGTTGCCCGTCATACTACCGACTCGCAGGAAAACACATACCAGAGATAATACCCTACGTGTCGCATACGCGCTCGCCGATGCACTACGCTGCTGAGATTGTGAAGAGTAAGAACCCTGATGCTACAATAGTATTCATAGGGCCTTGTCTTGCTAAGCGATTTGAAGCATATAGCGATCCATTGGTCGACTATGTACTATCGTTTGAGGAGGTGGGCACCACACTTGTAGCTCTGGGGATAAACATCAATGACCCATCGACCGAAGAGCTGGACAGTGCTATAAACCCCACTTCGCGTGGCTATGCTGCCACCTCTGGAGTTGCCAAAGCGGTGCAAAAGATGGTGGGCAATAGAGCCGAAATGACACCTATTGTTATCAATGGCATATCAAAGGAGAGCATACGAGATTTACGCGGATTTGTTAACCACTGCCCCGGAAATATGGTAGAGGTAATGGCGTGTGAGGGTGGTTGCGTCAATGGGTGCAATGTTATTGCAAATCCAAAGGTTGCCACAAGACAGGTTCAGGCACTGGGCGATAAATAGTAATTTTTTATTAATACAAAACATATAAAGGGAAATGTATAGCTATCAACAACTTTTTGACTTTAATAATTCACTTTTTCGGGCAATGGGTTGCCCCGAGGCTGATGCTAAGATCATAACCGAGGTACTTCTCGCAGCGGAGCTACACGGACTCAGTTCGCACGGAATGCTTCGCGTAAAGGATATCTATGGGTTGTGGAAGGCAGGTCGCATAAATGTCAAACCAGAGCCTAAGATAGTACACGAATCACCATCGACGGCAACTGTCGATGGCGATGGAGCAATTGGAATAGTGGCAGCGCATTATGCAATGAAGGTGGCTATTGACAAGGCTGAGAAGTGTGGTACTGGATGGGTTGCGGTAAAAAATTCGAACCACTTTGGCATAGCGGGTTACTACTCCGAGATGGCACTTGAGCACGATATGGTGGGCATCGCAATGACTAATGCCAACCCACTTGTTGCACCTACGTTTTCGGTAAGCCGTCTACTTGGAACAAACCCACTGGCTGTTGCCATCCCCACAGACAAGCAACCTCCATTTGTAGCCGACTTTGCGACAACTCCAATTGCGAGAGGCAAACTCGCCATAATGGGCAAAAAGGGTGAGAGTGCTCCATTGGGCTATGTGCAAGATGCAGAGGGTGTGCCATCAACCGATCCTGATATAATTACTCGCGGTGGTGCTATTGTCCCCCTTGGCGGAGATTACGAGCACGGTAGCCACAAGGGTTACTGTATGGGTGCGTTGATTGACATATTCTCGGCAGTATTCTCTGGAGCAAACTTCGGACCTTTCGTTCCTCCCCAAGTGCCCTACTTGCCGCTGCTTGACAAGAGTGTAGGCGAGGGGCTTGGGCACTTCTTCGGTGCAATGAGAGTAGATGCATTCCGCCCTGCAAGTGAATTTAAGGCTTCGATGGATAGCTGGATAGAGACATTCAGAGGTGCAACTCCCGCAAAAGGACAACAAAGAGTCTATATCCCCGGTGATATTGAGAGAGAAAAGAAGGAGAAGATAATGAACGATGGGATATCTCTAATCGATGCTGTGGTGAAGGATCTCGAAGAGATTGGCTCGGAGCTTTCGGTGAGACTATAGTGAGTTTTTGGGAAGGATAAAAGAGTGTGGCAAGAGAGCAGAAATTGTTGTAGTATGCTCTCCATCGATGCCAATAATCTCTATGTCTACCTCACCTCGGCGTGCACACTCCATAATAAACTCTCTACACGCTCCACAAGGGGCAATGCCCGAGGGTGATTGTGGCGAGTAGATTGCAATTCGGCGAACTACACCGTTCGGGAAGTTGGAAAGAGCAGCGGCAAGTGCTACTCTTTCGGCGCAGATGGTAAGCGAGTACGAGGCGCACTCTTGATTGCTACCCACTACGATTTCTCCACTCTCTAACTCTACTGCCGCACCAACACAGAAGCCAGAGTATGGAGCATAAGCTGTGGATGAAGCCTCTATGGCACGTTTTAATAGTTTATCCATAGCGTAAAGATAATAAAATATGTTGACAAATTACCATAGCCACACTCAATACTGCGACGGCAGGGCTACAATCGAGGAGTTTATTGGTCGTGCCATAGAGGTTGGATTCTCGGCGTGGGGGGTCTCACCGCATTGCCCCTTACCTATGTTAAAGCACGCTCCGTGGGCTATGAAGATCGATCACGTTGATAGCTACATAGCAGAGGTGAGCACTCTAAAGAAGAAATACGCACCAAAGATTAGAGTGTTGTGTGGTATGGAAATAGACTATATTGACAGTGAGTTCAACCCCTCGATAGAGTATTTTCAAGGTCTTCCACTCGACTATCGCATTGGATCTGTACACCTTCTTCGTTCGCCTGTCGATGGCGAAATTCTCGATGTTGACTGCGAGGTAAAGCGCTTTAGTCGAATGGTGGAGATGCACTATGGAGGTTCACTGCAGCGAATCGTAGAGGCATACTATCGCTCGATGCGAGAGTTGGTGGAGGTGCGTGGCTTTGACTTCATTGCACACAGCGACAAAATACACTCCAATGCATCGCAACTAAGCTCAAAGATTGCCCAGAAGAGCTGGTACAAAGACCTTGTGGAGGAGTTCTTATGCCACTGCGCAACTCACAGTACAGTCATTGAGATAAACACCAAGGCATACGCCTCAAGAGGCACTTTTTACCCCTCACAGGACTACTTCAAGCGCATTGCAGAGCTACAAATCCCAGTGATTATCAACTCCGACGCCCATCGCCTTGAATTCGTCTCAAGTGGCATTGAGGAAGCCCACAGACTATTTAAGGGTACCATTATTACGCTATAAATTTGGAGGTTTGAGGCAAAGTAATTAACTTTGCTGCTGGTAATTTTGAATATCCGACTACGTTAGATTGACAATATAGAGACAATGCGCCAGAGTTGGATTGAAAAGAAACACCCAAATTAACTTCAAAAAACTTAGCGATGAAGACTAAATACTCTGACCTCATTGACCAAACATTTGAATTTCCAAACGACGAATTTAACGTCGAAGATGGCGAGCTAAACTGGAACGATGTGCCTCTTATGGACATCATCAAGCAGTATGGCACACCACTAAAGGTTACGTACCTACCTCGCATAGGTACGCAGATTGATCGCGCACGCAAGCTCTTTGCTGTGGCAATGGCAAAGGTAGATTACAAGGGTACGTACAACTATTGTTACTGTACTAAAAGCTCTCACTTTAGCTTCGTTATGGAGGAAGTGCTAAAAAATAATGTACATATAGAAACCTCCTCGGCATATGACATCCACCTCCTGCGAGCACTCGAAGAGCAAGGACTCTTGAGCAAAGACATATACATTGTATGTAATGGATATAAGCGTCCACAGTATGTAGACAACATCGCCGGACTGGTGCGAGATGGCTACTATAACACTATCCCTGTGCTGGATGGTATGGACGATCTCGATCTGCTCGATGCCGAGCTAGATCGCCCCTGTAAGCTCGGCATACGCATCGCATCGGAAGAAGAACCAAAGTTTGACTTCTATACCTCACGACTCGGAATTCGATACTCCGAAATACTGGACTTCTACAAAAAGAAGATAAAAACCAACAAGAAGTTCCAACTCAAAATGCTCCACTTCTTCATCAACACTGGTATTAGAGACACCGCCTACTACTGGAGCGAACTGAATAAATGTTTGAGCGTTTATGTTGAGCTAAAGAAGATTTGCCCAGAGCTCGATTCCTTGAACATCGGAGGTGGATTCCCCATTAGAAGCTCCCTGGCCTTTGACTACGACTATGAGTATATGACCGAAGAGATCGTAGCACAAACCAAATCCTACTGCAATCAATATGAGATTGATGAACCACACATCTTCACCGAGTTTGGATCCTACACCGTTGGCGAAAGTGGCGCAACGCTATACTCGATCATCAACCAACGCCAACAAAACGACAAAGAGAGGTGGTATATGATAGACTCGTCGTTTATGACAACGCTACCAGATACGTGGGGCATAAGTCAACGCTATATAATGCTCTCGATAAACAACTGGGAAAAGGAGTACCAACGTGTATTCCTTGGTGGACTTACCTGCGACAGCGAGGATTATTACAACGCCGAGGCGCATCAAAATGCTATCTACTTGCCCAAACTTCAGGACAATGAGCCACAGTATGTCGGTTTTTTCCACACCGGAGCATACCAAGAATCACTGGGCGGATATGGTGGCATTCAACACTGCCTCATACCGGCTCCTAAGCATATAATAATAGATGTGGACAAGGAGACTGGTGAATATAACACTCGCCTCTTTGCAAAGGAGCAATCCTACCGCTCGATGATGCGCATCTTGGGGTACTAGTCCTCTGTGAGAAACTCCACAACCGAAGTCTCGGCTGCCTCCTGAGCAACTTCAAGTATGTCGTTGATGATGATTTTGTCAAATTTTTCGGCATAGGCTATCTCAATCTGAGCCTTTGCAATGCGTTTTTCGATTTGCTCTGCTGTGTCCGTACCACGAGATGTAAGCCTATGGGTCAACTCCTCGATAGATGGTGGCATAATGAAGAGCGACAAGGCTTCACTACCGAAGTGCTCCTTGAGGCGTATGCCCCCAACCACGTCCACATCAAATAGCACCGTTGTGCCCTCTTGCCACAACCTTTCAACCTCGCTGTGAAGCGTCCCATAGCACGTGCCTGCATAGACCTCCTCCCACTCAATGAACTTACCTGCCGAGACCGCCTCGCTAAACTCCTCACTGCTCATAAAGTGATAGTCGGTGCCACACACCTCGTTGCCACGAGGAGCACGAGAGGTGGCTGACACTGAAAACTTTAGATTTGGGTGGTGCAACAGTAGGTGTCGTATTATTGTTGTTTTGCCACTTCCCGAGGGTGCCGAAAATATTATAACCTTGCCTTTGTTCATCATTTTGTTGATTTTAGTGTAAAGATAGTTAATTCTGGCCGAGCTCCAAAACGAAACGGTATGCCGACATAGCCCAATCCGTCATTTACATAAAGTAATTTTTTACCATCGTTATAGAGTCCAGAATAGTTCTCGTAGAGCCACTCGGCAGGACTCCACTGCCAATCACCACACTTTAACTTAAATTGCATAGAGTGTGTATGTCCGCTCAGCATCAAATCTGGTCGAACCATATCGGTGTAGATCGAATCAAACAACTTTGGAGTATGCGCCACAACAATGCTATAATTGCTATGGCTGACAGGGCGCATAACCGAGCGTATATCGCTTGTGCCAGCATCCGAACGGAAACCATTGTGCGGATTATTACTCGGATAGGTAGTCCCCCCGATATATATGCTATCTGCGCCTCGATAGATCCACTCTCCGTCATTGAGCAACAGATTCCAACCCATAGAAAGCTGCTTGTGAGCAAGCTCTGCTCTACTTCCCGAGGGGCTGATCTGAAGAGTATCGGCTATGTAATACGCCAAGTCGTGATTACCCAGCACGGAGTAAACCGGTGCTTCGATATCGCTCAGTATTTCGACTACCTCTTCGGTAAGCTCACCGCTGTGCAAATTCACAAGATCGCCTCCCTGCATCACTGCGTCTACATCATAGCCATTTATCTCCTCGACCATCTCCTCCAAAAGTCCATACGAGGTACCAAAATTACCAACGTGCGCATCGGTAAACATCGCTACCTTGAAACCATCAAAGGCTGAGGGTAAATTCTCGTTATATATCGTAAGCTCCTCAACTCTGAGATCTGTCCTACCCCATAGACCGCCGTACAACATAACAGAGAGAACCACAAGGCTTAATCCATAACCGATATATTGCACAAACATAAAACTCCACCTACGTACTAATAAACGTAACAACCTCCGAATCAACAGAAAAACATTGAGTGTTATTTTTGGAAAAACGCTCACCATAAAGATGTAGTTTGCCCACATTAGCACCACTCCCCAGAATGGATCAAGTGTTATGTTTCTTGAAAATACCATCAGGATCATAACAGGAAGGTTACAAACCAGTGCTTGGAGAAGATATAGCCTTTTGATTGTTTTACCTTTGCGCGAAATTAGTGCAAAGTATATCCCAAGCTCAGCAATAAGTGCAAGTGCTATAAAGGAGAATACGATTATTATAAACATAAAGTCAATGTGTGTAAAAAAATAAACCTAATAAAAGTAAAAGATACCGAGGCGAAACTCTATTGTTATCACCTCAGTATCCATTAAGCAAAACCCTTACCAATATATTACCATTCAAGGATTTTCATAAAGTCATACTCCTCAGGGTTATCCACATACTTTGCAGCTTTTTTGTAGTCCTGCGGAGTAATGTAGTGCAGGTTATTTAGAGCAATGAGCTTAAATTTGTCTGTATCTACATCAACGAGACGAGGTTTGATCTTTCCATTTTTATCTGCCACACTATCCATAAATAGTGGTGCAATAGAGCCATCACGCCCTACGGTGACCATACATCCCGTATGCTCCTTACAGTATAGCTCGTAGACACCAAGTCCAAGTCGAGTGGCATACGAGAGGTCATAGGCAATAGGCCTGCAACAGCGCAGCTCATACCCCATTTCATTAGGGCGGCTCTTAACCTTTATGCGCAAATTCTTCAAGCGAGCTTGAACAAGCATATTGAAGATATGCGACTTGCTTACATTACCCAGTTCGGGGTGTCCGTGGTCGTCGTACGTGAAGTTCACACCCGTTCCAATAACATCCTCATCGGTCATAAAGTGGAACACCCCTTCTGAGATGATTGCCACACCGTATGGAATACCCATCAATCGACGTTTAACCATAGAGGAGATAACGAGTCGAGCGATTTTGTCAAAGGTCATCTGCGTTTTGTTGAACATCTCAGGGATAACGATCATAGGATAGTGGCACGCCGAACCTATACCAAAGGCAAGGTGTCCAGCCTCACGACCCATTGCCGATACCACAAACCAGTTACCGCTCGTACGAGCATCCTCGTATAGAGTCGTAGCGAGCTTTACGCCCTCTTCCTTGGCAGAATTATAGCCAAAGGTTGGGTAACCTGCAGGTAGTGGAAGGTCATTATCGATGGTCTTAGGCACGTGGATACTCTTCACATCTATGCTCTTTTCTTTGAGCCATTTGCTAAGGCGGTTTGCAGTAGACGCTGTGTCATCACCTCCGATTGTCACAAGACATTTTACATTGTAACGCTCAAAAAAATCACTCTTAAATTCCTTATCCTGTGGTTTATAGCGGCTCATAACCAGAGCTGAACCTCCACGAGAGTAGATAGAATCTGCAAACTCAAAATCGAGATATACAAAATCGGGCTCCTCGGCAAAGAGACTCTTATAGCCTCCATTTAGACCAATGACTTGGAAACCGTTTTGAGTAAAGATCTTTGTCACGGCACCAATTACGGTATTTATTCCTGGTGCAGGTCCACCTGCACATAGTATTGCAACTGATTGTTTCATAGTTCTACACTTAAAATCTCTTATAGTACGTCAATACAGTTAAGATCCTCGAACGACTCCTTGAGACGAGCTATGATAGACTCCTCACCTTTGCGCAACCATACACGTGGATCGTAATATTTCTTATTCGGTTTTTCTTCACCCTCGGGGTTGCCAAGTTGGGCTTGCAAATATGCTTCATTGGCAGTGTAGAAGTTCTTGATACCACTCCAGAATGCCCACTGCATATCTGTGTCAAGGTTCATCTTAATTACACCATAGCCTATTGACTCACGAATCTCCTCTTGGGTTGATCCCGAACCGCCGTGGAATACAAAGTTCACTGGTTTGGCTACTGTCGAGTGCTTCTCTGCAATATACTTTTGTGAGGCGTCAAGAATTTTTGGGTTTAGCACTACGTTGCCAGGTTTGTAGACACCGTGCACGTTTCCAAACGACGCTGCGATTGTAAAATTGGGGCTAATCTTAGATAGCACTTCATACGCCTCGCACACCTCCTCGGGTTGAGTATAGAGCTTCGAAACATCTACGTGGCTATTGTCTACACCATCTTCCTCACCGCCGGTAATACCAAGTTCGATTTCAAGGGTCATACCCATCTTAGCCATACGAGTTAGGTATGCAGCACAGATTTCGAGGTTCTCGGCAAGCGACTCCTCAGACAAATCAAGCATATGCGAGCTAAAGAGCGGAGTTCCTGTTAGTGCGAAGTGTTTTTCCGAGGCATCAAGCAGACCATCAATCCAAGGAAGAAGTTTTTTTGCAGCGTGGTCAGTATGTAGAATTACTGGCACACCATAGGCCTCAGCAACAGTATGTACGTGTTTCGCGGCTGCAATACCACCTAAAATGGCTGCGCCTTGACCTTCAACCTTGATGCCTTTGCCTGCGTAAAACGCAGCTCCACCATTGGATAGCTGAATGATCACTGGTGAATTAACAGATGCTGCGGTCTCTATAACTGCGTTAATGGTGTCTGTACCCGTTACGTTTACTGCAGGAATTGCAAATCCTTTCTCTTTTGCGTATGCAAATAGTTCGCCTACTTTGTCGCCGGTGAGTACGCCAGCTGGAAATCTTTTGTCCATTGTTTTTTTGAGTAATTTATTTGTTAATTTTTTTTAATAATTCGATACTTTGAATTGCCGTAAAGTTATGATTTTTTTTACAACTTTGCTATGAATTTTGCACGATTTACTATAAATCTATCGTGCGTACCTCTCCCAATTTCGCCACTACTGTCGTGCGCAACTACCTCGTAGCTTAGTTTCCGACCTTCACTACCGATAAGGGTAGCCGTGGCGGCAACTTCATCTCCAAGGGGTGTCGCCTTGCTATGGATAATATTTAGGGCTATGCCAACTGTGGTCTCGCCATCTTGACAGTGGCTTTGAGCGGCCCTCATTGCGGCATTTTCCATCAGTGCAACCATTGCAGGAGTGCCAAAGACTTCCATATCACCAGAGCCAAGCTCCAATGCGGTGTGTTTTAATTCTACTTTCATTTTGCTTCTATTTTTTGTGCCATTGCGGCGGCTATTTCATCACATTTTGCAAGCTTCTCAGGCGTTGGAGCACCGAGCATATCGACGGCAGGGGCAACCAAATCCCAGCAAATATTCTCTGCAAAGGTATTCAAATTTCGCACTCCACCACCACTCCAACTATACGACCCGAATAGACCAAGCAATCGCTCCTTAACACCCATATGTTGCAACTCTCTACACAGGTTGTCCATCAGCGGAAACATCTGCGTGTTATAGGCACACGAGCCGAGAATCACACCTCTGTACTTCCATATATCGGAAATAAGATACGAAATATGGGTCTTGCTCACATCGTGAATCTTTATCTTTCGAACACCATTCTCGCACAACCTACGAGCAATATAGTCTGCCATCTGCTCACCATTACCATACATCGATGCATAGATTATCACAACACCATTCTCTTCGGCCTCATACCTACTCCACTTATCATATAGATCCACCACTTGCATAGGGTTTGCTCGCCATATCGGACCGTGCAAAGGGCAAATCATCTTTATCTCAACCGCTGAGAGCTTCGCAAATGCTTTCTGCACCATACCTGAGTACTTCCCAACTATGTTTGAGTAGTATCTACGCATCTCGTCAAGATAGTCGTTCACATCGATCTCATCGTCGAAGACTCCACCGTCGAGTGTTCCAAACGTTCCAAAGGCGTCTGCCGAAAAGAGTATCTTCTCTTCAGTACAATAGGTCATCATTGTTTCTGGCCAGTGCACCCACGGCGTGAATATAAATCGAAGGTTATGCTTACCAAGGTTTAGTTCCTCACCGTCCTTTACCTCCATCAAATTCTCCGTGATGCCATAGTAACCCTCCAAAACCTTGAAAGTCTTTGAGTTACCCACTATTTTAACATCAGGCCAGCGACGAACCACGGCACCTATCTCACCTGCGTGGTCAAGCTCCATATGATTTATAACCAAATAGTCCAACTCCCGACCATCTAATATCTCCTCCACGCTACTCAAAAACGGCTTACCTCCCGTACCCAACTCTACGGTATCTAGCAGTGCTGTCTTTTGATCTCGTATCACATAGGAGTTATAACTAACTCCGCTGGGAAGTGGCCATATATTCTCGAATAGTGATTTCTTTCTGTCATTCACACCTATATAATATAGTGTGTCGCTTACTTTAATTCTCATACGCTTTACTCTTTGTCTATGTCTATTAGTATATATTTTGTAGTTCCAAGTCCCTCTTGTTCGGCATAGGTAATTTGGTGCTTACCGGTTCCTTTACCTCCGTTTTCAAAGGCATCTTCTGTGCCGTGGGCTTTGTTTACAAGGTCATAGGCAGCTTGCTCTACTGCCACAATATCTGTGCCGACAACAACGCCCACGTCATTCATAAATGGCTTTTGGTACGTTCGAGCGCAATCGCACAGTGCCGAGATGTTAGCCATAACATTCACATAGTACATCGGCCTCTGAGCGATTAGCCCCTTGGTATAGTCCACGAGTCGCTCCATAAAGAGCTCCCTTGAGTACTCTATCTTATATAGTGCATCATACGGGCACTCTGTCACGCACTGTCCGCAGCCATTACACTTCGAACCATTGATCTGCATCGGACGGTTCGTTATTGCCTCCTGAGCGCAATACCTTGCACATAGTCCACAATCGAGGCACTTCTCGGGATCAACACTCGGAATATCGCCTGAGTGCTGAGCACGCTTGCCCGAGGGGGAGGCAAGCCCCATCGCTATATTCTTTATTGCACCGCCATAGCCCGAACTACCGTGTCCCTTGAAGTGACTAAAGATTATGTAGCTATCATAATCAAAAAAGCTCTTCCCTGCACTAACACTCGTGTAGTGTTTCGTGTCGCACGCAATGGTCGTGTCTCCAAACTCGTCCTGGATGTCGATTGGCGCAAAGTCAAAACCGTGACGCTTGGCAAGTGCTTTATGTGTATCGCTCTTTGCACGCTCGCCACTATATGCAACATTGGTCTCGACAAGCGTTGCGTCATAGGCAAGCGTAAGGGGTTTAGATAGCTCAGCACTCAGATGATTAGGGTTGCCGCTCTCGCCAAAGTGGAGCTTTAAGCCAACCTTCCCTTCGGGTTTGATGCCCAAACGCTCAAAGAGAATCAGTATCGAATCACCACTAATGTGGCGACTAAAGTAGATGATCGGTGTACCATCCTCGGTGCGATCTCCAGTAACCTTGCTCGATGTGCACGATGTGGCAACAACAAAGAGGGTCAAAAGTGATAGTAATGTTGTCTTCATATTGATATCTATGAATTTATAATTGAAATATAATTTACCCTAAAGTTCGGCGCAGGCATTTGCGTGAATACACGCCACATACTCGTCAAGATAGTCCTTACCACCTCTGGCAGCCAGCGGATAAAATGGATTCATAATGGTTGTCCTGAGCACATATAGTCCGTGCTCCTTGTACTCCTGCTCGCTGATTTTCAGTCGAGAAAGAACCGGCTCGATTGAGCTATACCCATACACACTATCTCGGAAGGCTGTCTTACTCACAAAGTAGTCATACGTAGTGCTTGAGCGCAGAATCTCTTTATGGTCGATTCCCATACGTACAAAGATTCGTTCGTTAAATTTATTTGCCTCGTGCAGGCACATCGAGCCATCAACCTCGCCGTTTTCTGTCACAGGGCGCACAACAAAACATATCAGGTTACTATCTGCTTTATGCAGTGGTATGATTGTAAAGCGGCGAGTAGACGGAGGGATATTCTCTATTTTCATCTTCTCGGCTGCCTTTAATTCATACTGCTCGAACTTTGACAGATGCGACTCCATAAGTCTCTGAAGACGAATTGTGCTCTGCAACGATGCCTTAATAATCTTGCCGTGCCCATAGAGTGTAAGTGGGATGGTCTTATGCGCAAGGTAGCACGAAGCGGCAGTTGCTCCCGGCTTTGAACCCTCAAGAATGTAGCTACCAACCTCCGAAATATCGGGGGCGGCATTATAGTCCTTAAACATCTCGCCTATGAAAACATACGGCGCCTCCTGCTTAATGTGTTCGACAACCACCGAGTGCT
The DNA here is from genome assembly GCA_964371475.1 of uncultured Rikenellaceae bacterium. Lineage (GTDB taxonomy): Bacteria > Bacteroidota > Bacteroidia > Bacteroidales > Rikenellaceae > Mucinivorans. The sequence continues at coordinate 30,320 of CAYJMA010000001.1, read as the reverse complement.
TAAACGACACGACACCTGCCGGATATGGCGTATATCCGAGTTTGTGAGGGTCGATCGTTATGGAATCTGACTCCGAGAAGTTCATCAACGAAAGGTATATCTCTGGATCGTGCTCCCAGATCTTCTCCTTGGTGGAGCCCACCGTATCGGAGTTTATCTTACTTCTATACTCCTTTGCCGACGATGTGTTTTCAACCTTATAACCGCAGAAAAGCGTGCGAATGTACCCTCCCCAAGCAGAATCTATGTGCAACCAAAACGAGCGATTGTGCTGCTGCTCAAGCTCCGAGCGCACCTCCACAATCTTGTGAATGGGATCAATTGCGCCCTCTTCGGTTGTACCAGCTATGGCAATAACCGCCGCTATGTATTCATTCTCCGACAGATTCTCAACTGCTTCTTGTAACTTCGCAACATTAAGCCTAAAGTTACTATCAACCTCGACAAGACGCACCGCTCGCTCGCCATACCCAAGCAAGTTAGCAGCCTTCTTAATGCTGTAATGCGCCGAAGGAGATACCAATATTACTGGCTCCACACCCAAACGATTTAGAATCGTATGCAACCCCTCCTTAATGATATTATATTTGCTATGCTTGGTAACGTCGGCAATGGCCGCAATAGCGTCTGCAAGCTGCCAACTACACTGCTCCACAAGCCACCGTGTGAGGTCTCGCACCATAAACACAGCATCTCGACTCCTAAGACCAAGCATCACTCTGTTTTCGCACTCTTGAATCCTTATGCTCTGACCATTGGGGGTCGTAACCATAAAGTCTATGTTGTGCCTCTCACAAAACTCTCGGATAATGAAGGGCACGAATTTAATGGTACGCGCCACCCACATCGCCTCGATATTTGCCACAGTACCACCTGAGGTAAGGTGTGTCCACGCCTTTTCGCCATCATAGCCAAGCATAGTTGCCAACATCTTGCCAACCTCAAGCTCCATAGGAACTGCAATAGGCGAGCTCTCTCCACTAACATTATTTGAGTTATAGAGCATACCTGCAAAGTATCCTACAACCGATGGCAGGGTCTGCTCCGAGACCATATGCGCAAGGTAACGTGGCGAGTGGTTCGGATTGTTGGACTTAAAGGCTGCGAGAATCTTATCCAACTCATCGCTCATATTATCAATCCACGGTTCGTTCTTACGAATGTGAGAGCGACTAATTACGACGCTATCGCTCGGAAAATAGTTCTTGCGCCAATGGGTATGGTCGTGCAAGATATAAACAATAAACTGCTCCCAGATCGATTGCTGCTCTGCCTTAGGCCCTAAGAACCAAGCTCCGTGTGATGTCTTTTCCATTGTATTTTAATGTTATTATATATTTTTTGAGATATCTTCTTTGATACTATCGACTTAAAAAGGCAATCCAATGGCAAAGTGAAGTGCCGTTCGATTGAGGGCAAGATCGGTAAACCACTGTTGACCATCGGGTGCATTCGGATTGCGGAGTTTTAGTCCCCAGTCAAGCCTCAGTATAAAGAAATTGAGGTCATAACGAATGCCTGCTCCTGTGTTTAGTGCAAGCTGTTTATAGAACGTGTTTAACTTAAAGCGTTGTATATCTTCTGTACCGGCTGCATTCATCCAAATATTGCCACAGTCGACAAAAAAGGCAAGATTTAGCCCTCCCACAACACTTACTCTGTACTCAAAATTGGCCTCAAGTCGCATATCACCCAGTTGATTGGGGTATGACTCATCTTCTCTATCGAGTAGCACTCCCCCGGGCCCAAGCGTACGTACTTGCCATCCCCTCATCGAGTTTCCACCACCGGCAAAGTACTGTCGCTCGAAGGGCAACACCTGCGAATTTCCATACGCATAGCCCGCACCTATGAGAAATCGCCAAGCAATCTGCGATCGCCTACCTACGTTTACCCTATTGCTTACCTCAGCCATCAGTCGCACATACTGCGCATAGCGAAGCCCAAAGAGATTATAGTAACTATCCCCTGCACTTGTTGTATGCTTGGTTGCTCCAAACAGTGAACTCAGTCCATAGAAGAGGTTACCGTTGATATCACCTGTTACTCTAAATGCAAAACCATCCAACTTAGGGTTCGGATTTGTGTTGTAGTAGTACGACGCCGAGAGACCTGAGATAAGTTGTGATTCATAACTATTTCTGAGATACGGATTTTCGATATCTGCCAAAAATGTAGAGTCTATCCACGGTACGCTAACGAGGTTAACATCGGCAGGGTTTATCGTAAAGCGTGCACCGTTCTTGAGGGTCCAACCATAACCAAAGACAGCGCTGAGAATCGAGCGTTTATAGTCCGGGCGATTCTGAATACTGTACGACAGAGATAGCTCAGTGGATGAGTTCTTAAACTCACGCATCAGCTCCGGTGAGATGGGCAACCAAAATCGTGGCACAGACAGTGATGTTGCTATTTCAAACTCATAGGAGTTTTGTTGCTCGGTTGACCACAGAAATTCGTATGCTCCACGGAGCGATACGTTGAAATCCTCGGCTCCTCGCAGCAAGTTACGATTCTGGTACCCGAACTTTAGAGCCAGCGATAGGTAACTCTCATTGGTCGAGGTTTCAAAGTCGAGCGAAAAGGCTTGTCGCACAATGGGCGTACACTGTATCATACAGCTCAACTCTCGCTGAGTGGTATATGCCTCACCATCAAAGGTCGTAACATATACAATATTGGAGCTATCAATGGGCAGTGGCGAAAATATGATCGAGGAGTTAAAGCCTAACGAGCGTACGTTAGAGTATGTTTGCTCGATGCCTTGTTGATCGAATATCTCACCGGGTGACATACCGAGCTGCTCTAAGAGTATCCTCTCTCGGATCAACAATCTATCTTTGTAGAGAATACTCACACCATTATACTCGATAGTATCATATAGTGTTTTCTGCTGCTCGGCAGAGGCCGACGCATCGAAATTCGAGTTCAACGTAATATCGCTAATTCGATAAATTGGATGATTCATCAATATATCCTGCCCTTCACTATCCTTGCCTGCCACCAACTGCTTTAGCTCCACGGTAAGTGCAACAGTATTGTCTCCGCGAGACGAATCGGCAACATACGAGATATAGTTTTGATTAAATCCCCAAAAACCTTGATTACGAAGGTTGGTGGTAATTCTCATACGTTCGTCCTCAAGGATTTTGCGCTCAAATCTCTTCGAAACCTTTAGCAGTGAGTTTACAGTATCTTGCTCGACAATGGGCCTGATAAAGTCATCATCTATGACATACTTAACTGAGGCTATAGTATATGGCTCGTTAGACTTTATTTGGTACTTGACCTGAGATTTGCGCTTGTCGCTAATCTCAATAGTATCCTTGATTGATGCGTTAAGAAACCCCATTGATTCGAGATAAATTCCCATCATCTCAACAGTCTTAGCTATCTTCGTGCTATCGAGTATCGTGGGAGCTTCGCCTACCTTTTCTCGCCAGAATTTGTGCCATCCGCTATGTTTTGATGTATCAGTGCTGTTATAAAATCCGAGGTATATGCCGAGTCCAAATAGTTTACGATTGGGGTGTTGTTGTATGTAGCTTGCGAGTTCATCTCGGTTGACATCGGCTCCCTTAGGTTCGTCAATAATCACTCGATTTTTCACCAGTAGGGACTGCGTCTCTGGCACATATTTAGTGGCGCTACATCCTACAATAAGTAGTAATACAAGTGTTTGAACGATGCCTTTCATAATTTATTTGCGACTCAAATGTTCTTTTATCGAGCAAATTTAGCGATTTTTCTTTAATTTTGCACAATGATTTTTCATCAAAAAGTTGAGTTACTTGCACCTGCCGGTTCGCTCGAGGCTGGAATTGCAGCTATTGATAGTGGTGCAGATGCTCTGTATGTTGGCGCACGTAGTTTTTCGGCACGCTCGGCAGCGGGTTGCACTACCGAGGAAATAAAGGAGCTTTGTATGCGTGCAAAACCATTTGGAGTTAGGGTCTACCTTGCTCTTAACACCCTGCTTTATGACCAAGAACTGATCGAAGCCAAGGCTTTGGCAATGGAGGCTATTGATGCTGGTGTTGATGCAATTATCTTTCAGGATGTTCGACTCCTCGATATGGAACTACCGGTGGAAATGCACGCCTCTACGCAAACCTCACAGCTTACACCCCAGCGTGCCAAACTCTTTGAAAAGGCTGGCGTTAGTCGCATCGTATTGGAACGGGCATTGAGTATTGACGAGATTCGGGAAATCTCACAAGCAACCTCCGTAGAGCTCGAAGCATTTGTGCACGGTGCAATCTGTGTCGGGTACAGTGGAGTGTGCTATCTGTCGGAGCACCTTGCTCAAAGGAGTGGAAATCGTGGGCAGTGTGCCCAACCCTGTCGCAGCCGCTATAACCTTATTGATGGCAAGGGAAGTATCGTTATTAGAGACGAAGCACTACTATCTCCCCGTGATCTCAATCTTTCCAAAAGGATAGCCGAACTTCTTGATGCTGGTGTCAGCTCGCTCAAAATCGAGGGGAGACTAAAAGACAAAGACTATGTCTGCAATATTGTTTCGCACTACAACTCGCTACTTAACTCCTTGGGGGTGGCTCGAACGTCGTGGGGAAGCTCCACTGCAACATTCACCCCCGATGTAAACCTTTCGTTCAATCGAGGCTTTACAGAGTGGTTCTTCGATGGTGTGAATGCTAAGGAGCGTTTGGCACAGAGTGCCACAGTACCTGGTCAGTTTGTAGGTAAGGTTCTACAAGTGGAACAGAGATTTATTGTCATTGAGACTCAAACGGACATAAGGATTGAGAGTGGCGATGGGCTATCGTACAGAGATAGCGAATTGCGCATACAAGGCGTGAGGGTAAATCGTGCTGATGGTAGCAGGCTCTATTTATTATCGACCGAGGGGTTACAGGTTGGTATGAGGCTATACCGTAATAGTTCTATGTCGTTTAGACCCTCCGCACAGCGACTAATTAGTGTTGAGATCGTGGTAACCGACCACAACATATTGGTTCGAGATGAGTTGGGTAGAGAGTGCTCAGTGCCGCTTGACTTAACAACCTTTGAGAGGGCAAAAGATCCGAATCGAGCTCGCGCCACACTCCACTCATCGCTGAGCAAGAGTGGGGGCACGATCTTTAATGTTGTGGGCGTTGAGATAGCGGTTGGAGATGTACCGTTTATGCCACAAAGCTCTATAAATGCAATACGTAGAGAGTTATTGGAGCAGTTTCATTGCCTGCTATCGCAGTCTGGCAAGGAGCTCACGTCGCGCAGAACAACATCAAGCCGTGGGCTTGACAACAAACAGATGGAGTGGCTAATGCGTAGCAGATACTGCATACTGCGAGAAAAGGGACTATGCCTGAGAGAAAACCCACTTCGACAACCACTCTATTTGCTCAACAATCACGTGCGAATATACCTAAAGTTCGACTGCAGTGCTTGCGAAATGGAACTGTATAGAGATGCGGAGGTGTAGAATCTAACTTTTTTTATACCTTTGTGGTTTAATTTCATATCAATAGTTATAGATTATGCGTAGAATTTTGGTATCAAACGATGACGGAGTTGACGCTCCGGGAATCAAAGCACTGTGGGAACTTGCTCTGGAGTTTGCCGACGAGGTGATTGTCGTTGCCCCCCAGAGGTGCTACTCGGGGATGTCACACTCGATTACAATGCACTCTCCTCTGTTTTTAGAGAGTGTAATTGATGAGGAAGTGCGCCCGGATGGAAAAAAACTATCGGTTTGGGCTTGTAGTGGTTCACCGGTAGATTGCATAAAACTTGCGCTGGACGAAATAATCAAACACTCACTACCCGATATGATCCTCTCGGGGGTAAACCACGGTAGCAACTCCAATATATCTGTGATATATAGCGGTACGATGGGTGCTGCCACCGAAGGAGCCTTTTATGGAATACCGTCGATTGGATTTTCTCTCTGCTCGCACGACTATAACTCAAGCCTTGAGGCAGCGATTCACTACGGACGTAAGATTATTGAGCGAGCCATTAGCCTACCCCAGCTTAACCCTACGCTGTGCTGGAATGTCAACGTTCCCGATGTCGCAATAGATCAGATAAAGGGTATAAAGTTTGCGAGGCAAACTCGTGGAGTGTGGCGAGAAGACTTCCTTCACAACGTTGATCCGCGAGGGCGAAACTACTATTGGATGAGTGGTGGATTCTATAACGGTGAGCCAGAGGCTGTCGATAGTGACGAGGCGTACCTTGCTCAGAACTACGTAACAATAGTCCCCGTTCAGATGGATCTTACTAATTATGAATTCTTGGAGAGTTATGGCTCCGACTTTTAGTACAGTTATCGTTGTTCCGATCTACCGGGCCGAGCTCTCCGATAGTGAATACATTTCACTGGATAGGTGCCAAGAAATTTGGGGGAATTGCTACGATATTGTAATTATCGCCCCTGCTGGTCTGGATATCACTGCTATTGAAAAAAAGTATAACAATTTTAGCACTGTGCGAGTTGATGCCAAGATGATGTCAAGTATCAGGCAGTACAACAAAATGTTGCTCGACAGGCACTTCTATTCGCTGTTTAACAGTTATGATTATATGCTCATCTATCAGAGTGATTGCTATGTCTTCGAGGATAGGCTCAGCGAGTGGGTTGAGAGGGGGTATGACTATGTTGGAGCACCGTGGTACTATGATCTGGGAGGCTTCGGATGGTTTAAGAGGTTTATTGGCAGGGTGGTGAGGTCTATTGGTGTGTACCATACAAATTGGTTTAAGTGGGGGGAGGTTGGCAATGGTGGTTTTTCGTTGCGCAGGGTGAGTGTATTTTTGGAGAAGTGTGCCGATATGCGCCTGTCAAGACGTGCACAAAGAGGCAGATTGAATGAAGATATATATTGGTCAATGGTGGCAAAGTTGCGTAAGCCGAGTGCCGAGGAGGCGTCTCACTTCTGTGCCGATATGACTCCTGTCTGCTATCCCGACGATGTGATGGCTGTTCACGGCTGGAACAAGAGCTCGCAAACACGAGAGTTCTGGAAAGGTCGCACTGGGGTGTAGTGGTACAGATTTTGAAAAAGATATTGTGGTAGAATAACTAAACTAAAGACAATGCACAAGAAACAATCAGCTGAAAATCAGCAATTTATGGACGATAACGAGGAACAAATTGATTCACAAACAACCCCAGAAGAGGTTTGTATTAGTGGTGATGATGAGCAAAACTCTGACAAAATGACAGAGGAAACACAACAATGGCAGGATAAATATATGCGTTTGTCAGCCGAGTTCGATAATTTTCGTAAGCGTACCATAAAAGAGAAAGCAGAGCTTGCACAGTATGGTGGTGCAGAGGTGTTACTTATGATGCTTGGCACTGCTGACGACTTCGATAGAGCTTTGCAGCATATCACGGACGCTGAGGCAAAATCGGGAGTGGAACTCATATATCAAAAGTTCCTCTCGGGGTTGAACTCCAAGGGTGTCAGTGAGATGGAGGTGCTTGGCAAGCCCTTCGATGTGGACTTTGCCGAGGCTATCGCCAAGGTTCCTGCCCAGAGCGACGATCAAAAAGGACTTATTATGGATGTTGTCGAAAAGGGATATACCATAGGAGATAAGGTGCTGCGATTTGCCAAAGTGGTGGTATATGAATAGCGGTGGGGCTGTGAAAAGAGAGTAAAAAGGTTAAATTTTAAGAATTTGTATGAGTAAAAGAGATTATTATGAGGTGCTGGGTGTTAGCAAGAGTGCCACAGATGAGGAGATTAAGAAGGCATATAGAAAGGCCGCTATAAAGTATCACCCTGACAAGAATCCAGATAACAAGGAAGCAGAAGATAAGTTTAAGGAGGCAGCCGAGGCGTATGATGTGCTATCGGACGGTAATAAACGTGCTCGTTATGATCAGTTTGGGCACGCTGCAGGTGCTGGTTCAGCCTCTGGCGGAGCTGGTGGGTTTGGCGGCTTTGGTGGATTTGGTGGTGGCGGAGGATTCTCGATGGATGATATTTTTGAGCGTTTTGGCAACATCTTTGGTGGTGGTGGCTTTGGCGGTGGCGGGGGTTCTCGTGGTGGAGTTAAACGAGGTGGAGACATCAGAATTAAGGTTACTCTAACTCTTGATGAGATTGTAAAGGGCGTTACCAAGAAGCTCAAAATTACGAAGAACATTGAGTGTGATCAGTGCGGTGGTACAGGTGCAAAGGATAGCAATAGCTACAAGACCTGTAGCACTTGTAACGGTTCTGGGAGTGTTGTTCGCGAGGTGAACACTATATTTGGAAGGCAAACCGCTCAGACCATATGCCCAACTTGTGAGGGTGCAGGTAAGGTCATAACCGAGAAGTGTACGAAGTGTAGCGGTAATGGTGTTGTGCGTGGGGAGGAGATTGTCGAGATTAAGATTCCAGCCGGTGTTAGCGCTGGTATGCAATTGGCGGTAAGTGGCAAGGGAAATGCGGCACGTGGTGGTGGTCAAAACGGAGATCTAATAGTAGTAATTGATGAGGTGGCTGACACGGAGCTCATTCGCGATGGAAATGACCTGATATACAACCTCACTATTGGTATTATCGATGCAACTCTGGGTACTGAGATTGAGATACCAACGGTAGGTGGGCGAGCAAAGGTAAAGGTTGCGGGTGGTACGGATGCAGGCAAAGTACTACGACTCAAGGGCAAGGGCGTGCCTGATGTAAATGGTTATGGTGTTGGTGATCTTCTTGTTGTTGTCGATATTTTTGTACCGACGTCGATATCTGCTGAGGAGAAAAAGATTCTTGAGAAATTGCGTTCATCGGCGAATTTCAAGCCCAAGTCAAAGACATCGTCTAAGAATATCTTTGATAAGTTGCGTAGTTATTTTTCATAGGTATTTTCTACAGTTATATTTGTGGGTATGGGTGTCGTAAAGACTACCTTGCTCTTCTCTGTAGTGGTCGATAGAGGGTTATCTCTCTAAATGCTACTATTCTATCAGTTATACGCCTACGTAATGAAGCACTAAAGTCTATCTTCTCGGTGATCCACCGAGATAGCCCATCTTGAGTTAGAGCAAACTACCAAATTTCGAGTAGCGTTCGGTACCTTACGCATTAAGTAGTCTGCTCTATAGAATATTGTGAGAAGTAGCGAGACTTCTCACTTGATCACCCTAACAGACTCTTAACTTAACTCTACACCAAAGTTAATATGTAAATTTCGGGGTATTCTCCAACTGATTGAAATTCATCTTTCGCTTCGGTGCACTTACTCCATCAAGATAGTTTACATCTCGAGAATAGATCTCAGAATAATTAAAATAGACACCCTTCTGCTTCTTCTTAGGCATATTCTTCACCGGTATAAACTCGATAGAACGACTAAGTATTATAGGGGTTCGCCCGATAAGACCCTCTACACTCAACACATCTTCGGCGTGATTAAAGTACGTAATCCACCACGGAGACTTGCGGCTAACGCCACTGCCACTCGACATAATGGTAGCTATGATCATAGACATTGAACGACCTAACTTCTCTGCCTCGACCTCATTCCCGGTCATAGCATACAAATAGGCCAAAGCATTGATATCGCGGGGATTGAAAGGCTCAATTTCGAGGATTGCCTTGGTAAGCGCTATGGCTCGTTTGTAGTCTTCGGCTGTGGGGTTTTCGCCAGAATCAATAATAAACTCTAATTCCTTACGAGCGCTATTATCCAATAGTGGCATATAGGTTGGTTGTTCGCAGTAGCCGTAATATAGATAGTGATAATGCTCAAGCGTTAAGGTCGTATCGAGCACTTGATATCTGCCAAATAGCTCCGGATAGTAAAAAGACGACGAAGGATTAGATATAGAATCTCTTATGGCATCCATATTGGGTGCCCCTCCTTGAGCTACGGCAGTGAGAGAGGCCGCGCAAAAGGCTATGATTATTATGATCTTAGAGTTCATATTTCTTGATCTGTTTCTCCAACTCTATTTTTAGTTTACCGCTACCTGCAACAAGTGGCAAGCGTACCACAGCATCTGTGATACCCTTTAGTTGCAGAGCAAGTTTTGCGCCAGCTGGATTTCCCTCAGCAAAGAGCAGATCGGTAGCCTCGTGAAGCTCTGCACTTAACTCTGCAGCGAGTTTATACTCACCGCTCATAGCTGCGTGAACCATCGAACACATCTTTGAACAAAAGCAATTGGCGCTAACCGAAATTACACCATCGCCGCCCAATGCTATAATGGGCAGTGTGAGGTTATCATCTCCAGATATGAACAAAAATTCATCGGGCCTATCACGAAGAATATAGGCAGCCTGACCGAGATTGCCAGAAGCTTCCTTTATCCCTATCGCCTTGTTTTGAAAGTCGTGAGCCAGCCGAAGCGTTGTATCTGCACTCATATTGACACCCGTCCTACCTGGAACGTTATAGAGAATGACTGGTAGTGTCGCTGCATTGAGAACCTCTGCATAGTGACCATAGATGCCCTCTTGTGAGGGTTTGTTGTAGTATGGCACAACCGAGAGAATTGCATCGGCGCCGCTTTGATTGGCTCGCTCAACCCCTGCTACAACATCCTTTGTGTTATTGCCTCCGACGCCAACTACAACAGGTTTTTTATCCTTGGCATACTCAACAATCTGTTGCAACACGGAGTTCTTCTCCTCAGGGTTTAGTGTCGCACTCTCGGAGGTCGTACCCAAGGCAACATAGTAGTCCACTTCGCTGGTATGCTCCAGCAGTGCACTCAATGCACGGTAGTCTACCTCACCTCTACTGTCAAATGGAGTAACAAGGGCAACTCCTACGCCCATAAATTTCTTCATAATATCTAGTGTTTTATTCGTTCGAGAAATTCTATCTGATCAATAATTTCGACTCCAAGTTTTTCTGCCTTATTCATTTTGGCTGGTCCTACCCCACTGCCAGCGACAATAAACGAGGTGCTTTTCGCCACACTGCTTTGATTTTCACCTCCGTGCAACTCGACAAGTGATTTTATTTCATCTCGCGAAATATTTTCAAAAGTACCTGTAATTACAATCTTCTTGCCTTCAAGTCTGTTTGATAGTTGCTCGCGTGCTTGGCCACTGAGTGCAACCCCTGCATCTCGTAGGCGATCGATAAGTTGAAGGTTTTGAGAATTGGCGAAGTATTCCTTTATGGAATTTGCTATTATCTCTCCAACTTCGTCAATGGCAAGAAGTTCCTCGGTAGTGGCATCCCTTAGTTGGTCGATTGAGGGCAGGGCTGCTGCAATTTTTTTGGCAGTTGTCTCTCCAACGTGGCGTATACCAAGTGCAAAAAGCACTCGCTGAAATGGCACTTTCTTTGATCTCTCTATCCCCTCGACAATATTACGCGCCGAGAGCTTGCCCATCCTCTCCAAAACCTCGATGTTTTCCACTCTCAGTGAATACAAATCTGCCACATCTTGTATGAGTTTTTGGTTAAAGAGCATCTCGATGGTTTGTTCTCCAAGCGAGTCTATGTACATTGCCTTGCGTGAGACGAAGTGCACAATACGACCTATGATTTGAGGCGGACACCCACTGGTATTAGGACAGAAGTGCTTTGCCTCACCTTGGTTTCTTATGAGTGTTGTACCACAGGATGGACACTGCGTTGGAAACTCTATGGGCGAGCTAAACAGCTCTCTATGGTGCATCTCCACACGGGTAATCTTAGGAATTATCTCGCCACCTTTTTCAATCACGACGCTATCTCCTATTCTAATGTCAAGCATTGCAATCTGTTCAGCATTGTGCATCGATGCTCGTTTGACGGTTGTTCCGCTTAGTTTGACCGGTTGTAGGTTTGCCACGGGGGTTACTGCGCCGGTGCGCCCAACCGAAAACTCCACTCCTTGAAGAGTAGTAACTGCTTCCTCGGCCTTGAACTTATATGCCACCGCCCATCGAGGAGCTTTGGCAGTGGAGCCCAACGCTCGTTGAGTCTCAATCGAGTCGACCTTTATGACCACTCCATCGGTTGCAAAGGGAAGTTTATGTCTTTGACTATCCCATAGCAATAGATACTCATTAACATCGGAGATCGAGTGGCATAGTTGCGCATATTGGGAGGTTGTGAATCCCCATTCAGCGAGTTTTTTGAGTGTTTCATAGTGAGAACCTATGGATAGTTCATCGCTTTGAACCCCGTACAACACGCACTCTAATTCTCTTCGTGAGATTTCCGCCGGACTAAGTAATTTGAGCGTACCAGATGCTGCATTTCGAGGATTCGCAAAGAGCTCCTCTCCATTATCTGCACGTTTTTTGTTGAGTCGCTCAAATGTTGTGTATGACATAAAAATCTCACCCCGAACCTCCATATAGTCTGGATAGTGCTCCCCACGAGAAAGCTCCATAGGAATTGAGCGAATCGTGCGAACCGCTGCACTAACATCATCGCCCCTTACTCCATCACCTCGTGTGACAGCTCGCACGAACTTACCCTTTTGGTATGTAAGTGAAATGGCTGTTCCATCAAATTTGAGCTCGCAACAGAAGTGTATCTCCTCTGAGCTATCCTTCTGGCATCGGGCTACCCACGCGTCGACCTCTTGGGCTGAGTACGTGTTTGCAAGTGATTGCATTGGCGTTTGGTGCTCCACGCTTACAAATCCACCGCTAAGATCACTTCCCACTCGCTGTGTAGGTGAATTCGGGTCATAACACTCAGGGTGCTTGGATTCCAGCTCTTCGAGTTTATGGAGCAGGACATCAAATTCAGCATCGCTGAGCTCCGACACATTGTCCACATAGTATCGATGGTTTAGGTAGTTGATCCGTTGGCGAAGCTCCTCTATTTCGACAAGTGGTAATATACTCATAGATCTATTATTCTAAATGTAGTGCCTATTTGCATCAATTCTGATTCAATAATCCTGCTTTTGGAAAATCCTTGTTGGTGTTGTTTTGAGCAAGGCTAATGGCGATTTGTTTCTACCATCTATTAATTTCCCAGCTCAAAAGTACGAAAAATATGTCTTTTTACATTTTTTTTTATTTTTTTTGTTTTAGTTTTTAAGGTTTTATATATATTTGTGCGTTGACTATGACCAAATGTAGTTGTAATGAAACACTATTTTAATTTCAAAAACTGTTATGCCTAAAGTATCTGCAACCGCAAAACGACGAGTTGTTATAAGTTATGAGAATCTCGGCGATGACCTCAAATCACTCCTCAAGGAGAGCTATCCCGATGGTTACACTGACTATATGATCAGAGTGGATAAACCTAACGGTGATTTCTTCTATGGTGTTACGCTCGAAGATGACCAAGCTATCTATTTTGTTAAAGTACCAGTTAAGGTAGATAACAAAGGACACGAGGAGATTGAAAAGGAGCTTTTCTCGCATAATGAGCAGGAGGTTGCCTCGCAGATCAAAGAAAGCGAGGGTATAACCGACACTCTTGATAACGACGATTAACCAAACTTACAAAGAAGAGCAAACAAACTATATGAACGACTCTGCTGGACTACTCTTCTGCTCAGGCGCACCTCTAAACAGGGAAGAAGATAGAGAGTTTGCGCAGATTGTTCGAGAGTGGGGGGGCAAGAGAATTGTATCTGGTGGTACAACAGCTAAGATTATTGCTAGAGAGTTGGGACTGAGAGTATCAACGATTCCAAACCCTCGTGGAGTAACACTCCCTCTGGCACTTTCAATACCTACCATTACGCTTGCCAGCGAAGGTATCATAACGCTTGGTCACGTCCGCAGCCTGCTAAAAGAGTTTGCAAAACCGAGCCATAGATCTACTACTTTCTCTAAAAATGACACCATTGATCGTAGAATTGCGCACCTATTGCTTTGCCATCGGAGCATTACGATGCTCATTGGAACTCGCCTAAATGAGGCGCACCTTGATCCAACACTACCGGTAGTTCTCGAACGACGCGTGGACGTTATGCGAGAGATTGCGGGGATTCTAAAGTCCGAATTTCGCAAAAAAATAGAGATAATATACTACTAACTACTACTCTACTACTGCCGCGACTTAGGATGAAGCTCCTAATGCCAACTTGTGGATTACGCCATCTGCCAATCCGATCTTGGGAACTATTACCTTATCGATCTTGCATACCTTTGCACTGGTAAGAAAAATCTTTAGTGCGGGCATAATTACATCAGCTCGATAGACATTAAGGCCCATATTCTTTATGCGTTGATCATAGCTCATCGACTTGAGTTGGTCGTAGAGAATCTTCATTTCGACAAAACGAAGTGGATCTTTGGGGTCTTTTTTGCCCAAAAGTTTATGAATCTTGTTAATATTGCCACCTGAGCCTATTATAGCCACCGGGCAGTACGGTAGCGCCATATCGGCGAGCCAACGCTTAAACCGCTCAAACTCCTCCTTGCCAACAGCACCACTAATCATACGAACTGTGCCGATAGGAAACGACTCGCTTAGAACAGGCCTGCGATCTGCATAGAGAGTTACCTCGGTGCTACCCCCTCCAACATCTACATAGAGATAGGTCTGATCGCTGTTCATCAATCCTGCCATATCGCCTGCCTCAAAGATTGTTTGAGCCTCCTCCTTGCCAGAGATTATCTCGATCTGTATGCCACACTCCTTTGCTATGTGTTCGATAACCGATTGACCGTTCCGTGCCTCACGCATTGCACTGGTGGCACAGGCTCGATAACCAATCGTATTGAATGTCTTGAGCAAGTGCGCAAAACTCTTCATAGCCTCGGTCAAACTCGCAAGCTTTACATCGCTAATCTCACCCATTGTAAAGACATCCTCTCCCAAACGAATAGGGACTCGCAAAAAGGCGGCTCGCTTAAAAACAACCTCATTACCATCAGCCTGTTCCACATAATTTATCATCAAACGTATCGCATTAGAACCTATATCTATTGCGGCAAGTGTCTTTCTATTCATTCTCTATAGCTGCGTTTAGTTGTTGTTGAGCAAAATAATCGTATAACTCCTCTTGGCTACGGTGAGGATCATCACCACTACGAGCATACATATTGTCGTATGGGGCAGCGATAACACGAGATTTAACATTATCGCTCCACTGAATATTAAAGTAATCGACCAACGTTCTATGAATCTTACCATTGCTGATAGGAACACCTACCTCTACTCTTCGGTTGAGGTTGCGAGTCATAATATCTGCGCTCGAAATATAGCTCAACGGCTTACCTCCATTACAACAGATTATCATTCGTGCGTGTTCGAGAAACTTATCAACTATGCTCCTAACCTTTATGTTCTCGCTCAACCCTTCGACCTCAGCCTTCAGACAGCAAGCACTACGAACTATAAGACGTATCTTCACTCCTGCTGCTGATGCTCTATACATAAGTTGTATGAGCTTCTCATCGGTTAGCGAGTTAAACTTACCGTAGAAATATGCCTTTTTGCCACTTCGTGCATTTGCTATCTCGGTCTCAAGAAGTTTCTCGATATAGCCTCGCATATCGTAGGGTGCGACAACTAATCTCTTAAAACTATAGTGTTTATGAGTGTTTTGCAGGTAGTCAAAAATTTTACGAGCATCATCAGCAACTATATCATCGGAGGTCAAAAGTCCAAAATCACTATATATATGAGCCGTATTTTCATTAAAATTACCTGTGCCAACGTAGACATATCCTTTACTTGGGTTGCTACCCTCGGAGCGCTCAATGAGAATTAGCTTACTGTGTACCTTCATAGTGTCATCACTGTGAATGACCTTCACTCCGCCTCGCTGCAATAGTTCGGTGGAGTCGATGTTGGCCTCTTCATCAAATCGTGCCTTTAGTTCCACCATTGCTGTCACCTTCTTGCCATTATTCACTGCATTGAGCAGTGCGGTTATAACCTTCGAGTGCTCAGCAGTGCGATACAGAGTAATACTTATGGTATGCACCATAGGGTCAACGGCGGCTTCTCTAAGAAAATCAAGCAAATGCTTAAAAGTATGGTAAGGATAGGCAAGGAGTATGTCTTGTTTCTTTATTACTTTAATTATACTCTCATAGGGTGCTATCAGAGGATGCTCCATAGGTACGGGACTCTTGCTCTCAAGTTCCTTTGCCACGCGAGGAAACTTCATCAGATGGCTCATTAGGTGGTATCGGCTACCTGCCTGGAGCTGATCTATGCTACGAAAACCGAGCTTGCGAGCAATATCTGAAAGGAGATCCGAGGGCATCTCGCTATCATATACCAAGCGAACCGGGCGACCGTGCTCTCGCTTGGTTATACCCTTAAAGATCTTCTCGGTCATACTCTTAGATACGTCATCATCGAGTGTTAGCTCTGCATCGCGCACAATCTTAAAGGTATATGCCGAGATTGTAGTGTATGGAAACATAAAGAATATATCGTCAAGAAAGAGCCTGATGATATCATCCAAGAAGATAATATCGGTACGACCCTCCGCCGATGGGAGTACCACGAATCGTGGAGAGGCTGCACTTACGGGTATCTGCAAAACGGCGTGTCGAGTACGCTTCTCGCTATGCATCTTCACGGCAAGGTAGATCTTACCATCGGGCAAAAAGGGCATAGCAACACCCTTACGCAGCAGTATCGGTGCCATACGAACGCTTACAACTGAGTTAAAGTACTCATAACAAAACTCTCTCTGTTGGTCGTTTATCTGCGTGTGATTTACAACATATACGCCCTGTTGTTCGAGCTCTGAGAGTATGCTATTGTAGGTCTCTCTAAACTCCAGCTGAGAGGTGTTCACTCTATCGTTTACAAGCGACAGAAGGTGGGCAGGGCTATACCCGCCAGTCATCTTGGGTTGTCGCTTCTCGCTCAGCGATGAGTAGCGTATTAAATTTGCTACTCGCACCTTTATAAACTCATCCTGATTGTTGGAGTATATACCCAAAAAGCGCAAACGCTGAAGCAAAGGAACCGATGGATCCTTTGCCTCTTGCATAACTCTGCGGTTAAACTCCAACCAACTTAACTCTCGGTTGTAGATTGTCTCCATTGTTATTATCTTATAGTACTCCTCTTACCCTGTCGTCAAACGCTGCGAGAGCCGCCTTAGCACCCTCGCCCATTGCAACAATGATCTGTTTGTAGCTAACGTCCGTCACATCACCTGCACCATATATACCAAGCTCCGAGCTACGACCATTTCGATCAACAACGATCTCACCTCCACGATTTACCTCCACAAGCTCGCGAACCGCTGCACTATTTGGCACAAGCCCGATCTGTACAAATACTCCGCTTAGTGAAATCTCATCTACCCTCTCGGTAGATCTATCCTTGATGGCAACACCCGTAACCTTATCGCCATTGCCAACGATCTCAGTTGTCTGAACACCTGTTCTTATCTCAACATTACTCAATGAGCGCAACTTCTCCTGAAGTACACTATCGGCCTTCAGTTCATCGAGAAACTCAAGAACAGTAACCTTGGAGCATATCCCAGCCAGATCAATAGCGGCCTCCACGCCGGAGTTTCCACCGCCAACCACTGCCACTTCTTTATCTTTATAGAATGGTCCATCGCAGTGCGGACAGTAGGCAACTCCACGCCCCATATAATCATCCTCGCCAGCAACTCCAAGTTTGCGCCAAGACGCACCGGTTGCAACTATCAAATACTTAGATCGAAACTCTTCGCCGCCGCGTGCCATCACGACCTTCTCACTGCCGTCAATAGTCACACTCTCGATTTGCCTATTCTCAAGCACATCGATTTGGTAGTCGCCAAGGTGTGCTCGCAGGTTTTGCGCCAGCTCTGCACCAGTGGTCTGAGGCGTTGCTATAAAATTCTCGATGGCAACTGTTTCCTTAACCTGACCGCCTACCGCACCTGCAACAAGTGCAACGCTGAGTCCCTTACGAGCCGAATAGATTGCCGCGGTAACACCTGCTGGACCTCCTCCTGCAACTATCACATCATAGTTCTTTGCCTCACCGTCGAAACCAACCGCCGCCTCATCGGTGCCATACTGAGCCTCTATCTTATCGAGCAACTCACCCAGAGTTGCCCTACCTACGTGCAACATCTTCCCATCTGCATATACCGTAGGCACGGACTGAACATTGAGACTATTGACCTCAGACTCAAAGAGTGCACCATCAACGGCTTCGTGCTCAACATTATCGGCAATCAAAGCGACTACATTTAATGCCTGAACCACATCTGGACAGTTCGTACAGGTCAACGACATATATGTCGTAAGTTTTATTTTTCCCTTGAGTCTCGCTATTCGAGAGGCTGTGAATTGATCTGGAAGGTTCTTACCCTTTCCATCAGCATTGAGGATGGCAAGCAGTAGCGAGGTAAATTCGTGTCCACCTGGCACTGCTCTAAACGAAACTCCGGTTTGCTTGCCATCCTTGAGCAGCTCAATACAGAGCGTACTGCCATTTACAATCTCAAGGCTAACATTCTCTGAGCACTCGGCAAGAGAGCCGAGCAGTTCTTTTGCACTATCAAGCGTATCACCGCTACCGCTTGGCGCACTAAGGCGTAGCGTATAGTGCGCAAGCAGGTTGGAGAACAATTCTCTAACCTGCTCTTTCAAAGCGCTATCTAACATCTTTTTCTTTTGTAGATTATTTATGGTACTTTGCTTCCCTTGACTTAGATTTTACCTACAAGGTCAATGCTCGGTTTAAGTGTTTCGGCACCTTTTTTCCACTTTGCTGGACACACCTCACCACTATGCGATGCAACGAATTGAGCTGCCTCCACCTTACGAAGAAGTTCATCTGCGTTACGTCCTATGCTGTTGTCCTGAATTTCGGCAAGTTTAATTAGCCCCTCGGGGTTAACCACAAATGTTCCGCGATATGCCATACCTTCCTCTTCGATCATCACGCCAAAGGCACGCGATAGGTGTCCAGTAGGGTCTGCAAGCATAGGATAGTTTATCTTACGAATTGACTCCGAGGTGTCATACCACGCCTTGTGTACAAAGTGAGTGTCGGTGCTAACCGAGTAGATCTCCACGCCCATTGACTTAAACTGCTCATACTTCTCTGCCATATCCACCAGTTCGGTTGGGCATACAAATGTAAAGTCTGCGGGGTAGAAGAAAAAGATTGCCCACTTTCCCTCAAGATCTTTGTTTGTAATTGTCTTAAATTCACCTCCTTGGAAGGCTTGAACCTTAAATTCTGGTACTGTTGAATTGATAATTGATTCCATAGTTATTTTAATTTTTTTTAGTTAAATAATATTACCCACAAATATACTAATTTTTCGTGGAATTTTCACATTTTAGGGAAGTAGTTTTCGCATATTTTTCAGCATTGGCTATCTTCCTTAGATTTACATTTCCTATTTTGACAATCGGAGCACATACTCTTACCTTTGCCACGTACGGAGCGTACAACATATAGCACAATGATTAGTGCTACAACTCCGCCGACAATATATGTTATAAATTCTTGCACTGTTTCTCTATATGATTAGTTCTCCAATTTGTTTTACCGCCCAGGCCGCTATCCACGCAAGTGATGTGTTATACAAAATCACTGCCAAAACCCACTTCCAGCTACCACTTTCCGATCCAATTGCTACCAGAGAGGCAATACAGGGGAAGCACAATAGCACGAATACCATAAACGACATTGCTGTGATAGGCGTAAATGAAGGTTTACCACTCTGTGGATCGACACTCTTTAGTTTATCTCCGAGATCAACTCCACTCTCTGAGTCTCCCTCATACAGGACTCCGAGCGTACTGACCGCAACTTCTTTGGCTGCCATAGACGACATAATAGCAATGTTTGCTCTCCAATCAAAGCCCAATGGCTCCATTACCGGTGATATTGCACTGCCAATAACACCAAGATATGAATTCTGCTGTTGCTGCACTGAGCCTTGCTCCTCACCTCGTGGGAAGTAGCTTAAGAACCATATAGCTATCGAGGCTACAAGTATGATCCCACCCATCTTTTTAAGATACTGATAGCTCTTCTCCCACATATGAAGCAGGGCTGAGCGAAGCGTCGGCACTCGATACGGAGGTAGTTCCATAACAAACGGTGTTTCATCCTTACCAAACAACAGCTTACGCAAAAGCTTTGCGGTTACCACTGCCATAATAATACCAAAGAGGTATATCATAAATAGCACCGTGCCGGCATATTCACTGAAGAATGCTCCCACAAATAGAAGATACACTGGCAATCTTGCGCTACACGATATAAACGGGTTAATCAAAATTGTAATTAATCTACTGCTTCGACTCTCAATGGTTCGAGTCGAGATAATAGCAGGCACGTTACACCCAAAGCCCATAAGCATCGGAATGAAGGACTTGCCGTGCAATCCCATCGAGTGCATCACTCTATCCATTATCAATGCAGCTCTTGCCATATAGCCAGAGTCCTCCATAAACGAAATAAAGAGATAGAGAATAACTATGTTTGGCAAAAAGACTATAACCCCTCCTACTCCACCGATAATTCCGTCTACGATCAAATCCTTTAGCATACCATCGCTCATCACACCGCTAACAAACTCCGAGATAGCTCCCACACCACTCTCAATCCACTCCATTGGAAAGGCGCCGAGTGTGAATGTAGTCTCGAACATCAACCACATAATACCCAAAAATATAGGAATACCCAAAAACTTATTTGTTATTACGCTGTCGATCGCTCGTGATTTTTCATTACGCTCATTCTTCCCTGCTGTGTAGGTCTCTGCCAATGCTCCACTAATGAAACCATACTTGTGGCTAACTATCGCGCCATCAATGTTTTCACCCAGAGTAGCCTCTGTATCCTTGACAATTCGATCTCGAAGTTTTGACCAGTGGGCATAGTCTGGATATTTTCTCACCAACTTCTCGATCTCGTTATCGCCGGTCAGCATCTTAATGGCAACGAAGCGAGCAGAAAAATATGTAGTAAGATCCTTATCTTTTTTGAGTTCTTCCTTGAGCGGATTAATAGCATTTTCGAGGGTCGGTGCGTGGTTTATATGTATATGGCGAACCGTAGAGTTACGCCCCTCATACACCTCAATAATGGTACTGTACAGATCTTCAAAGCCTTCACCGCCACGGGAATTGAGTGGCACCATTGGCACACCGAGCATACCTCCAAGAAGCTCATAATTAAGCTCTGCGCCACTGTGAGTAAGCTCATCATACATATTGAGAGCCACCACAGATGGATAATCCATATCAATTATTTCGGTAGTTAGGTAGAGGTTTCTCTCAAGGTTTGAGGACGCAACCACGTTGACAATAACATCTGGCTTTTGTTCGGCTATATGCTTACGAACATAGAGTTCCTCTGGGGTATATGCTGTCAGAGCATAGGTGCCCGGGAGGTCATACACCACAAAGGTATAGCCGTCGTAGTGAAACTCTCCGCGTTTGGCATCTACGGTAACTCCGCTATAATTACCCACGTGTTCACGACTACCGCTCGCTCGATTAAAAAGCGAGGTCTTACCACAGTTCGGGTTTCCTACCAGGGCTATATTGATTGTCTTTCGATTGGTGTGCGCTGAGGTGTGGTTGATCTGCTCGTTTGCTTCGAGCGAAACTTGGCTCTCTGCACTATTTGCAACCTCTTCGAGGCTAACCTCTATGAGTTCTGCTTCACTACGGCGCAAAGAGACCTCATATCCCATAATATTATACACTATGGGGTCTCCAAGAGGGGTAGACATAAGTACATCAACCTGCTTACCGCCGACAAAACCCATCTCTATGATACGATGTCGAAATGCACCATACCCCAAAACCTTTACAACAGTAGCACTCTGCCCTACTGGTATCTCAGATAACCTCATATATATATCCTCTCCTATCTATAAAAAAAATTAACTACAAAGATAACGAACTTTTATCAGATTTAGTTTACCTATTTTAGGGTATAATTTCACAAAAATAGGGTTAACTATTTGTCAACCCTATTTATATATGATAATCTGCGATTAATTATTTCTCACTCTCTGAAGTTTCGTCGCTTGGCAGATCAACCTCAGAGCTCTCTTCTGACTTCTTTGACTCCTTCTTCTTAGATTTCTTCTCCTTCTCCTGGGTCTTTTCAACCTCTACGCCGTCTTTGTAGCCCGAGGCTGCACTTTTTATGATCCCTGCAATAGTTGCAACTTGCTGTGCGGAGCTTGCAACAAGCTGACCATACGCCTTACCTCCTACATAAATATTCTTTAGATCGCGAGCAATTTTTATAGGATTTTTCTGACTCTTTGCTGCATTGGTAGCCGGTAGAGCTGTCGTTGCAATAGCTGTTAGCAGTGATGCGTGATCCACAATCTCGGTTTGTAAATCGTCCAATTCATCAATATCGGGCATCTTCTCTACGAGTCCCTTTGCACCGTCTTGATTACCCGCAATAGCAATTGCATTAAGATAGAGCTCCTCAACTTTGGTTGAGAGCTCGATTGATTGATCAATACACACGTAAATAGACTCTACATATGCGTCAACGGCTTCATTACCGGATGGCTTCGGTTGATTTTCTTTGAGCTTTGCTACTTTCTCTCTGGTTTTTGCCAGCTCTTCTAAAACCTCGTCGGCTTGAGCAATCATTGGGGTTGCTGCCAGGCAGAGGAAAACAATTAATGATTTTAGTACTTTTTTCATTTTAGTTGGTTATAGTTATTGGTTAATCTTTGTCGTAGTTCTTTAATTTGCAATACTATACTTTACAATACAAGGGATCGTCTGTGTCACACCTCCACTGATACTTTGAAGCGTTATTGCACCTTTTGTGAATGGTAGTTTAGTTCCCAGAGGCACAAGTCGCATAGGTTCTTTGGCGCATAGCTCTACGGTATTTATTCCAGCCGAGAGTTTGGTGCTCAGTTCACTAAAGTTCAGCTTGCCTTGAATCTCCGGTATCGACACATTAACTCCAGTAACTATAACATCGTCATTTGCGCTTTTAAGTTCAAAGGCAATAGTTATCCCTTCAGCATACCCTTCACTATTTAGGCTATCATAGCTAACTACCATCGTTGAGTAAGTTTCCACTTCGATTTTTTGGTCTGTCATTACTGGAAATATACGTTCACGTAGTGGGCTATTAGGAAAGAGGTACGATATATCGAAGTAGTTAGCCTCATCATCAATACATCCTTCATTGTCATAGCTTACGTTGATGGTTGCTCCCCCACCTGTTTTCACAGCAATTGCCAGTGCGCAGTTTGATGTAATACGAGGCTTTAGAGGTGTTGTAATAACATTTCCATCAAGTAGAAGGTTGTAGCTAAACTCACCTGCCGAGCTCTCTACAAGTCCGATAGATATGCGCGAATAGAGCTCCTCGTAAGATTCTATAAGTGCTTCTGTTCTCTCCTTACGTTCAGTGTCGAAGAAGTAGTTTAGTAGACTCTCAAGTTCTTTAACTGCTGCCTCGATTTGATTTGTAGAGGTGATTTCACTTGTTGCAAGTTCCTCTGTTCGACTGTTAAGAATAGCCACCTTCGATCTATCAAGATCGTTAAAGTCGCTGATAAGCATATAGAGTTCAGCATCAGAGAATGGATAGAGCACGCTATAATTATAGGAATACTCCTTTGTATCTTTGTTTTGTATTTTCTCGTAGTAGAATCCAGTTGCTTTGCTAAGTGATATGCCACTCACAAATGGAAGTACTACGGAGCTTGAGGCTAATTCCTGCTTAAAGTCGTCGCTATATGCCATCGTTCCGTCTTCGAGTGTACGTTCTCTGGTCTCGAACGATATTTCGGCTTGGATATTCTCTGCAACTGCCGAGATTATTTGTGCTTTGATGTCTGCAAGGCACATCTCACGAGCTTCATCAATGGTTGCTGCTCTTTTGGTCGAGACAAACTGTCCTCCGCCAGTACTGTAAACCCATTCTGGCATTTTACGAGGGTTACGTTCTACTACCTTCTCTCTATTTTGCGCAACTACTGTCGAGGTGTGCAAGAGTGCGATGATTGCTACTGCAAATAGGTGTTTTAGTTTCATAATTATGTCTGTTTTTAAGTGCAGGTGAGTCAAGCTAATATAACATCACTTAACGTTCACTATAATATTTTTGTGGTTCTCCTTGTTGGGTACAGCAAGTAGGGCTATCAAAGATTAACGGCTCTAAGGTAGAATATACTCTAAAAAATGCATTAACACCCCTTATTCGGAAAAATTGCACTAAAGCAACTAAATAGAGTGTTTAGCAACCTCGTCGATAGGTCTTTTTCTTAGTTCCAGGTGATCTCTACATTCTCGAACTTTACATCCTTATAGTTACCATCATTACCTCGTACTTTGAATAGCACAGTACAAGACTTGTTTGAGGCAGGTACTTTTTGAAATTCAAAGCTCTTTTGTACAGATATTCCGCTGGGGATTTCAGTCCCACCACTATAATCCTTACTACTGTATGTTTCATTCTTATCGGTATAGATTTTCGTAACCGTAGCAAATCTTGCTTCGGTAGATACCTCGCCGATGTTTTTAACCAGCACTTTGATCACCACCTCGTTTGAAGATAGGCTACCAGAGCAACTAACAACTGAAACCTCTACGTTATCAACCTTAATTGATTTGGTAAGTATCGGTTCTTTATCTGTTGGTGTTGTGGTTGTGGTCGTCGTTGTAGAGTCTTTGAGTGGGCAGCAATGGTCATCATCGTTTGCCACAATATGCGAGATCATATCGGCTACCTGACTATACGCTGGCACACACTCTGGCACGGTGCGTGCAAATTTAAGTGCTTCCTCCTTTTTGCCCTCTGCCAGCAAGGTCTCTATCTTTGTAATAATAACCTGAATGTTATCGGTGTAGTAGTCCGTGATTCTTTCCACCGAGGTCTTCACAAACTTTACAAAAAGTGGATTATTGGGGCGAATAGATTTAATGAGGCTCGATATTGCCCTATCTCTACTTGAGCCGTTACCTTCAACCTCGATTGTGACAGAGTTATAGACACTACCATCAATACTATTGATTGCCTCAAGGGTCAGTTCTCCCTCAATTACTGCCACCTCCTTAATACCACCAACGAGTTGAACCGCTGGTTCTGTAATCAGTGTTGGTACAACTTCAAAGGCATCATAGAGTGTGGTTGTACTTACATTGTTGCGAGTAAGTATTTGTTGCACCTTGAGCTTGAGTGCCTCTTTATCAGCTTCGGTGAGTTCGTCCGATATGGGAGCTTTAGCCTTGAACGCCACACAGTTTGATTGTGCGTTGACGCCGATCGAAATAAAGCTAAGTGTTAGTATTAAGATTAACCTTTTCATAGTGATTTAGTATGTTAGGGTATAAAGAATTTCGTTACCATTGAGTAGTCTATTTGCAATGACCACACCTTGCTCACGCATATACTGTCGTAGTTCGAGTTCAAAGTCATTAACATCGGCATAGCCACCACCTTCGCTTTGGGTGGGTATGTAGATTTGGTCATAGATTAGAAGCGTGGGGGTTTGTGTAGCAATGCGATACTTCCCACCTTTTGCATTCTCTTTAATCCAAAGGCGCGTAATATCACCAATGGTAAGTCCGTCGCTGCTTAGTTCTGTTGAGAAGTCGGCAGAGGAGTTAGGGTCTAATGAAAATCTAATTGAGATACCCTGTCCTCGTGTTGTATTGCGGGCAAACGAGGTTGAGATTTGCTCCATAAATGTTGGTGCAATCGCCTCTGTGAGCAGACCACTAAGAGTAGACACGCTACTTCCTCTAAATGGTTTTGAGCTTTCGTTAACTGCGGCGAGTGTTGAACGAGTAGCAGCATCAACTGCGGTCAGTGATAGGTTTACCGATAGTCCGTTGTTGCTATTATGAGTACGAATATCAGCATACACGACCACATCGACTCCTTTTGACCCCATAGATAGTATCACATCTTCGTTGCTCATCGTTGGAGCAAGGGCTTCGGTACGAGACAGTGCATCGTACATCTCATCAAAGTTCTTAGTTTCAACTCCTTCGTCGAGGAATGCTTGAGCAATTTTGGCGATAACGGCTCTATATTCAGGGTCGTTGTCCATTGCCTCTTTTATGGTCACTCCGTCCTCGGTGCGAGGCACAACCATAATGGTGGGCATTAGCATCTCTTCGCCAGTGTCTCTAAGAGTCATATCTTCAGTGCTTTTTGTGCCATACCCTTGGTTAGCAACATCTTTTACAAGTGCGTCTTTATAGATCTGCAAGCGTACTTGAGCTTTGTACATCTTGTTAAAGGTGCGTTCGTTGCTTAACTCAGTGTACTCTCCCACGAAGTTATTGTAGCGAGTCTCAACCATACTATTAATATAGTTTTGCACTGCAAACTCTGTTTCCACGAGTTTGGGATCAATGAGTGGTTTACTATCGCTCACACCGTCAATACCAGCAGTTAGGTATGTATAGAATGCTGAGCGAACAGCCATTTCCACCGCCTTTTTTTTCTGTTTGTGCATTCCCGAGCTTACAACCACAATTGTACTACCATTATCCGATAGTAGTTCAGCATCTGCTGTATATTCTTGCGCACTTGCAGGAATTACGAGAAGCAGTCCTAAAATAATTAATAATAACTTTTTCATTTTTTTTATGTTATTGGTCTATTGAAAAAATCCTGAGAAAAATGTCTTGCCTGCCGATTCCACCTTTAGTTCAATCCCTTTGTTATAGAGTTCAAGTATTTGATCTCCTCCGTTTGCTACTCTACATAGTGAGATCTCGGCTCCATTTACTTCCTTTACACTAATCTTGCCAACTTCTTTGCGAGATTCGACCCCTGCTATATTTTGCGTATAGTACACCAAGAAGATCTGTCCTGGTTCAATCCCCATTGAGCTTCCTATATTGATATATAGACTCTTTGCTTTTTTACCAGCGGTTTCTTCGATTTGCAGAATTTTTGTCTGCACCTTAAAGTGTGCATCGACTAATTTCTCTACTGCATTTTGAACTGATGACATTGTATTAACAACAGCTTCATCGTAAGTATCTCCCGATTTGGCACTATAGTCCGAGAAATTGTATCTCTCTCCGGCAATACTGTTTCCGGTTGTTAGATCAATAATATTGACACTAAAGACGACAATGCCAGAATAGTATGTATCGCCATCACTGTCACGTTTTCTCACTGCATCGACGTTGGTAACAGTTGCGGATATAAGTCTTGTGCCTCCTGTCTGTTCCATAAACTGTCGAGAGATATTTTCGATCGACGGGGTTTCATTATGATTTTCGCTAAGCTCTCTTGCTTGTACATTGGCAACATCGACCACACTGAGTCTTCCACTTTGTGTAAGTCCGGCGAGAAAGGCTGTGCGCACCATTTCGCACTCTTGCCTTGTAACACCTGCTGGATGTGAGAAGTTGTCTAACAGCACAGCATATTTTTTAGAATCTTGTGCAAGAAGTGTTGCGGTAGTGCATAATAGAATTGTTAGTAATAGAGTAATCTTTTTAATCATAACTTTGTACTTTGATTATATTAAACAATATTAAACAATATTAAACAATATAGTAACTTTCAGTAAAAATAACAGCCACTTATCACAGACAAATTTAACATTATTTTTCATAAATCCTATATTTTTACTTCATAAAAATTCAATTTTTCGATTTTAGATCTTAGATCTTAGTGGTGTATTCTAACACTGGCATTGGTGTCAAATAGAGTGTGTTGGTGTATTTTGTTTATATGTTGCAAGCAGATTTATTATACAGAATCCAAGATCACATCATCTTCTACAATTATTTGTTAGGATGTTAATGACGGCTATGCTTAGAGCATACTACTATAATGGAGTGAGGCACCAGTGGGATGCACAAAATGAGCATAAGCGGGTATTGTTGCAGCCGCGCTTGTGGGTGTCGTTCGGTTGCATTTGGTTGGTTGTTGCTAAACCATTGGTAAGAAACAGCAAAAAGGTCGCCATCATTACTTGGCGACCTTTTGCACTTTTTCTAACTTCTCTTCTCTGACTCACGATGTATGTGCATACATAAACCCGAGAAACCAGTAGTGAGACAAATCATTGAGCATCCCTCTGTGGTGCACCTGTAAATGCTCAAAATGCTCTACAATCTAAAACTGCACACCAAGTCTGAACATTACTGCACCAAAATCGGTGTAGCGACCCTCAACTAACTCTATTGCGCTATTTTCGTAGCCCACCGTAATGTTTAGTCTCTCCCATAGTGAGATACCAACAGATGGTGATATCATAAACGAGTCGTAGTATCTAAATCCGTTTGTAAGTGCAATTGTACCACCAATATCAACAGATAGGAGTGCCGAGACATTACGACTCAGAGGGTAAAATCCCTTGAGATTAGCAAAGATTGGTAGGTATAGTTCAGCACCTGCATCTTTTGGCATCCAGATTGAGAGTCCTGCACCGATACCCACAAAAGCATATCTTAGTATGTTAATTCCGTGAACCGTTGTTAGGTTGAGTCTATCCATACGCCACGTGCCGACACCGACCCCGTAGGCAACAGCCGCTTCGCCTTGATACCAGAAGTTTAGTGTTTCGTATTGATACCTTCCACGTTGTGCTTGAGCGTCAGTGGTGGTAGAGAAGATGGCTATAAGAGCAATGATAAGTATAAGTTTTTTCATATCTGTTCCTTGATTTTATTATAATTTCAATTACAAAAGTAATAATTTTTTTTCAGATTATCATACCCTTCCCTACAAAAAGCAATGCGTCTGCTTGTCATATTATTAAACCTCAAATATGATTAGTGTTGAGATGCTTTGAGTGTAATTTTTAGGTTCTTATCTCTGTTTTGAGTTAATTTTTTGTACTTTTGTTTTTTTAGTAGTAGATTACAAACAACGATAGACAAAACTATGAGTATGTTCCAAAGAGCAGTGATAGGCAAATATATTGAGAAGCATAAAGGGCTCAATGGCGAGCATTTACGAGCTATGTATGATAGATACAGCGCACATTTTCTCAACTACTCGAAGCAGGATGAATTGCGTAGCATACGGGAGGAGGAGTATCAGGGGGGTTTTTTACGGGATCTTTTTGTACAGTGTTTGGGTTATAGTCTAAAGCCGAGTGAGGGTTATAATTTTGCGACGGAGGTAGACTTTAATATTTTGGGGCACATCTTCGAAAATTCTCTAACGGAGATAGAGGAGATCACAACAACTCCACAGACCACACAATCGACCAAATGGTCTACAAACTTTACGAACTAACACAACAGGAAATTAACCTAATCGAAGATAATATATAACAATATGCACAGACAAGAAGAAATAGACGATAAAGAAGAACTATTTGAACACTTCGCAATAACAGTCGACAAAGGACAAGGATTGCTCAGAATCGACAAGTTCCTAACCACCAAACTCGAAAATACATCAAGAGCAAGAATACAAAATGCAGCCGATAATGGATACGTAATGGTTGCAGGAGTGCCAGTCAAAGCATCATACAAGGTCAAACCATACGACCAAGTACAAATTATGATGCCCTACGAACGACGAGAAATCGTCATCACGCCCGAAAACATCCCACTGAATATCGTCTTTGAAGATCAATACCTGCTCGTGGTTAACAAACCTGCCGGGCTCGTAGTACACCCAGGGCACGGAAACTACTCAGGTACGCTCGTCAATGCCCTGGCATACCACCTAAGAGATGAACCGCTCTTTGGCGACGGGTGCGACGCACGTGCAGGACTCGTACACCGCATCGACAAAAACACCTCAGGGCTACTGGTCATCGCCAAAAGACCTGATATTCACGCCCACCTTGCACACCAATTCTTCGAACACACCACTTCAAGAACATACCACGCTCTTGTATGGGGAACTCCAAATGATGCTGAGGGAACGATCAACACTCTTATCGGTCGCAGTGCAAAGGATAGACTACAAATGGCGGTGCTCAACGAAAACGACAGTGGTAACGGCAAAATCGCTATAACTCACTACAAAGTACTTAAATCTCTGGGATATGTATCGCTTGTAGAGTGCAGGCTCGAAACGGGTAGAACTCACCAAATCAGAGTACATATGAAGCACCTCGGACACCCACTATTCAATGACGAAAGGTACGGTGGAGACAAAATCCTACGTGGAACAACATATACAAAGTACCGTCAGTTTGTGGACAACTGCTTCAAACTTATGCCACGGCACGGTCTACACGCCCTAACCCTTGGATTCGAGCACCCTATCACTCACCAGCAGATGCTTTTCGAGAGCGACTACCCTGATGATTTTCGCCTTTGCCTCGAAAAGTGGCAGGACTACTCTACCACAAGCATCTAACTTTTAATGGTTTGATGTAGAGATTCTTGTGGGTGCAGCTTGTTACCATAGTAGGTTTTGGGTGTATAGAAATGTGGGGGCGAGGTAATTAAATGTGTGTGTGTGTCTGTCTGATTTCACCCACCTGAGAAGCCTCCGAAGCCTTTATACGCAGATTAAAGTTGTAAATGCGACACTTTGTTCTTTTGTTTGTTTATTAAGGT